>JAIYDY010000015.1 GCA_027487245.1 Hyphomicrobiales bacterium
AACGATCCCGGCGCTATGGGACGCCATCGGACGCCTCATCGACCTCGTCACGCCAGCCGAGGCAGCCAACTTCTTCACTGCCGCAGGATATGAGCCGGATTAAACCGAAAACGCTCTAGATAGCAAATATCAACTTGATGACAGTCAGGAGGCTCGTCACGAGCAAGATCGCCAGGACGGCCCGGCGGAACACCGCATGGGGAACCAGCCCGAACAGCATGAAGCCGACAGCGCAACCTGCCCCGAGCCCTGGCAATGCATGGCTCACCAGAAGGAGCACCTCACCACTGATGCGTCCGCTCAGCGCCATGACGCCCAGGGCGAGGATCTGCATCGCGAAGATGAAGGGCTGCACGACCGCCCGCTGCGCCTCCTTGCTGTCACCCCGCCAATCGCAAAAGATCACGGGCACAGCGCCAGGCATTGCGGTCAGGCCGCCGACTAGGCCTCCTGCAAAGCCAACGCCGGCTCGCACGCCCGGCCCGTCCGGGATGGCACGCCGGGCGGCAGGCTTCAACAGCATGACCAGCGCATAGCCGGCTAGGAATAACGCGAAAGCAATGGTAAACCGGGCGGCATCAGCATGGTGAAGGATGATGACAGCCAGGGGGATACCGGCGGCTCCGCCAGCGAGCATCGGCTTCGACTCCCGGAACGTGATGCGGTTGCGCAGCCGGATCAGCGAGACGATCTGAACGAGCACGCTGCAGGCCATCAGCAGCGGGATCACGACCACCGGGGGCCAGACCGCAAAGAGCAGCAGTCCCGCCACGGGCGAAAAAGCGAAGCCAGCAAAGGACGACATGGCCGCGCCAAGAAAGACGGCTATGAACAGGATGACTTCGTTCATGCCTGGTTCTCCCGCCGCAGCGGCAGGGCGGCAGCGACCGCCAGTAGACCCTTGAGCAGCAGGGGCAGAACGAGGATCTGCGCGACGCAGACCGCAAGGTAGCCCTGCGCGGTTGCCGGTAACGCCGATGCACCGGCCGCCCAGGCGAGCGTGACGTTGCGGTTGCTGGCGGCGAGCCCGACGGTCAGGCCGGTTGCGAAGCCTGCGTGGGCAAAAGCAAGAATTCCCAGAAGTGTCAGGACGATATTGAATCCGACCGCCAGCAGCAGCATCGGCGGTAACTGACCAGGTATCTGTGCCAGGCCCATAACGGCACCGCCAGTCGTGACGCCGACGAGGACAAGCCCGAGTATCGCCACGCCAACTCCGGCTTGCGTGTCCGGCAACAGTCCGGCGTCAGTGAGCCTGTTGCGAACAGGTGCCGCTGCGATGAACGCGGCGGCACCGATGATGATGGCAAGCCGCCAGGTCATCGACTCGCCAAGCCCATCACCGCCGAGACCAAGGGCCGACATCAAAAGGGGCATCGACACCGGCGCGATCAGCGTCAGCGACAGCATGAGCACCAGCGCGAAGCGCGGGCGAAGGGCCAGCATCGCGGCCATGGCAGCCAGGGAGCCGGTCGGAGGTGCAAGTGCGGCAATAAGGGCCGCCAGTTCAAGATCGGGCACCACGGTGATGACCGCCAGAGTCGCTGTGACGGCAATCGGCGGTGCCAGAGCGGCGAACAACAGCGCCGCCAATACCGTGCGGTCGGGGCGGCATTGGTCGTGCGGCGAGAGACCCGCCGTGAGGAATGAGCCCAGCACAAGAAGGAACGCTGCCAGCGGCAGGAAAGTGACGGTCTGTTGCGCAAGGCCCGGCATGATCGCGCCCGCGCACATGGACGCGACCAGCAGGACCGGACCCCATGTGCCGAGCTTGGTGAGCCACTTGCCGATCATCCGCATGAGGGGTGTCCATGCGTTGGGGGGAAAAGAGTGCGGGCAGGTCCGGCGGTGTCGACCGCACTGGTCAGTTCCTCAGCCACGTCACCGTAAAGCGCGGATGCCGGAGCAACGCGTAGGAGGGCTCCGGAAGATCGATGGACGTGAACAGATCGATTGCGAGTTGCATATCGTCCGCTCTGCAGGCTGTGTTCGCTTGCTGAAGCTGCTGGCCGGCGTCGGCCAGCAGCTCCTGATCGGTGTCATCGAAGAGCCCGAGATCCTCGATCAGGGTTCGGAGGTGCAGGTCAAACGCCGCGCAGATGCGGAGATTGTCGGGACCGTGCGCGCGCACTGCACCAGGCGGCATGGCGGCCATGGTGCCGAGCGCGAGCATGGTTACCGAACGGGTGATGGCGCGCCACACAGAGCGCGTGTTGTGTCGAGTGGATCGGGACCGCATCGCTGTTCTGCCTCGCCTGTGCCGGGTAAGCGGGTCCGCCTTGGACAATTGCGCGCGTGCCGGAACGATGCTTGACTTGCACCGACGGGGAGTCTGTTCGCATCATGCATTCGGATGAAAGCCGTGATGTTACGATCCAGTTCCTCAGGTCAGAAGCTTGAGAGCAGAATCGATCCCAGCAAGTATGCATTTCAGGATTGGTTGTTGATGGACAAGATTGATGCTGCGACATCTGCACCGATAGTCCGTCCGCCAAGGACTGTTATTCGGCTAATCGGGATACTTGAAGTTGATGATGTAGACAGCAATGCGCGTCTTCCCGCCAAGGCGCGCGGCCTTCTGGCTTATCTTGCAATGCATCATGACCAGGCCATCGGGCGCGAAAAGCTTGCCGACCTTTTGTGGGAACGCTCCGGGCCGGAGCAATCGCGCCAAAGCCTGCGCCAGGCGCTGACCGCGCTTCGGCAGGCTTTGCCGGCCGCGCTTGCGAGCGGCCTGACGACCACTGGTGAACATGTCTGTCTTGTCACTGACAGTGACGTCGGTCGTTTCGATGAGCTGGCGAAGGCGACGGATCCGGCGTTGTGGGTCGAGGCGCTGTCGCTGTATCGCGGCCCATTTCTGACTGGTCTCGATATCGATGCGCCCAACTTCGAAACCTGGGTCACGCAGGAACGCGCGCGGCTGGCCGGACTCCGCGGCGATCTTCTGGCGCGCCTGGTGACAGCGCGTCTTGCATCGTCCGATGCGGCAAGGGCGATCACGGCGGCCCGCGAGCTTGTCGCCCACGATGCACTGCGCGAGGACGGGCACCGGCTCCTGATCGCCGCACTGGCTGCAGCGGGCCGCCGGGCCGAGGCGATCGCCCAGTTTGAGGCGATGGCAGCACTTCTGAGCGCCGAACTCGGCGTCAGGCCTGATCCCACCACAGTGGCGCTGGTGAACAGCCTGCGCGATCCCGTGCAGCCCGCGGCGCCGCGTTCGCCCGCGCCAGTGCGGGCATCTCCGGTGATGGTGATGGAGATGCCTCCGACGGTCCCCGGGGCCACCGTGAACACGACAGCCCCCCCGTCGCGCGCCGGTTGGCCACGCCTCGTCGGTCTTGCGCTGACCATCGTGATGCTGGTCGGTCTTGGAGGTTCTCTCGCCTATCAGTGGCACGCTGAACGCGGGAAGGCGGGACTTCCGGTCGTTGTCGTCAAGCCCCTGGAGGCGCTGACTTCGGACCCTGAAGCCGGGGCGCTGGCGCGCGCGTTGACCGCACGCCTTAGCGGCGGCCTCAGCAATCTGCCGATCATCCGGGTGCGCTCGGCAGATGCCACCGGTCCGGACCTGCGCGTTGAGGGACAGGTCTCGACGATCGAGAATGGTGGCGCGCTGGTTGCCCTGCGGCTGATCAGACGCGACGGCGAGGTCCTCCAGAGCAGTGAATTCCGTGCGCCGCACCGCGCGCCGGCGGACATGCAGGACGAAATCCTGGGGCGTGTCGGGCGCCAGCTCACAGAGCAGCTGGACCTTCTGGCCTACCCGCGCCTCAACGACACCGCCGAGCAACGCCGGGCGCGGGAGATCACCACGACAGCAGTAAACCGGGTCAATCGCGGCGACACCTCGGAGGAGGTGTTCGCGCTGTTCAGGGAAGCGATTCAGCTCAATCCGCAGGATGTGAGGATCAGGGCCTTCTACGGCAACGCGCTCGTTGCTCAGGCCGGGGGCAGCGGCCTGAGCAAGCTGAGGCAGCGCGATACGCTGGTCGAGGCCATCAGGGTGTTTCAGGAGCTCAGCAAGCCGGCTCCGCATAACCAGATCGTTGTTTACGGGTTATGCCAAGCTTCGCGCACATTGCCCGATCTTCAGGCCGCCCGCGTCGCCTGCGAGCAGGCGCGGGTGCTCATGCCGTGGTCGGCCCGGGTCTACAAGGAATTGGGCTTTGTGATGCTGCTGCTGGGCGTGCTCGACCAGGCCGAGCAGTTTTTTCAATCCGCAGAGCGGCTGGAACGGCTCGGTACCATTCGGTGGACCTGGGCGATCGGCGCAGGCGTGACGGCGATTCTGAAGGGTTCTCCCGCCTCCGCTGCGTCCTGGCTTGACACCGCGGCGGCGCTTCGACCGACCTCGCCCTGGTACCCTCTGTTTGCTGCCGTCGCCGCCCATCGGGCCGGCGACACACAGGCCGAGCGCCGCTGGATCGCCCGGTTCCGGACTTTCGGCGGCACTCTGGACCTGAACGAGTATTTCGACAGCTTTTTCCCGTCATCAATCGGCTATCCTGCCGAGCTGAAGGCGCGTCTCGACAGTCTCAAGAACGATATGGCGCTATTGATGCGTGACGAAAGCTGACGGTTCATGGTCCCCCGTTTCCGCCGCCGCCGTCGTTGCCCTCCATGAAGACCGCCAGCAAACCTAGCGGCAAGGTCTTGATCAGATTGCTCAGGACTGCGCCCGTGGGAGTCATCTGCGCGGTGGCGTTCTGTACAAGCCGAATGTTGAGCTGCTGATCGCAGAAACGCTGGATCACCCCGACAACCGAAGTTGGGCTTAGCGAGATATGGTCGAACCTGACCAGCACGATCGTGTCGCGCGGACGCGCCTGCGCCAGCATCGCCTCAAGCTTGGGGTACTGATACTTGACGGCCGGCGTGTCGTCGAAAATCTCTGACACCCCAGCCTCGGTCAGCATCTGCCGGTACGTCGTCAGATATGGGTTCGCGCCATCCAGCCGCATGTAGCCGAAGCTCAGCGGCGTCTCGCGCGGGGTGAGAATCTTGAGATGCTCGATGTTCTTGGACTGTGTCATTTCCTCGGAAACCGGCTTCGGAACTTTCATGTGTGCCTCCCTGCGTTGCGCGTCGCAGCGTAAGCATGCGCAAGTCCGTCGGCTTCATCCAGATGGATGAAATGCGCATCCTTGCGCGGTGTCGGCGAAGCCTTTCTTCCGGCCCTCACCCGTGAACAGGCCGTGAAAATGACATTCCGGTGCGAATTCACGCAGCTTTGACACCTGCGTCACATCCCGCTGACGTTCTGTTGTGACGCTCCCGATCGCCGCCAGTTGCTGGTGCGGCGCGAAGGAGGCGCACATGCAAAAAATGATTGCAGATCGGCTCGCAGCGACCCCGCCCCGCCGCCGCGTCGTGCTCGGCATCTTCGCCATTGTTCTCGTCATCGCGGTCGCAGTGCCAGGCATCCTCTTGCTCGGCGTGCTCGTCGAGCAGCTCATGCAGTCGTTGTGGCCCTCCGCCGTCGTCATTCCCTGAAACCCGATCCAATCCCCGAGACCCGCGATGTTGAGTCTGTCACGCATGATTTCACGCTCGGCCCCTCCTGCCGCTCTGCTCCCGACAATCGGGCCGGGCGCGCCCCTTGCTGACGAACCGCTGACATGCCGGATCGTCGCAGCGCTTGAACAGGGTGGGCTCGCCGCTGCAGTCTTCGAACCGGGGACGCTTGTGACACTGGCCGCGAATGCGCGCTTCAACCGTGTCGCCTTGGGCAACGGGAGCGAGCGGGCACTGAAGACGGCGCTGCGCAGCCGGGGGATCGACCCCTCACCCTTTATCTGGCTTACGGAAGCGGGCGTTCGCCACATCGTTCGCCATTTCGAGATTTCCGAGTGCGGTCGGAGCATGCTGATCGTGACCATCTCGGATCCAGGCGAGGAAGAAGCGCTCCGCTTTGCCGATTTTGTCACACGCCATCGTGTTACGCGGGCGGAGGCGCGCCTTCTGGCCCGCCTGCTCGCCGGCGAGAGCCCCGGTGACATTGCCGCGGCGTTTGCTCTCTCGCTACCGACGATCAAGTCGCAGTTGCGGAGCCTGCTTGCAAAAACCGGTGCGTCGCGCCAGGCCGTACTGATCGCGCTGTTCTATCGCGATCTCGCATCACGGACCTAATCCTACTGCGTCATGAATTGCCGGGACTTCGGGATTGCTGATATTTTGGATGCACGGCAGCGACCTCGATTGAGACCGCGCGCGCGTGCAATAACGTCGGCTCGATCTCATGGCTTGAAGCGTGACCCGAGGGCATGCTCCTGACCCTCTCCGAACGCGGGGGTACTGTCAGGTCGATGAAGTGTCGACGAACATCGGCTCTTCGAGCGCGATGATCATGACGGCGCAATCCATTTATCGCGGCTACCGGTTCCCGGCCGAAGTCAACGAGCAGGCTGTCTGACTTTATTTGCATTTCCCGCTCAGCCTGCGGATGGTCTAGGACCTGCTGGCGGCGTGGCTCGGGTGAGTATGCGCCTGAATTTCGAGCATCGCCAGCACAAGGGGCTCAACAACCGGGCCGGGAATTCGCACCTGCCGACGCGGCGGCGAGAGAGGATCATGAAGCGGTTCAAATCCGCCCGGCACCTCCAGCGGGTGGTCTCCATCCACGATCCGATCGCCAACTTCCACGACTTTCCCCGCGACGCCATGTCGTCATCCGACTGTCGAGTGCTTGGTTCCGAGGCGATGGTCGTGTGGCGCGAGATCGCCGAACTGGGCATCGCCGCGTAGCGCCAGAGGATAGCGCCCCGTCTTCGCGCGACCGCCGTTCGGCAAGTTGACAGTACCGTTGATTCTATCCAGCAAACTTCGGGAGCACTTGGGTCATTGCTGGACGCCCAAAAGGATCAAACTCCGAAGCCGGTTCACTTCTCGCCTCCGGTCTGCGTAGATCAGATCAGTCTTGGCAACTCGTCCCGCAGGCTCCCATGCCCAGACCCATTCAGGCCAGCGGTACCCAGCGCGCGCCGGCGGCGGATGAGCGCACTGCCGCCTCGATGAAGGCGACGCCCTTCACGCCATCATCGATGGTGGGGAAGTGCACCTCCGGCGCGAGCGTCGCGCCGCTTCGTGCCGCGATGATGCTGCGCGCCACCTCGGCGTAGATGGTCGCGAAGCCTTCGAGATAGCCTTCCGGATGGCCCGAGGGAATGCGAGTCACGCGCGCTGCGGCCGCATTTGCCGCGCCTGTTCCGCGCGAGATGGTGCGGACGGCCTCGCCGAGGGGCGACCAGAGGAGCTGGTTGGGATGCTCTTGCCGCCAGGAGAGGCCGCCTTTCGAGCCGTAGATCCGAATGGCGAGTGCGTTTTCGTTGCCAGGCGCCACCTGACTCGCCCAGAGCAGCCCACGCGCGCCATTGGCATAGCGCAGCATGATCTGGGCATTGTCGTCGAGCGCACGGCCCGGCACGAAGGTGCTGAGTTCCGCGCAGAGCGCGCTCACGGGGATGCCGGTGATGTAGTCTGCAAGATTGTAGGCGTGGGTGCCAATGTCGCCGATGCAGCCTCCTGCGCCGGCGCGCTTCGGGTCTGTCCGCCAGCCGGCCTGCTTCTGGCCACTGTCTTCCAGCCTGGTTGTTAGCCAATCCTGCGCATACTCGACCTGCACGACCCTGATGTCGCCAAGTTCCCCCGCCTCGACCATGGCGCGGGCATGCCGCACCATGGGATAGCCGGTGTAATTGTGCGTGACGGCGAAGATGACCCCCGATTTCTGCGCCAGCGCTTTCAGCTTCAGCGCCTCCTTCAGCGTGGTCGTCAACGGCTTGTCGCAGATCACGTGGATACCGGCCTTCAGGAAAGCGGCCGCCGCCGGGGCATGCATGTGGTTGGGCGTGACGATGGAAACGGCCTCGATGCCGTCCTTCCGCTGTGCCTCGCGCTTCGCCATCGCGGCGAAGTCGCCATAGATCCGGGCGGGGTCCAGCCCCAGTGCCTCGCCGGAGCGCAGTGCCTTCTCGGGCGTCGAGGACAGGCAGCCCGCAACGAACGTGTAGTGGTCGTCCAGCCGCGCAGCCATCCGGTGCACCGCGCCGATGAATGCGCCTTCGCCACCACCGACCATGCCGAGGCGGATGCGATCCTGCCGGGCATCATCTCGTGCTTCAACCACAATGCAGCTCCCTCAACCCAGCCCGAGGAGACGGTCGATCTGCGCCTTGTCGACCGCGCCGCCGGCAAAGTCATCGAAGGCCTTTTCGGTCACGCGGATGATGTGGCCGGCGATGAAGGGCGCGCCTTCGGCAGCGCCGTCTTCAGGATGCTTGAGGCAGCATTCCCACTCCAGCACCGCCCATGAGGCATAGTCGTTCGCGGCCATCTTCGAGAAGATGGCTCCAAAATCGACCTGACCGTCGCCCAGCGAGCGGAAGCGTCCGGCCCGGCCGATCCAGGGCTGGTAGCCTGAATAGACCCCCTGACGGCCGCTCGGGTTGAACTCGGCATCCTTCACGTGGAAGGCCTTTATGCGTTCATGGTAGATGTCGAGGAACGCAAGATAGTCGAGCTGCATCAGGAGGAAGTGGCTCGGATCATAATTGATGTTGCAGCGGCGGTGCCCCTTGAGCGCTCCGAGAAACATCTCGAAGGTTGCCCCGTCGAACACATCCTCGCCCGGATGGATCTCGAAGCAGACATCGCAGCCTGCCTCGTCGTAAGCATCGAGGATCGGGCGCCAGCGCAGCGCGAGTTCAGTGAAAGCCGTCTCGATCAGGCCCTGTGGTCGCTGCGGCCAAGGATAGACAAAGGGCCAGGCCAGCGCGCCGGTGAAGGAGACCGTGGCGTCAAGTCCGAGATTGCGCGAGGCTTTCGCGGCAAGCAGCAACTGCTCCACTGCCCATGCCTGTCGCTCCTTCGGCTTGCCATGGAGCTGCGGCGGGGCGAAGGCGTCGAAAGCAGCGTCATAGGCCGGATTGACCGCGACAAGCTGTCCCTGGAGATGGGTCGAAAGTTCTGTGATCGCAACGCCGTTCTCGGCCGCGATACCCTTGAGCTGGTCGCAATAGGCTTTGCTTTCCGCAGCCTTGGCCAGATCGAATAGCCGACGGTCCCAGCTAGGAACCTGCACGCCCTTGTAGCCGAGCGCGCCCGCCCATCGCGTGATCGCGGGCCATGAGTTGAACGGTGCAGTGTCGCCCGCGAACTGCGCGAGGAAAATCGCAGGTCCCTTGATGTTGCTTGGCATGAAATCAATCCTGATTACCAGATCCTTGCGAGATCAGGCCGCTTCCGGTCCTGCACAGGCGCAATCATCCTAGTTTATGTTGGTTGGACCCACAGCCACGCCCCGCCGGCTAGGCGAGACGCCAAATTCGCGCTTGTAGGCGTTGGAGAAATACTGGCTTGAGCCAAAGCCGCACGACAGCGCTATGTCGGTCAAGCTGCGGTGGGGTTCTCGGCCAATGAGCGAAGCGGCGTGCTTCAGCCTCAGTTGCCTGAGAAAGCGGATCGGCGTCTGGTTCGTGATGAGTGCGCAATAATGGGCGAAGCGCGTGCGGGACAGGCCGCACTCCGCCGCCATGTCATCGAGCGTCCAGTCTCGATCAAGCGCAAAAGCCAACCGGCCAAGGAAAACCTCCACGGTCTTCCGCGACGTTGCGAAGTCTTCCGACATGGGCGGCGGATCGGCCTTCATCTGGTCAAGGATCGCCACCATGAGCGTATTGATGAGCAGCTTGAGCTTTGTCTCAGCTTCCAAAGGGCTTGAGGACTCGATCAGCTCGCGCAGATTCTCGAAGCCTTCCGCAGTCTCACGGCTGGCTGCAAAGACTGACCTGTCGTTGAGCGCGAGATAATCCGTCAGCTGCTTCGCATCGGCGTCCGACCACAAGAACCAGGCAGGCCATTGCCACACGCTGTCAGGGCGCCTGACGCCCATGTCGATCATGGTCCAGATCAGCTGGCTGGGGCCAACCAGAGGATCACCGATGGCATGCAGCTGCCAGGGCCGGATGATGAACATCTGTCCCGTCTGCAGTGTGTGCGAGAGGCCGTCCACATCGAGCACAACTGTACCACGTGCGACATATGCTATTTTCACACCCTCATTGCAGTGTCGCTGCAGTCCCCAGTTCTGCGGGCGACCGGCATCCCAGAATCCGGCGGTGCAGAGCCCAGGAAGGCGCGCATCAAGCGGAATTCCCGGATAGCCGCCGCGCGTCCAGGCAACCAGCTTAACCTCGCCGCGCTGCGCTGCAGACTGCAAATCCTTGCAGTTATCGGCATAAAGCAAGGATCCGGGCGCCCTGAACACGATGGGCCGCGAATTCTCCTGCCACGCAGCCTCGACATTCGAATCCAGCGAAGCTCGCACGGATGCTCCAATCCCATGTTTTGCAAAATTTACCACTTGCATCCAGCGCAAGCCGCTTTCCGTTAGCATTCTATATATCGGATCATCGCTGTTTGGCCAGATGTCGGCAGCGCAACAACACAAAGGTGCAAGGTCACTTCCGCAGCACCTTTCGTCTGGGAGGACGACACCGATGAAGCTTATTGCACTTGCGACTGCGTTTCTTGGCGCCGCCTTGGCCTTCAAGCCAGCCACTGCGCAAGCCCAGCAGACACTCCGGCTCGGTCATAACATTTCGGCGACGTCGCCTTATCATCTCGCGGCCGAGCAGTTCGGTCGGCTGGTGGCTGAGCGCACCAGCAATCGTATCCGCGTGCAGGTGTTTCCCGCTGGTGCACTGGGCAATGAGCGCGACATGATCGAAGGCGCGCAGCTTGGCACCATCGACATGGTGGTGACATCATCGGCTGCGGCAGGCCCGTTTGTGCCAGCTCTGCGCATTCTCGATATACCTTTCCTGTTCCGTGACCCGACCCATGCCCGCACGGTGCTCGATGGTCCGCTCGGCCAGGAATTGCTGGCTGCCATGCCGGCACGCAATCTGGTTGGCCTTGCCTGGGGCGACATCGGCTTTCGCCACATGACGGCCAACAAGCCGCTGCGCGCGATCGAGGATATGCGCGGCCTGAAATTGCGCGCGCAAAACAATCCGATCCATCTGGCAGCCTACCGTGCTCTCGGCGCGCAACCGACCGTGGTCGGCTTCAATGAACTCTATGCTGCGCTTCAGACAGGCGTGGTCGATGCCAATGAGCAGCCGATCTCGATCCATGTTGCCAGCCGGTTCTTCGAAGTGCAGAAGCACCTGACCATGACCGGCCATCTTGTGGCATCGGCACTGTTCGTGATCTCACCAAGCGTGTTCGGCAGGCTGCCGGCAGCGGATCAGGAGATTCTCCGCGCCGCCGCCCGTGAAGCTTCAGCCACCATGCGCAAGGCTGCTGACGAGCAGGATGCCGCCGGTGTCGCGACGTTGCGCGAGCGCGGCATGACCATTGCCGACAGCTTCGACCGTGAAGCTTTCCTCAAGGCGCTGGAGCCAGCCTTCGCAGAATTTGGCCGCGAACTTGGCGAAGCCAATATCCGCCGGATCCGCGACGCACGTTGATCGTTCGGCTTCAAGCCATGCAGCGACGGGATATCCTGTCGCTGCAGTTTTCCTTGTTTCGGCTGGATAGACCCAATGGCCATTGCCCGACGTCTGAAAGCCGGATTTCTGGCGCTTGACCGCATCACAACCCGGGTAGCAACCTTTGCAGCGTGCTTTGCGCTGGCCTTGGCGGTGTGCCTCGCCTGCTACCAGATTTTCATGCGCTATGTGGTTCGTCAGTCGACCTCCTGGTCGGAGCCGATTCTGCAGATGGCGATCATCTACATGGTCTATCTCGGGGCCGCGGTAACCTTCCGGCGGGGTGCTCTGGTCGCAATCGACCTCCTGCTCGAGACGGCAAGAGGCGCACTCAAGCGTGCCGTCAATCTCTTCGTGTTTCTGGCTTGCCTCGTGCTGGTCCTGCACATGGTCTGGTACGGCTGGCAGATGACCATGCGGGCGCAGTTCAACGTCAACCCCACACTTGGCATCTCGATGAGCTGGGCCTTCCTCGCCATTCCGCTGGGTGGAGTGTTCGCGCTGATTGCAGTGGTGGCGCATTATCTCGATCCGCCTGCCAAAGACATCGATACGGGGATCTGAGTCGTGGTCTCTCACTCCCTCCTCGTGGTCATGTGCACCCTGTTCGTGCTCAGCGTGCCGATTGCGGTTGCCATAGGGCTTGCCGCGATCTTCGGCATCCAGGTGATGGGCGCGGTCAATCCGATCATCATCGGCCAGCAACTCTATGTGGTCCTGGACAAGTTTCCGCTGGTGGCCATCCCGTTCTTTATCCTCGCTGGCAACCTCATGGATACGGGTGGAATTTCGCGCCGCCTGATCGGCTTCGCGCGGGTGCTGGTCGGCAACACCCAAGGCGGGCTGGCCGCGACCTGCGTGGTCGCTTGCATGATCTTCGCCGCGGTGTCCGGCTCGTCGACGGCCACCACGTTTGCCATCGGCGCCGTGATGATCCCCGCATTGGTAGCGGCGGGTTATCCACGGCCGTGGTCGGCTTCTCTGCAAGCCACATCGGCTGAACTGGGCGTGATCATCCCGCCCTCGATCCCGATGATCCTGTTCGGTGTCGCGGCAGATGTCTCCATCGGCGAGCTGTTCATCGCCGGATTTGGCCCCGGCTTTCTGATCGGCGGCGCGCTGATCATCTATGTGCTGATCTGGGCGCGTGTCACCGGACATGGCAAGGCCGATTCCGTGACTGAGCTGGATCCGTGGCCTGCCTTCAGGTCGGCTTTCTGGGCGCTTCTGATGCCGGTGGTGGTGCTTGGCGGCATCTATGGCGGAGTGGTGACACCGACCGAGGCCTCAGCCATCGCGGTGGCCTATTCGCTCATCATCGGCATGTTCGTGCATCGCGAACTCAAGTGGCAGGACCTGATGCCGGTGCTTGAGAAATCGGTGATCTCGTCCGTGGCCATCCTGTTCATCATCGCCTGGGCAGGCCTCTTCGCCTTCATCATCAACCGCGAAGGTGTGCCGGCGGCAATTGGAGCGTGGCTGGTGACAGTGATCGATTCGGGGGTGATGTTTCTTCTGATCGTGAACGTGATCCTGTTCATCATCGGCATGTTCATCGAAGGAGCGGCTGCCATCATCGTACTGGCACCTATCCTCGTTCCGGTGGCAAAATCATTCGGCATCGACCCGGTGCATTTCGGCATCATCATGGTGGTGAATCTTGCGATCGGGTTCATCACGCCGCCATTCGGCCTCAACCTTTTTGCCGCCTGCACCGTGGCCAAGATCTCGGTACAGAAGATCATCCCGCCCACCGTCGCCTTTATCGGCGTCGTGCTGAGCTGCCTGATGCTCATCACCTATTTCCCGTTCATCTCCTTGACGCTTCGCGATCTGGTCTACCGATAGGAGCGCATCGCATGATCTACGGCATGAACCTTCTGCTCTGGACAACGCGCGTCGACGAAAGCCATTTGCCTGTCCTCGAAAGTCTGGCAGGCATGGGATATGGACTGGTCGAGGTGCCTGTCTTCGACATTGCAGATCCTGCGGCATACGCGAACCTCGGTCGCCGTATCCGGGACATGGGGATGCAGCCATCCGCCGTTTCGGCCCTCAATGCAGACCAAAACATTGCCTCGGGCGACAGGAAGGTCCGCGCCCGAGGCGAAGCCGACATGATTCGCATGCTGGATTGTGCCGCCGCCTTGGGCGCGCCGTTCCTTTCAGGGCCAATGCATTCGGCTATCGGCGTGTTCTCTGGACTTGGCCCGACGACTGATGAGCTTCAACGCAGTGCCGAGAGCCTTTCACGAGTTGCTGCATACGGCGCAACGCTTGGTGTGCATCTCGGCGTCGAGCCGCTGAACCGGGTCGAGTGCTATCTGATGAATGACCTTGCCAGTGCCGCCACCTATGCGGCCATGGTCGGTTCAGGTGCGACCGTGCTCTATGATACGTTTCACGCCCATATCGAGGAGAAGGATGCTGCCGCCGCGATACGCACGCATGGCGCGAGCATCGGGCTCGTCCATATCTCCGAAAATGATCGGTCCACGCCAGGTCGTGGCCAGGTGCGCTGGTCCGAGACCTTCGGGGCACTGCGCGAAGTTGGCTATGGCGGGCCTCTCATTGTCGAGGCCTTTGGCCTTGCCCTACCCGAGCTATCTGCCGCCACCCGCATCTGGCGGCGCATGTTCAGCGATGAGTTGGCGCTCGCGCGGGACGCTCTGGTTTTCATGCGTGAGAACTGGGAGTTTCAGCCTTCATGTGACGTGTCCGTCGTCAGATAATTCGAGATAGTTCAGCCGGTTTTCGAATGGCGGTGATCCACCCCCGTTGAATTGATCCATCTTGAAGTTTGTCTTGTGGCAACGGGGACCGGATCAGCAGGCCGGAAACTCCATCCTCCGGCGGTCCAACAAATGGGACCGGTTCAAACCTGCCGGCGCTCCAATCGCCGCTGGATGACAATTCAGTGGCAGGTCAGCATGCACAGCGCCGATTTTCCTCTGACAGTGCCTGCATACATGCCTCTAACCAACTGAGGGTCGGCACGTTCAATGCTGCTTTGGACCGAGAGCAATAGGATTGAGCCGCAGAATAATTCCTTCGTAGTGTGCTGCGAGCCGTTCACGAGCAAGTTCAGCGTCACGCACCGTCACCACTTCAACGATCGCGACATGATCGCGCCAAGTTGCAATAGGATCTCGCGTTTCGAGTTGGTTCCAACCTGAGGCACGGTAGAATACCTCCCAAAACGTATCGATCATTCTGAGCAGCATGTCATTTTCAAGCGGACGAAACAGGGCCTTGTGGAAGGCCCGATCTTCTTCGGAAAAACTCTCGCCGCGTTCGGCCTTTGCGCCCATAGCAGCCACCAGACTGTCAATCCCGGCAATATCGGCGTTGCTCATGCGGTCGATGGCTTTGCCAATCAACGAAACCTCGAGCGCCTGGCGAAGCTCAAGGATTTCCGACACTTCGCGAAGTGACCCGGCAAGGACAAAAGGCAGGTTGTCGAACAATGGCTCCAGCGTGAATGCCTTCACGAACACACCAATGCCGCGCCGTGTTTCAACAACACCGAGCGATTCCAGCGCTTTGACAGCCTCGCGCACGGAGTTTCGCCCCACGCTGAGCTGGCGCGCCAGGGCGGCCTCGGTTGGCAAAGCATCCCCCGGTTGAAGCTTGCGTTCGAGAATGACGCGCTTCAGCGCTGCCACGAGCGACAGGTGCAATGCCGGGCTTCGCTCAATGCTGGCGATCCGCGCTGTCATGCTCCGTACTGTTGTCCGGCCAAATGCTGCTCGTAGCAGGCGATTGCACGCTTTTCTTCTTCTGCATTGAGCGGGCGAAACGGCGCCCGGCATGTGCCGCAATCAACACCCATATGCTTCAGGATTGCTTTGGTTGCGGGAATGACGCCGACCTCTATCAGCATGTCGATGACGTGGTTGGCACGGGTTTGAAGTTTGGAGGCTGTGGCAAGATCTTGACGCTGCATTGAAGTCCAGGCCGCAACAAACAGATCCCCCATGAAGTTGTATGTCGTGCCAATCGCTCCATCGGCGCCCATGGCAACACCACCAACGAACATCTCGTCAAAGCCGTTGTAGACAAATGCGCCCGGGCGCGCCTGCTTCAGACGCTCGAGCTGATAGAGGTTCTGTGATGGGTGCTTGACGCCAACAATCTTGGGATGGTCGAGGAGCAGGAGCAGATCCGAGAAGC
>JAIYDY010000051.1 GCA_027487245.1 Hyphomicrobiales bacterium
GAAGGGCATCCAGATCGAGCATCAGACGGTGGAAGGCGCCAACCACTTCTTCGATGGCCGCGTGGATGAGCTGATGTCGACCGTGAACACCTATCTCGACAAGCGCGTGGGGCCAAAGCCGCCCAAGGAGTGAGGCTGCCGCCGCGCTACCGGAACAACGCCACTTTCAGACGCTGAACCCACCCTGCCGCAACGTCTGCCGAAAATCCGCGCACTCGGCGGCATCGGCGTTCGGCATGTGGAACACCTGATACCCGACAGACTTGGCCGCCGCGATGTTGACGGCGCTGTCATCGACGAAGATCAGTTCCTCTGGCTTGAGCCCGACATCGTGCACGAAGCGATGATAGATCCGGTAGTCGGGCTTGATCAGCGCAATATCCGCCGATACCAGCGCATGGTCGAAGCTGTTGAGGAACGGGAAGCGCACACGCGCGATGTCGAACTTTTCGCGCGCGAAGTTGGTGATGGCATGGACCGTGTGTCCGGCCTGCTTCAGGGCCAGCAGGGTCGCGACGTTGTCGTCGATGGCGTGCAGCACGCATTCCGACCAACGCGTGTCGAAGGCGCGCAGAGGGGCTTCATGCTCGGGGAACCGGCGTACGAGTTCGCCGATGCCGTCGGCGAAGGGGCGCCCCGCATCGAATTCGAGGTTCATCCACATCAGGCGCGTTGATTCAAGAAAGGCTGCGTAGTCCTTGTCATTGCTGAAGTATGGCCTCAGCACATGGTCAGGTTCCCAGCGGATCAGGATGTTGCCCACGTCGAAGACAACGGCTTTCAGCTCAGACATCGTTTCCCCTCATGCCCATGAGCCTGACGGCCAATCGCCATGGAATCAGTGCGCAGCAGCCAGTAGAGCATGTCGCCGGCCTGCACCATCGGACGTTTTTAGCAAGCTGGTTGCGCGAAATCCGCAGTTCCGTGCTAGAGGCTGCCCAGCTTCGCGCTATCGCCGATGCGAAGCATTGCCTTTTCGCTACCTCCTTCACACGACACCTGCGCGCCATGACCGATTTCACGCCTCGATCCGATTTTCTTTCCGTGCTGCAAGAGCGTGGCTTCATCCACCAGTGCTCCGACATGGCTGGCCTCGATGCCCTCGCCGTCAAGGGCGAGGCGATCGGCTATATCGGCTTTGATTGCACAGCGCCGTCGCTGCATGTCGGCTCACTGGTGCAGATCATGATGCTGCACTGGCTCCAGCAGACGGGGAACAAGGCCATCGCGCTGATGGGTGGCGGCACCACGATGGTCGGCGATCCGTCCGGTCGTGACGAGACGCGCCGCATCCTCACGGTGGAGGATATCCAGTCCAACAAGCGCGGCATCTTCAGCGTGTTCTCGCGCTTCCTCAATTTCGGCGATGGGCCTCGGGACGCCATCACCATCGACAATGCCGAATGGCTGACCACGCTGAACTGGATCGAGATGCTGCGCGATGTCGGCCGGCATTTCTCGGTGAACCGCATGCTGTCGATGGATTCGGTGCGCATGCGTCTCGAACGCGATCAGGAGATGAGCTTCATCGAGTTCAACTACATGATCCTGCAGGCCTATGACTTCACGGTGCTGGCGCGGCGTCTGGGCTGCAACCTGCAGATGGGCGGCTCGGACCAGTGGGGCAACATCGTCAACGGCATCGATCTGGGCCGCCGGATGGGCACGCATCAGCTCTATGCCGTCACCACGCCGCTGATTACCACCGCGTCGGGCGCCAAGATGGGCAAGACAGCCGCAGGGGCAATCTGGCTCAATGCCGACCAGATGCCGCCCTATGGCTACTGGCAGTTCTGGCGCAACACCGAGGATGCGGACGTGGCGCGCTTCCTCAAGCTGTTCACGACCTTGCCGATGGGTGAGATCGCCCGGCTGGCGGCCCTTCAGGGAGCCGAGATCAACGCGGCCAAGATCACGCTGGCGACCGAGGCGACGGCGTTGCTGCATGGCCGCGAGGCGGCGGAAGCCGCGGCGGAAACTGCGCGCAAGACATTCGAGGAAGGCACGCTGGCCAGCGATCTGCCGACCATCGAGGTGTCAGGCGCGGAGATCGCGGCAGGTCTTGGCCTGCTCAGCGCCTTCGTGAAAGCCGGCATCGTGCCGTCCACCGGCGAAGCGCGCCGTCAGATCAAGAGCGGCGGGCTCCGGCTCAATGATGCCATCGTCAGCGACGAGCGCGCCGCGCTGGTGGCTGGCGACTTCAATGCCGATGGCATCGCCAAGCTGTCGATGGGCAAGAAGAAGCATGTGCTGCTGAAGCGGGTGTGAGCGCGCCGACAGCGTGAAAGCTCAGGCCGTGCGGCGCAACAGGCTGATGTAGAACCCGTCCGTGCCACAACGCAGGGCGGTGAGTTGCAGGCCGTGGCCCATCGGCGAGAGAAACGAGGCGAGGCCGCCAAGCCCTGCCTTGTCTGCCACGGCACCCGGATCGATCACCTCGAAACCGGGATGACGCGCCAGGAACGCCGCGATGGCCTGATCGTTCTCCTCGGGCAGCAGGGAGCAGGTGACATAGGCCACGCGCCCGCCCTTTTTCGCCAGGCGGGCGGCACGGTCGAGCACGATGGCCTGCTCCTTGACGCGCTCCACCAGCGCGCCAGGCCGCAGCCGCCACTTGGCATCGGGATTGCGCCGCCAGGTACCGGAGCCGGTGCAGGGCGCGTCGACGAAGACCAGATCGGCCATGCCGTCGAGATCGGCCACGGCATCGTCATTGCGCAGCTTGGGTGAGCGCACCTGCACGTTGCGCGCGCCTGACCGTGTGACGCGCTCATAGAGCGGAGTCAGCCGGCGACTGTCATTCTCGGTGGCAAAGATCTGGCCGCGATTCTCCATCAGTGCCGCCAGCGAGAGGGTCTTTCCCCCTGCCCCGGCGCACAGGTCGACCGCGAAATCGCTGGGGCCGGCCAGCGACAGGCGTGCCGCCAGTTGCGAGCCTTCGTCCTGCACCTCGTAGAGACCGTCCAGAAATGCCTTCTCGGTTTGCAGCGATGGCCCGCGCCCGTCATCGGAGGGCTGGAAGCGCATGCCATCCAGAGAATAGGGCGTTTCCTCGGGCCTGAGATGGGCGAGTTCCGCCATCAGCTTCTTGCGCGTTGTCTTGAGTTCGTTGACCCGGATGTCGACCGGGGCGCGCGCTGCGAAGGCCAGCACCTCCTCGACCGCCTGCTCGCCGTACGCGGCCTGCAATGACGGCCAGATCCATTCGGGTGCATCGGCCCGGACATGGTCCGGCGCCTCGGCCAGATCGCCGGCAAGGCGCGCCCGCTCCGTCTCGTCCAGAGCATCGGGCGCGTGCCGTTCGCCGGAAAACAGCCGGTCGATCGCGGCGGGCTCCAGCCCGCGCTGCAGCTTCAGCGCCCCCGCCATGATGGCGCGCGGCGTGTCGGCGCCCATCAGCCAGGCAGCCGAGGACCGACGGCGCAGGCCGTCGTAGACAAGGCTGGCAATCGCAGCACGGTCCTTGGAGCCGGCAAAACGGTGGCTCAGCCCCCAGTCCTTGAGGGCATCGGGTGCCGGGCGCTTGCGCTCGATCAGATCGGTCATGACCTCGATGGCGGCCTGGATGCGTGCTGCTGGGATCATGGCAATCTGTTCGGTCTGTTCTGATGCGCGAATGCCGGGAGAGCCCGGATTTGCGGCGGGTGGGGCAGCGCAACACACTTGCGCCACCATTTGGGGCGAGGCAAACGGTGTCGCAGGCCTTGGCTTGGAAGGCTGTGCACGTATCCGGCGCGAAAGTCGACGCCCGTCCTTGAGGAATACGCCATGAACCGCTTTGTGAAACTCGCCGCCGCTGCTCTCCTGGCCGCCTCCGTCGCTGCCTGCGCCCAGTCCACGGCCCAGAATTTCGACCCGCCGCCTGCCAAACGCGTCGATGCCAAGACCAACCTGGAATCAGGCCGCCGCTGATCGCCGCCGCCAAAGCGACGCCGAAGCGGATCAGCGCCCGGCGTCGCCCGCCAGCACCAGCGTCCAGTAGGCTCCCGACGGCGTGTCGACCATGGCGACGCCGAGGCGCGTCATGTCCGGGGCCTGCATGTTCCGGGCATGGCCATACGAGGCCTGCCAGGACTGCATGGCTTCAGGAAACGAGCGCTGACCCCAGGCGATGTTCTCCACGGCCGGCATGCGGCCGACGCCATGGGCCAGAAGCCGGGCGCGGAAATCTCCGCCGGCCTCGTGGCTCATCTGGCCCTGACGGGCCATCGCGAGGCTCTGGGCGCGCGCGGCGCTCGTCACCGCCGCGTCGAGCCTGACGGGCGCGAGACCATGGGCACGGCGATAGGCATTGACGCTGGCGAGGGCCTGTCCGGCATTCAAAGAGCTGCTAGCGGCGGGCTGGCCCAGAGGTGCAGTCCGCGTCGAGCCCGTGGGATCGGCACTGACACAGCCGCCCAGCATAGCGGCAACGGCGAACATGGCAATCGACCAGGACAGACGCTTACGCATGGGCTTCTCCTCGTTCCTGCTCAGCCTAACCCGCATTCCTTTTCGCATCCGTGGAGCCGATGCGCGGCATTTGAGCGGAACCTTGCGCGTGCTTGGTGCCGCCGCGATCAGCCCCGCCCGCTTGGATAATTCGGGCTTTCGCGGGTGATCATCACATCATGGACGTGGCTTTCGCGCAGGCCTGCCGAGGTGATGCGGATAAAGCGGGCCTTGGCCTGATAGTCGGCGAGATCGCGCCCTCCGACATAGCCCATGGCAGCGCGCAGGCCGCCGGCCAACTGATGCAGCACGCCGGACACAGGCCCCTTGTAAGCCACCTGGCCTTCAATGCCTTCGGGAACCAGCTTCAGCGAGTCCTTGATATCCTGCTGGAAATAGCGATCGGCCGAGCCGCGCGCCATGGCGCCGACCGAGCCCATGCCGCGATACGACTTGTAGGACCGGCCCTGATACAGGAACACCTCTCCCGGCGTCTCGTCCGTGCCGGCCAGCAGCGAGCCGACCATGGCGCAGGAGGCCCCTGCCGCCAGCGCCTTGGCGAAATCGCCCGAATACTTGATGCCGCCATCGGCGATGACCGGCACGCCCGCCTTCGCGGCCGCCGACACGGCATCCATGATCGCGGTAAGCTGCGGCACACCCACCCCGGCGACGATGCGCGTCGTGCAGATCGAGCCCGGACCGATGCCGACCTTGATCGCATCAGCCCCGGCATCGATCAGCGCCTGCGCGCCGCCCGCCGTCGCCACATTGCCGGCGATGACCTGCACGGCGTTGCTGAGCTTCTTGACCCGCGCCACGCTGGCAATGACGCCCGCCGAATGGCCATGGGCCGTATCGACCACGATGATGTCCACTCCCGCATCGACCAGCAGTTCGGAACGCGCGAAACCGGAATCGCCGGTGGTCGTGGCCGCCGCGACCAGCAGCCGCCCCTGCCCGTCCTTGGCGGCGTGGGGATGGGCAACCTGCTTTTCGATGTCCTTGACAGTAATCAGCCCGATGCAGCGGAAGTGCTCATCGACGACCAGCAGCTTCTCGATGCGGAACTGGTGCAACGTGCGCTTGGCCTCGGCCTGCGTCACGCCTTCGCGCACGGTGATGAGTCTGTCCTTCGTCATCAGCTCAGCCACGGGTTGCTCGGCATGGGAGGCAAAGCGCACATCGCGGTTGGTGAGAATGCCGACCAGCTTGCCCTTGTGTCCGGCGGGGCCGCGCTCGACGACCGGCACGCCGGAGATCCGGTGGCGCTTCATCAACTCGAGCGCATCGGCCAGCGTCTCGTCCGGAAAAATGGTGATCGGGTTCATGACCATGCCCGATTCGTATTTCTTGACCTGCCGCACCTGCTCGGCCTGCTGGTCGGCCTCCAGATTGCGATGAATGACGCCGAGACCGCCGGACTGGGCCATGGCGATGGCCATGCGCGATTCGGTGACCGTATCCATCGCGGATGCGACCAGTGGCAGGTTCAGCGCGATGGTTTTCGTGAGCTGCGTCCGGATATCGACGTCGGACGGCAGGACTTCGGAGGGGCCGGGCTCCAGCAGCACGTCATCGAAGGTCAGCCCTTCACGAATCGTGGTGTCGGCAAGAACGGCCATGGGTCAACCTCTCGATGCTGGAATGCGCAGGCCTGATCGCCCCGCGCCGGTTGACGAGTTCGGCTATCACGCAGTTGCGAAGACGCCAAGGTGAAAGAGTGGGCGCTGAGGCGAGCGTGTCCGGCGAGCCGAGCGCGGGCCGTGCCTGGCGCGGCCATTCGTCTTCTGGCGCTGCCGCATGATGCTGCCTAAGTGAAGGCTGAGGGAAAGGCTTCTGCCATGTCCGATCACGGCCTTGCCAGCGACCGCGCCAGCCAACGCCCCGGCCCGGCACACAAGCCCGACATGGGCGTGCGAGGCGGCGTGTCCGCCGGCCCGTTCAGGCCGCCAGCCCCTCAGCCGCATGCCGACCCGCTCAACAAGCTTCAACTGCTCCTCGCGCTAAGGCGCAACCCGCTGACGATCTGGCGCAGGGCTCACTTCACCGAACGGCATCTGGCCGGACCCGGTCTGTTCGGCCACGGCGTTTTCCTCGCCGATCCGGCTGCGATCCGGCATGTTCTGATCGACAATGTGATCAATTACCGCAAGGACGACCTGCAATTGCGGGTGCTTTCGCCGGGTCTCGGTGACGGGTTGCTCACTGCCGAGGGCGAGGCCTGGCGGCGCGCCCGGCGGATCGTGGCACCCCTGTTCACGCCGCGCCGCGTGGCCACGCTGGCCGAGGCGATGAAGGCACCGATCGACCGGCATGTGGGCCGGCTTGAGCGACGCCGGCCCGGCCACGGGCTCGACGTCTCGCATCTGATGACAACCTTGACTTTCGATGTGCTGGCCGAGACCCTGTTCTCGAACGTGATCGATGGCGGGGCCGAGGCCTTCGGGCAGGCGCTGACGCGCTACTTCGAGACGCAAGGCAAGATCGATCCGCTCGACATCTTCGATGCTCCCGCTTGGCTGCCGCGCGTGGGGCGCATCATGGCGCAGCCGGCCATCGATTTCTTCGAGCGCACGGTGCGCGAGGTCGTGGCCAGCCGCACGGCGCTGATGGCACGCGGCGAGGCCGCGCCGCCCGATCTGCTCAGCGCCCTGATTGCGGCGCGCGACCCGGACAATGGCGGCGGGCTCAGCGACACGGAAGTCGGCGCCAACATCGTCACTTTCATCGGCGCGGGCCACGAGACGACCGCCAACGTTCTGACCTGGGCGCTGTATCTGCTGGCGCATGCGCCGGATGTGCGCGAGGCCGTTGAAGCGGAGGCGGATGCCGCCGGCGATGATGTGGTGGCCGCTGCGCTGGATGGCGAGCGGCTGGCCATGACCCGCGCGGTGATCGAGGAAGCGATGCGGCTTTATCCGCCGGTCGCGACGCTGACGCGCAGCGCCATCGCAGCCGACGAGGCCGCCGGCGTGCCCATCCCTGCCGGTGCTCTGGTGGTGATCCCGCCGTATGTGATCCATCGCCACCAGTTGCTCTGGGACCAGCCGGCCCTGTTCCGCCCGGAGCGCTTCCTTGCGCCGGCCCGCGCCAGCATCGAGCGTTGCGCCTACCTGCCGTTCGGGGCCGGGCCGCGTGTGTGCATCGGCCAGCAATTCGCGATGGTCGAGGCCATGATGGTGCTGGCCTCGCTGACACGCCGCCTGCGCTTTACCTATGCCGGCAGCGCCCCGCCCGAGCCTGTCCAGCGCATCACGCTCAGGCCGAAAGGCGGCATGCCGATGCTGGTGACGCGCCGCTGAGCGGCGGCGCGCTTCAGGCCTCCACCTCGGCCGGGCGGCGATAGCCCGTGGCCAGAACATACATCTCGGATGAGTCGGAGCGGCTGGCTGCCGGCTTCAGGTTCCTGACCAGCGTGAAATCGCGCTTGAGTTCGCCCAGCAGCGCGCCGGTTTCGCCACCCTGGAACAGCTTGCAGATGAAGAATCCGCCTGGTGCCAGCACCTCGCGCGCGAATTCGAGCGCCGCTTCCGCCAGGCCGATGATCTTGAGATGGTCGGTTTTCTTGTGCCCGGTTGTGTTGGCCGCCATGTCGGACATCACCCCGTCGGCCGGCCCGCCCAGCAGTTCCTTCAGGCGCGCGGGGGCGCTCTCGTCTATGAAATCAAGCTGGATGATCTCGACGCCGGGGATGGTGTCGACCTCCAGGAGATCGATGCCGAT
The DNA here is from genome assembly GCA_027487245.1 of Hyphomicrobiales bacterium. Lineage (GTDB taxonomy): Bacteria > Pseudomonadota > Alphaproteobacteria > Rhizobiales > Beijerinckiaceae > Allobosea. The sequence continues at coordinate 8,158 of JAIYDY010000051.1, forward strand.
GATCTTGCCCTTGCCGTTCCTGAGGCTGATCCGCTCCGCAGCGACCTGGCACCAGCCGCCCGGTGCGCAGCCAAGGTCGACCAGCCGCTGGCCCGATTTCAGGAACTGGGCCTTGTCATCCATCTCCGACAGCTTGAAGGCGGCGCGCGAGCGATAGCCCGCCTCCTTGGCACGCTTGACATAGGGGTCGTTGAGCTGCCGGCGCAGCCAGAGCTGGGACGAGTGCGAGAGCTTGCGCGAACGCTTGACCTCGACCTTCATGTCGCGCGAGCCGCCGCCGCCTTTGCCCGCGCCCTTGCCTGCGCCTTTTCCACCCGCCGTTGTCATGAGGCACGCTTTCGACGCCAGACGCCATCCTCGAACATCATCTTGAGCAGGATGCCCTCGCGCAGGCCGCGATCGGCGATGCGCACCATCGGGCTTGGAAACAACCGGCGGATCGCCTCGAAGATCGCGCAGCCGGCGAGGACGAGATCAGCACGCTCCTTGCCGATGCACGGATTGGCCGAGCGCGCCTCATAGTCCATGGCCAGCATGTCCGCCATCACTGCTGACACCTCCTCGGTGCGCATCCAGACGCCGTCGACCTTGCGCCGGTCGTAGCGCTCCAGCTTGAGATGCAATCCTGCGACCGTGGTCACGGTGCCGGATGTGCCCAGCAGGTGAAAGCCGCGGCGCGACATGGCGGGGCGGGCGCGCTGGTGGAACTTCGCCAGCGCAGCCATCGCTTCCGCCACCATGACCTCGAACAGCTCCGGGCTGACATCGTGGCCGCCATGGCGCTCGGCCAGCGACACCACGCCCATGGGGATGGATTCCCAGGTCTGGATACGCTCGGCCGGGCTTCGCCCCGACGAGCGCCCGCCGAGCCAGACGATCTCGGTCGAGCCGCCGCCAATGTCGAAGACGATGACCGCGTCCGCCTCCGGCGACGCCAGTGCCGCGCAACCGGTGACGGCGAGCATCGCCTCCGTACGCTGGTCCACCACTTCCAGCGCGAGGCCGGTCTGCGTGGCGACCCGTGTGATGAATTCGCGGCCATTGGATGCGGCGCGGCAGGCTTCGGTGGTGACCAGCCGGGAGCGAGTGACGCCGCGCAGCTTCAGCTTGGCGCTGCAGGCAGCCAGCGCGTCGAGCGCCCGCTCCATGGCCGCCTCGCTGAGCTTGCCATGGGCCGACAGCCCCTCTCCAAGTCGCACGATCCGGGAGAAGGCGTCGACGACGCGAAACCCGTGCTGAGCCGGCTGCGCAATCAGCAGGCGGCAGTTGTTGGTGCCTAGGTCCAGCGCGGCATAAAGGTCGTGCTGACGGGCATGCAAGCCCGTTGCCGGATCGCGACTCGCGCCGCCACCGGATGACTTTGGCCCGCCATCCAGCGGCCCGTCATCGATATCCACACCATCAATCCTTGCATCTGGCGCTCAGCCTTTCGGCGATCACCCTGTTCACCGCCAGCGTAACGCGGATCAGGCTCTGGCTGCAACTGGCTTGCTCTGGCTGCCACCGGGCAGCTTCATTGCCTTGACGCGCTGGCGCTGGGCCTCGCGAGCCCTCAGCACGGAGGCGTGCATGCGTGTGCACAGCACTTTCGGCGACAGCGGCTTGGCGAGGATGTCATGGATGCCGAGCTTGATTGCCATATCGACCGTGGTCTTCTGCGGATTGCTCAGCGTCACAATGATTGGCGTGTCACGCTTGTTGGTCTCAGGGCTGGTGCGGGCCAGACGGATGAAGTCCTCGCCGGACAGCATCGGCATGTCCCATTCCAGGATGACGATATCGGGCACCAGCGTCGTGTATTGGCCCAGCGCATCAGCCCCGTCCACGGCCTCGATGATCCGCTTGATGCCGGCGCGCAGCAGGATTTCGCGGACGATCCGGCGCATGTGCACGCCCGGCTCTGCCACCAGCACAACGAGATCGGGCAGCTTTGGCAACTCGGACATGCAAACCCGTTCGAACTGGAGACGCAACGCGGAAGTGGACGATAGGACAAGAGGATTTGACATCCCGTTACCAGAACCGCTTCTGTTTCAGTCAATGGCCGAAAATGCAGGCACAAGGCCGACATGCAAGGGGGACGCGATGGCACAGGGCAGCGAACGCTTCATCATGGCGCTGGATCAGGGCACGACCTCGACACGCGCCATCCTTTTCCGCGCCGATTTCAGCATCGCGGCCTCTGCCCAGAAGGAATTTACGCAGCATTATCCTGCGTCCGGCTGGGTCGAGCATGACGCGGACGAGATCTGGGCCAGCGCGCTGTCGGTGATGCGGTCGGCGATGCGCAAGGCTGGCGCGAAAGCCTCGCAGATCGCGGCGATCGGCATCACCAACCAGCGCGAGACAACCGTGATCTGGGATCGCGCGACGGGAGCCGCGATCGCGCCTGCCATCGTCTGGCAGGACCGGCGCACCTCGGGGCTGTGCGCGGCCCTAAAGGCTGCCGGCCACGAGGCAATGGTGCGCGAGCGCACCGGCCTGCTGCTCGATCCCTACTTCTCGGGCACCAAGATCGGCTGGCTGCTCGACAATGTCGAGGGAGCGCGCGAGAGGGCGAACCGGGGCGAACTGGCCTTCGGCACCATCGACAGCTTCCTGATCTGGCGGCTGACGGGCGGGGCCGTGCACGCCACCGACGCGACCAACGCCTCCCGCACCTTGCTGCTCGACATCCACAAGGGCCAATGGGACCCCGAGCTGCTGGCCCTGTTCGGCGTGCCGGCCAGCCTGCTGCCCCAGGTGCGCGATTGCGCCGCCGATTTCGGCATGACCGAGGCGCGCCTGCTGGGCGGGCCGATCCCGATCCGCGGCGTCGCCGGCGATCAGCAGGCGGCGACTGTCGGCCAGGCCTGCTTCAGCCCCGGCATGATGAAATCGACCTATGGCACGGGCTGCTTCGCGCTGCTCAACACCGGCAGCACCGCCGTCGCATCCGGCCACAGGTTGCTGACCACCATCGCCTACCAGCTTGGCGGCCAGCGCACCTATGCGCTCGAAGGCGCGATCTTCATCGCCGGGGCTGCCGTGCAATGGCTGCGCGACGGGCTCAGGATCGTGAAGCAGGCCCCCCAGACCGGCGCCATGGCGGCAGCCGCAGATCCGGCCCAGAGCGTGGTTCTGGTGCCGGCCTTTGTCGGACTGGGGGCACCCTACTGGGATCCGGAGGCCCGCGGCGCACTGTTCGGGCTGACACGCAACACCGGGCCGAACGAACTGGCGATGGCAGCGCTGGAGAGTGTCTGTTTCCAGACCCGCGACCTGCTCGATGCCATGAAGGCAGACTGGCCTGCCGCAAGCCAGACCGTGTTACGCGTCGATGGCGGCATGACAGCATCGGACTGGACAATGCAGCGGCTTGCCGACACGCTCGATGCGCCGGTCGACCGACCGCAGATCATGGAAACGACGGCGCTGGGCGCAGCCTATCTGGCCGGACTGGCGACAGGCTTCTACCCAGAGCCCGAGGCCTTTGCCAAAAGCTGGCGCCTGCAGCAGCGCTTCGTCTCGACCATGCCGGAGGCAACACGGACAGCACGTTACCGCACCTGGAAAGATGCCGTGGCCCGAACCCTGAGCCACAGGCCGGGCTGACCGAGGCGCAGCAGACAAGCCGGAGGCTTTCGCAGCAGCACTGGCGGGCCGATCCGAGTTGGCGGGAGGATGGCTGGGGGACTAGGATTCGAACCTAGACAACCAGAGTCAGAGTCTGGGGTCCTACCGTTAGACGATCCCCCAACAGGATCAGCGCCGGACAGTTGCTCGGCGCTTTCGCGGTGAGCCCGCTTTAATCAAGCTGACCCGGTCTTACAAGCGAAAAGACGTGCGCTGTCCGGCCATTGCTGCGTGAGCCAGCCCCGCGCCCCGCCACGCTTTGGCGCGGCGCGGGCGCGGAGAAGCGGCAGGCTGCCGGAATCGGGGGGCGGCCTGCCGGGCCCCTGCCTGTCGTGCCTGTGCCTGCCTTGCCAGTGCAGCAGGGTGCCGGTCACCGCCTCACGGGCAAGGATCGGCGGCGTGCTGGTCGAACAGGTTCCACTTCATCTCATTGATCTCGATAACGAAGCCGGGAAGCTGTGCATCGCGGGCTGCGTTGAAGCAGGTGCCGTCGCCGGTGACGCCGGTGAAACGGATGCCTTTCATGGCTTCGCGGATGGCGGTGCGTTCCTCAGTGCGCTTGGCTGGATCGCCTGTGACGGCGGCCTTCTCCATCGCCTGCTTCAGCAGGTAGACGATGTCATAGGCCTGAGCGTCGGTGTGGTGCGGCACCTTCTTGGTGACCAGCCCGCGCTTGGCGTTCTCCTCGGCGAACTTGCGGGTGAAGCTGCGGGTCGCCTCGTTGCGATCGGCCCAGAAGCCCGCGACGATCAGCAGGCCGTCCGCATCGCGGCCGAAAAGGTCGAGCGCGTTGGGATCGGCGAAGATCTGCGAGCCGATGACGCGGCCCGTGAAGCCCTGCCGGCGCAGTTCCTTGATGACCTTGCCGGCGCTGTCCGGGGTGGCCGCGAGCGCGACGACATCCGGATTGCGCTGCACGATCTGGGCGATCTGCGGGGCGACATCGAAGCTGCGATACTGGAAGGCGATCGGCTCGCCGAAGGCGATACCCGCAGCGCGCAGGATGGCCGGATAGAACTGCGTGCCGGAGATGTTCGAGACGCGCTCGTCCGAAAGATACATGATCTCGGCCTTGTCGGTCTTGATGTTCTTCTTGCGCAGGCTGGCGATCAGGCGCCCGAACTGCTTGCCCTCATCGGCGGTGAGGCGCCAGGCATAGCTGAAATTGCCGGTCAGGCCGGGCTGGGAGGCGGCGTTGGGCATCTGGATCACGCCAAGACGCTCGCCCACCGGGAAGGCGACGGCGGCCTCGCCCGAGGAGAATGGACCGATGATCGCCAGTGCGCCGTCATCCTGCACCAGCTTCTGGGTGGCGGTGGCGGCCTGGCGCGGGTCGGAGCCTGTGTCGAACTTGACCAACCGGATCTTCTTGCCGTTGATCCCGCCCCTGGCGTTGATTTCCTCGACGGCGATGTCGACCGAGGTCTCGGTGGCTTCGCCGACGGTCTTGAGCGGGCCGGACTTGACCATGCTCAGGCCGAGCACGATCTCCTGCGCGCTGGCGGGCATGGACGTGACGCCGAGCCCGGAGAGGGCAAGCGCCGCGAAGGTCATGGGTGTCAGGCGATGAATCATCAGGCTCTCCCGTTGCTGGATGGAGGGGTGGCAGGTGGTGAGACAGGGCCGGCCGCAGGCGCGGCATGGCCAAGATAGGCGGCGGCAAGCCGGTCATTGTGGCGCAGAGCGTCGGCGGAGCCTTCCAGCACGACGTTGCCAAGCTCCATGACCAGACCGCGTGAGGCGACTTCCAGCGCCATCTGCGTGTTCTGCTCGACCAGCAGAATGGCCAGGCCCTCGTCGCGCAGGCTTCCGAGCAGGCCGAACAGGCGCTCGACGAGAAGCGGCGACAGGCCGAGGGAGGGCTCATCCAGCATCATCAGCCGGGGCTTGGCCAGCAGCGCGCGGCTGATGGCCAGCATCTGCTGTTCGCCGCCCGAGAGCACCGAGGCCGGCATGTCGCGGCGCGCCGCCAGATTGGGAAAGCGGTCATAGATGCCATCGACATCACGGGAAACGCCGGCATCATGGCGGCAATAGGCGCCCATCAGCAGGTTTTCATGCACGCTGAGGCTGATGATGATCTGCCGCCCCTCCGGCACAAGCGCCAGATGCCTCTGGAGTCGCTGTGGCGGGGACATGCGGGTGATGTCGACCCCGTCGAACCTGATCTGCCCGCCGGCTGCCGGCACCATGCCCTGCAAGGCCCGCAGCAGCGAGGTCTTGCCCGCCCCATTGGCCCCGAGCACGGTGACGACCTCGTCCTGCCCCACGGACAGGGACACCGCCCTGACGGCATGGGTGCGACCGTAGCGGACATCGAGGCCCTCGACCTCAAGCAGCATGGGAGCCTCCCGCCGTCTCGACACGGCGGCTGCCGAGATAGGCCTCGCGCACGGCTTCGTCATCCTGCACGGCGCGGGTCGGGCCTTCGTAGATCAGCTTGCCGAAGTTGAGCACCACCGTGTGCTCGCACAGGTCATGGACGAAGGACATGTCATGCTCGACCACGAGCAGCGTCACGCCTGTTGCCGCGACCGCCTTGAGGAAGGCCGACAACTCAGCCGTTTCGCGCGGATTGAGGCCAGCCGCCGGCTCGTCCAGCATCAGCAGGCGCGGCTTGCTCATCAGGGCGCGGACGACCTCGATCTTCTTGCGCACGCCATAGGGCAGGCTCGCGACATCGGCATCGGGATGGACAGAGATGCCTGCCGCTTCCAGCCGCTCCATGGCGAGCCTGCGCCAGACCCCGCCCCGCATCCACGAGATCGGGGTCAGAAGGTCCCCGATCCCGCTCGCCTGTGCGTGCTGGCCGAGCATGACGTTCTCGATCACCGACAGGTGCGGCATCAGCCGGATGTTCTGGAAGGAGCGCGACAGGCCCATGGCGATGCGCCGGCGCGAGGGCACGGTGTCAATGCGCTGACCATCGAGCACGATCTCGCCGCCATCGAGCGGGTAAACGCCTGACATCAGGTTGAACAGCGTGGTCTTGCCCGCGCCGTTGGGGCCGATCAGCGCCATGCGGGCGCCGCGCGGCACGGCAAAGCTGACCTGATCGGAGACGGTGAGGCCGCCGAAGCGCTTGGTGACGTTGTTCAGCGCGAGGATGGGTTCAGCCGCCATCGGCCAGCCTCGCTGCCGGTGCTGGCCGGCTGCCGAACCAGTTGCGCGGCGACAGGCGCGACACCAGTTCGCGCGTCACGATGCCTTGCGGGCGCAGCACCATCATGGCCACGATGGCCACGCCGAACACGACGTAGCGCCAGGAGCCGCCGACGCGCAGGACTTCGGGCAGAAGCGTGAAGAAAAGGCTGCCGACCAGCGGCCCCCACGCCGTCTGCGTGCCGCCAATGAGCACGAAAAGCAGCACATAGATCGAGAGCAGCGAGTTGAAATACTGCGCCTCGACGAAGCTGAAGTGATGCGCATACAGCGCTCCGGACAGCCCGGCCAATGCACCGCCGATGGTGAAGGTGGTGACCTGCACCGCGCGGACGTTGACGCCCATGATGGTCGAGACGGGCTCATCATCGTGGATGGAGCGGATCGCGAGGCCGAGCCGGCTCGCCATCAAGAAGAACACCAGACCCGTGGTGATGATGGCAGCAGCGACCAAGAGCCCGACGCCGACATAGTCCGAAACGACCATGCCGATGGCGCCGCCGAAGGTGGGCGAACGCAGCAGGAAGCCGGAGACAAACTGCCCGAAGGCAAAGGTCGCCAGCACCATGTAGACGCCGCGTGTGCGGAGCACGGGGAACGAGATCAGGAAGCCGATCAGCGCTGTGGTTACCATCGCCAGCGGAATGGTGACGATCACCGGCTGGCCGGCATTGCTGGACAGCCAGGCGGCGGTGTAGGCTCCGATGGCCTGGAAGCCCGCGCCGCCGAGATTGAGCTGCCCCGCCGCCGCCGTGACGAAGATCGCGTAGGCGAAGATCAGGTTGATGCACAGGATGGCGACGATGCCGGTGGCGTAGCCGCTCATGGCCTGGCCCTCCGGCTTGGGTTGGTGCGGACCACAGGATGCGCCATCACATCTTGCCCTTGCCGATGGACGACGCCCCGAACAGGCCCTGCGGCCTCAGAATGATGACCAGAAGCAGCATGCCCCAGACCACCATCTGCACCGAATCGCCGCCAAGGAAATGGATCGACAGGGTCTCGGCCAGACCGACAATCAGCCCGCCGGCCACCGCGCCCCAGACCGAGCCGAGCCCGCCCAGCACCATCGCGGCAATCGCCTTGGTGCCGATATGGTCGCCCATGAACGGCGAGACATCGCCATAGTTGACCGTGAACAGGGCCGCGGCGACACCGGACAAAAGACCGGTGAGGATGAACACGATCGGCACGATGCGCGCCACCTCGACCCCAAGCAGCGAGGCTGTGTCGGGGCTCTCGGCAATGGTGCGCAGGGCACGGCCCATGCGCGTGCGCTTGAGCACATAGGTGAGGCCGGCAACGATGCCGAGCGCCAGCGCGAGGCTGGCAAGTTGCGGCAGGCCGATGACAAGGCCGCCGAAGTAGATGTCAGCCTTGAACGGCACCGGAAAGCGTTGCGCTTCCGAGCCCAGCGCGATCAGCACCAGATGCTCGAAGATCAGCAGGAAGCCCAATGACGAGACAAGCGGAATGGCATGTTCGGTGGCATCGCCGTGGCGCGTCTTGAGATAGCGAAAGGTAAAGCGCTCCACGACCAGCGAGGCCAGGATTGCCACCGCAATGCCGGCCATCAGCGCGACGAACCAGGCCGCACCGCCGAACCCGGCCAGATAGCCCCGCGCCAGCAGGCCCCATGCCACCATGCCGGTCAGCATGAACAGGGTCGGAATCGTGAAATTGAGGAAGTTGAGCACGCCGATGGTGAGCGTGAAGGCAACGGCCACCGTCATGTAGATCGAGCCAAGCATCAGGCCCGAGATGATCTGCTGGGTGATGACGCGGCCACCGAGCAGCATGGCGAGCCCGATCGCGGCGGCGCAGGCAAGGCCGATCAGGACGCCCTTGCCGATCACCGGCTTTGGCCTGCCAAGGGCAGCGGCATCGCTCATGAGGACGCTCCCGTCATGGGCGTGATGTGGCTGGCGTGTTGGGCGCGATAGGCGTCCGCGACCTGCTCGCGCGTCGCCCACCAGACGCCATCGAACTGGCGCGCATAGGCGAGGAAGCGCTTGAGCGCGCTCATCCGGTGCGGCACGCCGATGACGTGCGGGTGCAGGCCGACATTCATCATCATGCCGGTGCGCTCCCCTTCGGCATAGAGCATGTCGAACTGCTCCTTCATGCACTCGAAGCCGGCCTCGTTGGTCAGCCCGCGGCGCTGGAACAGGGTGAAATCGTTGATCTCGATGGAATAAGGCACCGCCACGATCGGCCCTGCCGCAGTGTCGATCATGTAGGGCTGATCATCGTTCATCAGATCGCACCAGAAGGTCAGGCCGCTTTCGGCGAGCAGGCGCGGCGTCTGCGTGGTGCCGCGCAGGGACGAGGACAGCCAGCCCTTCGGCGTGCGGCCGGTGGCCTTGCGGAACACGTCGAGCGTCTGGTCGATCACCGCCCGCTCCTGCTCCGGTGCGTGCTGGAGATGGCAGAGAAGTTCGCCCTGCTCGTAATTGTGCGGGATCAGTTCGTGCCCGCGCTGCAAGGCCGCCTCGATGATGGCCGGACGCTCCAGCGCCAGCTTGGCATTCATGGTGCAACTGGCCGGAACGCCAGCTTCGTCGAAGGCATCGAACAGCCGCCAGACCCCGACGCGCTGGCCGTATTCGCGCCAGGAGAAATTGGGGAAATCGGGAATGTTGCCTGGCAGTGCATCGGGCAGGATCGACGGGCCGCCGGCATAGTAGGTCGCGGCTGTCGGTTTCAGCAGGTCCCAGTATTCGAGGTTGATGGTGATGATCAGCGCCAGCCGCTTGCCGCCGGGCCAATTCAGGCGGCCGCGCGATGGCAGGGCTGAGAACGGATACTGCATCGGAACCACGACCCCGGCACCACGAGAGCGACACAATGAGCACTTGCCCAGAGGCCCGGACAGCGACATGATTGTCCGGACAACTGCATGATGACCGGCTGGCACGGACTGTCAAGGAAGGCGCTTCGGAAATGAACACCAACAACCGGGTCCTGATCATCGGTGCGGGGCCGGTGGGCCTTGTGGCGGCCAATCTCCTGGTCGATGAGGGCATCCCGATCACGCTTGTGGAAGCCTCGCCAGAGCTGCCGCGCGACCTGCGGGCCTCGACCTTCCACCCGCCGACGCTGGACATGCTTGAGCGCTTCGGCGTCACCGATGCCATGATCGCGCAGGGCCTGATCTGCCCGACCTGGCAGTTCCGCGACCGTACCGAGGGGGCCGTCGCCACGTTCGAACTGGCCCGCATCGCCGACGAGACCAACCATCCCTACCGCCTGCAATGCGAGCAGTGGCGTCTCGGCGAGATGCTGCATGCGCGGCTGCAGGACAATGCCCTGGCGACAATCCGCTTCGGCACCAAGGCCGTCGCGGCGCGGCAGGGCGCGGACGGCGTCGAGGTTGATGTGGTCGATGCGGACGGCAAGGGCGAGACAATCGCCGGCGCCTTCGTCGTCGGGTCGGACGGGATCGGCAGCGTGGTGCGCAAGTCGATGGGGGCAGAGTTCGAGGGGCAGACGATTCCAGAAATCTTCCTGACAGTGTCGACCACCTTCGATTTCCGCGAAGCCATGCCGGATGTGGCCAACATCTCCTACATCTCCGACCCGAAGGAGTGGTTCGTGCTGATCCGCACCGCCAGCGTCTGGCGGGCGCTATTCCCGGTCGATTCGAGCCTCAGCGATGAAGACGTGACGTCGTCAGGGCGCATCGAGCGGCTGTTGCAGGGGGCTCATGCCCGCAGCGAGCCGTATGAAATCCGCCACCGCACGGCCTACCGCGTGCATGAGCGGGTGGCGTCGCACTATGTCTCAGGCCGCATGCTGATTGCCGGTGACGCGGCGCACGTCAACAATCCTCTCGGCGGCATGGGCCTCAACGGTGGCATCCACGATGCCTTCAACCTTGCTGCAAAACTGACAGCGGTGAGTCGCGGGGCCGATCTCGACACGCTGAAACACTATGAGCACCAGCGCCGCAAGGTAGCGCTCGACGTCGTGCAGCAGACCACCTTGCGCAACCGGGCCATGCTGAACACACGCGAGCCGGCGGCGCGTGCGGCCTACTATGCGGACCTGCGCCGCACGGTGGCCGACGCGGAGGCGCACAAGACCTACCTGATGCGCACCTCGATGATCCAGTCCTTGCGCGACGTGGCGGCGATGGCCTGACGGGAACTGTCAGCGGCCGTCGCAACCGCAGAAGCGCGGCCTGAAGCGTGAGCCCATGCGGCTGATGCGCATCCCCTCCCCGCGCAAATGGGCTGGGATCAGCACCGTGTCGGTCTCAGCCGCGCGCTCAAGCAGGCCCCGGCGGGTTTCGGCGGCCATGACCGGATCGGCGCAGAAGGCGCTCGACCAGCCGGGCTGGAAGACCTGGGCCGGCGAATGCAGCGCATCCCCGCTGAAAACGAGTGATGGCTGGCCCGGTGACGTGACCTCAAGGCCGATATGTCCCGGCGTGTGGCCCGGCAGCGGCGCGATGGTCACGCCAGAGATAACCTCGGCGCCATCATCGACCATCTCGGCAGCGCCGGCTTCGATCACCGGCAGCACGCTGTCGGCAAAGGAGCCATGGTTGAGCGGGTGCTCGGCAGGACGCGCGGCAGCTTCTGTCCAGAAGGCGAGTTCGGTGTGCCCGATCAGGTAGCGGGCCTTTGGAAAGGTCGGCACCCAGCGGCCATTGTCGAGCCTTGTGTTCCAGCCGACATGGTCGGCATGCAGGTGCGTGCACATCACCATGTCGATGTCCTCCGGCCTGCACCCTGCCGCAGCGAGGCGGGCGAGATAGCCGGTCTGCCGGCGCTCGTGCCAGTCGGCGCGGCGCGGGCGGGGCTTGTCCTCGCCGATGCAGGTATCGATCAGGATGGTGCGGCCGCCGATCCTGAGCAGGTGGCTCTGCACCGCGAGGTTGAGTGTCGCGGTCTCGTAGTCAAGGTGCGTGCCGGCCAGCAGATCGCGCGCGTCAGCCAGATCATCCAGGCTGGCGGCGGGCAGAAGTCCGGCCAGCGGCAGGACGAACGGATCGAGATCGATGATGCGCGAGACGCTTGCTGGGCCTGGCATGGTGGTAGACCTCTCCGGTTGGCTTCAGAAATCCGACAGAAGCCGCCCGAACCCCGCCTTGCGGTCAGGAATGCCGTTGGCGCGCAAGGCGTGCCAGTAGGTCGCCGTGTTGATGGCAATCACCGGCTTTCCGAGCCACAATTCGGCGGCGGCGGCGAGCCGAACCATCGACAGGTTGGTGCCGACCTGCACGATGGCATCGACATCGTCGCCATCGAGCTTCCGCAGCACATCGCGCAAGGTGGCATCATCGACCTCGGCGATGGCGGTCCAAGAGCGGCATTGCAGCGGAATGTCGCGCACGACACTGAAGCCCATGTCGCCGAAATAGCGCGCGACCTCGGTGTTCATCACCGGCCAGTAAGGCGACAGCACGGCGATGCGGCGCACGCCGCCATAGGCGCGCAGGGCCTCGGTGCAGGCATGGCTGCCGATGCTGACGCGAACGCCCGCCTCGCCCTCCACCTTGTCGATGAATGCATTGGCCCCCTTCTCACCATCGAAGAAGGTTACGGCGGACATGCCCATCACCAGATAGTCGGGCGCACAGGTCATGACGCTGCGCACCGCATCGAGCACGTTGTCGGCAATCGTGTTGGCGCCGGCGCGGAAGCTTTCGTTGCTGACCGCGTTGGCATTGGGCGTGAAGATGCGGCTGTAATGGTTGGTCACGCCATGGGGCCGCATGTCGTCGAAATCGGGCTGCACGATGGTGTTGGTCGAGGGGCCGAGAACGCCGAACTTGCGCCGGAAGCCTTGTGCGTCGGTCATGCCTTGATGCTCCTTGTCGCCGTGATGATGCCGGGTCAGCCCCGATGGCGCTCGCCGATGCCGACGCTCTGGGCAAAGCCCTGACGCTTGTCGATGTCGAGTTCGCTCATGGCCAAGGTCCGCCTCTCATGGCTTCGGCACAAAGGGTGGCACAGTTCAATCGCCCGGACAAAGCGCACGAGGCCGGCGTCGGCCATGCCGCTCGCGCAGGGCAGGACAGTCCGCGTGCGGCCGGGCTCATGCTGGCACCATGCTGCGCGCGGCAAGGCCATGGCGCAGCAGCAGCCCTGCCCCTGCCAAGAAGGCGGCAGCCTCAAGCCAGACGGCCAGCGGACCGGCCGCGGCGATCGGGACCAGGATGACGAGGCCGATGCCCAGCCAGAGCAGCCGCTCGATCATGGCAAGCGGCGCGAGGGCGTGGCCAACAAGAGCTGCCGTGATCAATGGAATGGCCAACACCGCGCCGATGACCACAAGAATGATCTCGGCCGCCGGGCCCTGCATCAGGATGGCCGGCTGGTAGATAAACAGGAATGGCACGAGGAAGGCGACCCAACCGATCTTGACGCTGTGCCAGGCGACAGTGACCGGCGAGGCCTTGGCGATCGACGCCGCCGCAAACGCAGCGAGCGCCACCGGCGGCGTGATCATGGACAGCAGGCCGTAGTAGAACACGAACATGTGGGCCCCGATGGGGGAAATGCCGAGTTTGATCAGGCTTGGCGCGGCCAGCGTCGCCAGCAGCATGTAGACGGCGGTTGTCGGCATGCCCATGCCGAGGATCAGCGACACCAGCGCCGTCACCACCAGCAGCATGAAGACGCTCGACTTGCCGATCTCCAGCAGCATCAGCGACAGGGCAAACCCGAGTCCGGTCGTGTTCAGGATGCCGATGATCATCCCCGCCAGCGCACAGACCAGCAGCACGTCGGCGGCGGCGAGGCCCGTCTCCGAGATCTCATCGAGCAGGTAGCGCAGCGAAAAGCCGCCGCGCCGCAGCACCACGAGCGCCACCAGCGCCAGCAACGCGGAACTCAGCACAGCGGCCAGTTCGGGCTGGAGATTGGCCCAGAAGATGCCGCCCAGCACGACAATGAAGGCCAGGGCCAGCAGCGCGCTTTCCATGCCAAGCTTCGACAGCGGCGTGTCGGCTCCTTCGGCGAAGGCTGGCAGGCCCATGCGCCGCGCGGTAAAGTCGAGTTGGCACAGGATCGCGCCATAGAACAGAAGGGCCGGCAGCAAAGCCGCCAGCATGATCGTGGCGTAGGGCACCTTGAGATATTCGGCCATGATGAAAGCTGCGGCCCCCATCACGGGCGGCATGATCTGGCCGCCTGTCGAAGACACGGCCTCAGCTGCGGCGGCGTCTTCCTTCGAGTAGCCGTTGCGCGTCATCATGCCGATGGTCACTGCGCCATTGGCCATGACATTGGCCACGGCCGAGCCGGACACGGTGCCGAACAGCATCGACGAGATGATGGTGATGCGGCCCGACGCGCCCGGCGCACGCCCGGCCAGCTTGGCCCCAAGCGCATCGAACACGCCGGCGGCACCGACTGCCACCAGCAGACGTCCGAACAGGATGAACGGCACGATCACGAAGCAGGCCACCGTCAGCGTCTGGCCGAGCAACGCGGTCGAATCGGACCCCAGAAAGCCGAGCAACTGCACCGGGCTCAGGGACTTGCCGGCAATCGCTGCCGGCAGGTGATGGCCGAAGAGGGCATAGCCAAACAGCATGGCGAAGACGATGGTCAGCACCCAGCCGACCACACGGCGCATGCCCTCGACCAGCAGCACTATTGCAACGAACCCGAAGGTAGCGGCCTCAATCGGCCGGAAGAAGGCCCCTTCCGAAAGCACGGGAAAGCGCAGCGCCAGCGCAATTCCAAAGGCGAGCGACAGCACTGCTAGCGCCACGCCGAGCGGCCTGTCCAGAGCGCCCCAGCCACCGCGCATGCGCAAGAAGACGACGCCAAGCCCGCAGGCCAGCACCAGCGCGGCGACCTGCTCATCGAGGATGAAAAGTCCCCAGCGCGCTGGAAGCGACAGCACTGCCACCAGCGGCAGCAGGGCCACACAGAGCCCCAGCAGGCGGGCTGCCTGGAACCCCGCGCCAGAACGCGGGAATGCGCTCACGGCTGGAACCCGACGCCGGCCTCGCGGAAGAAGCGCTGTGCCCCGGGATGATAGGGCACGCCGATGTTGGTCCCCAAGGTCTTGGGGTCATATTCTTCCCACAGCGGACCTGTTGCCTTCAGGTCGGCGGCGCGTTCGAACATGGCCTTGGTCATGCGGTAGACGGCATCCTCGTTCATCCCTGCGTGCGTGAACAGGGTGTAGACATAGGAGAAGATGCGGGTGCCCTCCTCGATGCCGATGTTGCTGGCAACAACCGGCATCACGCGCAGGGTCGCTCCAGGCAGATACTTCGTGAGGGTCGCCAGGTCGCCCGCAGCGAACGAGACGAAGCGTACGCCGCCGCTGATGCTCTGTTGGAAGTCGATCACGTTCTGCGCTCCGACCGTGGCGATCGAAACATCGATCTGGCCCGCCTTGAACGCATCGAACATGCGCGGGAAGTTCGGCATCGGCACGCGCGTCACATCCTCGGGCTTGAGCCCGCCGGCTTCGAGCGAAGCGCGCATGATGACATCGCCCAGCGAATTGTCCGGGAACCAGGGCAGGCGCTTGCCCTTGAGATCGGCGTTGACCTTGATGTTCCCGGCCTTGGTGGCCACGAGGCCGGCATTGAACGGAAACAGGGCTGCGACCATGCGCAGGTTGGGCGCCGCCTGGCCCTGCGACATGCCCACGCCGCCAAAGGCGTTGGAGGTCTGCGGTGCATTGGCGATGCCGAACTCGATCTGGCCTGCATTGATCGGCGGGATGTATTGCGCGGTGTTGGCCACCGGCTGCGGACGCACCTGCATGCCGCCGGCATGAAGCGAGACCACCTGGGCAATGGCGGTCGCGATCTGCCCCGTCGCGCCGCCCTGCGTGGTGCCGAGCGCCACGGTCTGGGCCACGGCAGGCTGGACCAGGGCGATGGCGATGGCGGCCGCGGCCGCGAAGCCCTTCACAGTCTTCAAGCCTTGCATCAGTTTCATCTCGCGATCTCCTTCGTGGTGCGCGCGTGGCCGGTGTGGACGAGCGCCCCGCAGCGACGAACCCTGACCCATATTGTCCGGACATTTGCCGAAAGGAAAGAGCCTGCCTGCGGAAGACAGGCAATCCTGCACAGGAGCGCCCTGCGAGTCCTCACGCCGCTTGCGATGCGCGCTGCGCGTGAGGAAAGTTGCCAGCCCTTGTCAGCGCCGAGGGCACAGGCTTGCCGAGCAGGCCGGACAGCCAGCGGGCGGCCTCCATGACAGGCTCGATGGCGACACCGGTGCTCACACCCATGCGATCCAGCATGTAGACCAGATCCTCGGTGGCGATGTTGCCGGTGGCAGCGGGCGCAAAGGGGCATCCGCCAAAACCGCCGATCGAGGCATCGAGCGCATCGACGCCGCTTTCGACAGCCGCCAGCGCATTGGCGATGCCGGTGTTGCGCGTGTCGTGGAAATGGCAGCGCAACGACAGACCAGGCGCAAGAGCCCGCGCACCTGCCAGCAGCGCCCTCACCTGCCCCGGCACGCCGCAGCCGATCGTGTCGGCAAAGGCGATCTCGTCGGGCGCATCGGCCAGCAGCGCCTCGACAACACCGAGCACGGTCGCAAGCGGCACCTCACCCTCGAACGGGCAGCCGAAGCTGGCCCCGATCGTGACCGTGTTGCGGATGCCGGCAGCCTTCGCCGGCGCAGCAATCGCGTGCCACTGGGCCATGGTCTCGGCCATGCTGACCCCCTGGTTACGCTGGTTGAAGGTTTCGCTGGCGACGACGACATAGTTGATCTCGCGGCAGCCGACATCCACGGCGCGCTCGAAGCCCCGAGCATTCAGCACCAGCCCGATATGCCGCGCCGCATGGTCGGAGGCGAGCGCTGCAAAGATCGCGTCGGCGTCAGCCATCTGCGGCACGCGCTTGGGATTGACGAAGCTGGCAACCTCGAGCCTGCCGATCCCTGCCGCCTTCGCCGCTGCGATCAGGGCCAGCTTGTCGGCGGTGGAGAGCAGCACCGGCTCGTTCTGAATGCCATCGCGCGGTGAAACCTCGACAATCTCGACCTTCGATCCGGACATGGCGCATCTCCTCGTTGTGCGTTCGCGCTGACGGCGCGGCGCGCCTTGCAGGCACGATTGCCGTTTTGGTGCGCAGCGGCGCGGCAGGTCTCTTGCCCAGCCGCGCCAGCCTTGTATAACAGGTCCAGTTGTCTGGACAACTTCGGGAGAGAACGATGAGCGCCCCACAAGACGCCGCGCGCGACGCGAGCCGGCGCGGACCCCTGACCGACCTCAGGGTCATCGAGATGGGGCAATTGTTGGCCGGGCCGTTCTGCGGCCAGTTGCTGGCCGATTTCGGTGCCGAGGTGATCAAGATCGAGCAGCCCGGGCAAGGCGATCCCATGCGCGAATGGGGCCGCGAGAAGCCTCACGGGATGTCGCTGTGGTGGCCGGTGATCGCGCGCAACAAGAAGTCCATCGAGCTCAACGCGCGCGGCCCCGAAGGCCAGGACCTGATCAAGGAACTGGTGGCAAAATCCGACATCCTGCTCGAGAATTTCCGCCCCGGCACGCTGGAAAAGTGGGGGCTGGGCTATGACGTGCTGTCGAAGATCAACCCGCGCCTGATCATGATCCGCGTCTCGGGCTATGGGCAGACAGGGCCCTATGCGTCCAAGGCCGGCTATGGGGCCATCGGTGAGGCCATGGGCGGGCTGCGCTATGTGGTCGGCGACCCCTCCTCGCCGCCCAGCCGCATGGGCATTTCCATCGGCGACACGATGGCCGCCACCTTCGCCTGCCTCGGCGGCCTGATGGCGTTGCACTCGCTGCATCGCACCGGGCATGGCCAGGTGGTCGACTCCGCGATCTACGAAGCGGTTCTGGCGATCATGGAATCGCTGGTGACCGAATATGACAAGGCGGACTTCATCCGCGAGCGCACCGGCGCGATCCTGCCCAATGTCGCGCCATCCAATGTCTATCCGACGCGCGATGGCCGCATGGTGCTGATTGCCGCCAATCAGGACAGCGTTTTCAAGCGGCTGGCCGAGGCGATGGGCCGGGCGGAACTGGGCAGCGACGCCCGCTACGCCACCCACGGCGCACGCGGCGAACGCCAGCAGGAGCTCGACGACCTGATCGGGGCCTGGACCATGACCATGGACGCCGAGCCGCTGGGCACATTGCTCGATGATCACGGCGTTCCGCGCGGCGACATCTACCGCGCGCCCGACATGCTGGCAGACGCCCATTTCAAGGCGCGGGAAGCGATCGTGAAGGTGCTGCATCCGCGCTTTGGCGAACTCAACATGCAGAATGTCGCGCCGAAGCTGTCCGACACGCCGGGCGCGATCATCGCCAGCGCGCCCGACCTCGGCCAGCATAACCGCGAGGTCTATGAGGACATTCTCAAGCTGGGCCGCGAGCGCATCGAAGCGCTGATCGCTGCCGGCGTGATCGGGCCGATGCGCGATGCCGGTCCGGCCACGCCCGCCGCCAAGGCAGGCTGAGGCACGATGAACGGCATGCGTCTTGACGGCAAGGTCGCCATCATCACCGGCGGAGGCCGGGGTCTTGGGCGGGAAATGGCGCTCGCCATTGCCATGGCCGGTGCCCATGTGGTGATCACCGCCGCCAGGGCCGCTGACGAACTTGCCCGCACGGTGGCCGAGCTTGGCCCCGGCGCAAGGGCCATCCAGGCCGATGTGACGCGGCCAGAGGATTGCGCCCGCGTGGTCGCCGAGACCACGGCCACGTTCGGGCGCATCGATGTGCTGGTCAACAATGCCGGGCGCGGCATGCGGCTGGTCTCGGAGACCTTCACCACAAAGCCGGTGCCGTTCTGGGAGGTGCCGTACCCGATCTGGCGCGAGATCGTCGACATCAACCTGAACGGGGCCTTTGCCATGTCACAGGCCGTGACGCCGGGCATGGTGGCGCGCGGGCATGGCCGCATCATCAACATTTCGACCAGCGACATGACCATGGTGCGCAAGGGTTACGCGCCCTATGGCCCATCCAAAGCGGCGCTGGAGGCCATGTCGCGTTGCTGCGCGCAGGATCTTGCCGGCACCGGCGTCACCGTCAACGTGCTCCTGCCGGGCGGAGCCAGCGACACCGAGTTGCTGCCGGGCGGACCGGGCCGGCGCGGGGCTGACGGCAACCTCTTGAGCCCGGCGCTGATGCGTGACCCCGCCGTCTGGCTGGCCAGCGATGCCAGCGCGGCGATGACCGGCCGGCGCATGATCGCCCGGCTATGGAACCCTGCGCTGCCGCCGGACGAGGCAGCCTCGCTGGCGTGCAGCGCACCGGTGGAAAAGCCCGCGCTGATGTAACGACGATGGCTGTCGGCTTCCTCACCTGTCATCCGCCACAAAAAGCTGTGTTAACAACTGCCCGCCGGCATGAATCTTCGGGCGAGCGGGGCACGGTGCGCTTGTGTCACCGCGCGGCCTCATGCACACCAAGGGCCATTGCAGCATGCGGACCCTCCGACGGCATGGACAAGCGCGCCCCCAAAGCCCCTGATGCGGCCAAGCCGCTCTATGCGCAGATCGAGCAGGCGCTGCGCGAGGCGATCGTCACCGGACAGCATCCTGTGGGCAGCCTCCTGCCGGCCGAGACGGAGCTTTGCGCCCACTTCAATGTCAGCCGCTACACGGTGCGCGAGGCCCTGCGCCGGCTGACCGAAACCGGGCTGGTGGCACGCCGGCAAGGAGCCGGCACAGTCGTGATCTCCAACCAGAGCCCGCGTGTCTTTGTGCAGAGCGCCCGTTCGCTCGACGAATTGTTCCAGTATGCCGTCGACACACGGCTCGCTGTTGATCGCACGGCGATGGTTGTGCTTGGCGGGGAGGACGCCCGCCTGATCGGCGCCGATGACGGCAGCCACTGGCTCAGGATCGATGGCGTGCGCCGCGATGCATCGGGCCAGCCCATCTGCACGGTCACGGTGTTCGTGGCGCAACCCTATGTTGCCGTGGCGGAGGAGCTGTCCGAGATCAAGGGTTCGATCTTCGGGCGCATCGAGCAGCGCTGGGGCCTGAGCATCGTCGATGTCGTGCAGGAGATTTCCGCCGGCCTCATGCCAGCGGATGTGGTGCAGACACTTCGTGCCAAGCGCCAGGCCGTGGGCATGCGCTTCCGGCGCAGCTATTCGTTGCAGGATGGCACACTGGTGCTGACCTCGATCAACTGGCATCCGGCGGAGCGGTTCGTCTACGCAACAAGGATGAAGCGGAACGCCGAGTGATCGGGCACGTCCGGGCGGGATGTGCGCCCTGCCCTTGCTCAGTCCTTCGCCCGGTTCTTCCGGGCCACGGCTTCGGTCACGCCGCTGGCCCGCAGTGCCTCGATCTCGGCTTCCGTGTATCCCAGCGCGGCCAGCCAGCGGGCCGTATCCTGCCCCAGTTCAGGCGGGGGCGTCGGCTGCGGGAAGGGCTCGCCCAGCCTGAAGCCGGGGCGCGTGACCCGCAGCGGCGCGCCAGCCGATGTCACGCCAGCCAGCTCCTCCACGAAGCCGCGACCTGTGACCTGCGTCTCACGCAGCACCTGCGGCACGGTCAGCACTGAGCCGGACGGCACGCCGCGGGCATTGCACAGGGCCTCCCACTCTTCCGCCCCACGCGCTGACAGGGCCTTTTCCAGTTCCGCCGTCAGCGCTGCGCGGTGTTCCTTGCGCGATTGTCTGTCGGCGAAGCGCACGTCGCTGGCCAGATCGGGCCGCCCGACCACATCGCACAGGGCCTCGTATTGCTTCTGCTCGTTGGCGGCGATGTTGAGCAAGCCAGTTGCCGTTCGGAAGGTGCCCGAGGGCGAGGCTGTCATGTTGTCATTGCCCATCGCCTCGGGCTCGACGCCGCCATTGAGATGGTTGGACACAACCCAGCCCATGGCCGCCATGGTCGCTTCCAGAAGCGAAACGTCGATCTGCCGGCCACGGCCAACGCGGCGCTGCTCCACCAGGGCCGCCGAAATCGCGAAGGCCGCCGTCAGTCCGGCGATCGTGTCCGAGATCGGGAAGCCGGTGCGCAGCGGAGCGCTTGCCGCGTCCCCCGTGACGCTCATCGCCCCGGACAGGCCCTGCACGATCTGGTCATAGGCCGGGCGCGAAGCCCAGGGCCCATCCTGCCCGAAGCCGGAAATGGCACAATAGACGATGCGCGGGTTGCGCGCGGCGAGCACATCATAGGACAGCCCCAGCCGCTCCATGACCCCGGGCCGGAAGTTCTCCAGCACCACATCGGCCTTGTCGAGCAGGCGCAGGAAGGCCTCCTTGCCGGCCTTCGCCTTCAGATCGAGCGTCACCGACTGCTTGCCGGCATTGACGGCCACGAAGGACAGCCCCATCAGCCGGGCGGCCATGGCCGGGTCGGCACCGAGTTTGCGGGCCAGATCGCCACCATCCGGGTTTTCGATCTTGATCACCTCGGCCCCGAGGCGGGCGAGATTGTAGCCGCAGAAAGGCCCGGCCAGCACGTTCGACAGATCGAGCACGCGCACGCCGGCAAGTGGCAGGAGAAGGGGAACGGATGGATCGGGCAATGTCATCACGCGCCCCTTGCAGTCTGGAGGGCCATGTCTGCCAGCCTTTGCGGCGAGAAGCGACATGAAAACGTGAAATGGCGCGCCCACGGGGAATCGAACCCCGGTCTCATCCGTGAAAGGGACGTGTCCTGACCGCTAGACGATGGGCGCGGGCTTGACGATGGGCCGAAGCGACCCGTGCGAAGCAGCGTGGGTATAGTGGCGGCTCAGGTTTCCGGCAAGTCCGAAAACCAGCCCCGCCTGCGGTTTTTTCCGATTGCGGTGAAACGGAGGATCCCGGCCATGGCCGGCGCGGCCAAGGTCACGTCAGATCACGTCACGTCCGGGACGGCTCGGCCAGATCAAGGATGCGCAGTTCGGCACGTTCGCTGCCGCCCCAGCGGTCGACCGCCAGTGTCGCTGCCACATGCACCGCCTCGCCGCGCCTGGCCAGAAGCGCCTGCCCCAACGGCTGCTCGGCGGCCCGGAAGGCGACACCGCTGGCGATGCTGCCGTCGCCGGCCTTAAGCCGAACACGGACATGCCCGCCAGCGCCGACAACCTGCGCATCCATGAGCCGGTGCGAGGGGAACACGAAGGTCGGTTCCGGCGAGCCGGCTCCGAAAGGACCAGCTGTTGCCAGTTCGGCCACAAGACGCGGGGTGACGCTGGCTGCCGTCAGGCTGGCGTCAATCAGGAGGGCATCGGCGGCATCAGCCGCAAGCACCTGAGCTGCAAGTTCCGGCCTGATGAAGCTGGAGAATGCAGCGAGACCACCTGGCTGCAAGGTAGCCCCTGCCGCCATGGCGTGGCCGCCGCCCTTGACGATGACGCCGGCCTCGGCAGCGGCCCGGACGGCGCGGCCCAGATCGACCCCGATGACCGAGCGGCCAGAACCGGTGCCGCCACCCGCCGCATCGAGCGCGAAGGCGAACGCGGGCTTGCGGAAGCGTTCCTTGAGGCGCGAAGCGACGAGGCCGACAATGCCGGGGTGCCATTCGGTGGACGCGGCAATGATGACCGGTGCCGGACCTTCACGCACAAGGGCGGCATCCGTGGCCGCGACGGCTTCCTCGACGGCGGCACGCTCGATCTCCTGACGGTCGCGGTTGAGGTCGTTGAGTTGTGCCGCGATGTCGCGCGCCGCGATGTCATCATCCAGCGTCAGCAGGCGCGCGCCGAGGGAGGCATCGCCGATGCGTCCGCCGGCATTGATGCGCGGGCCGATCAGGAAGCCGAAATGCCAGGCTTCGAGCGGCCCTGACAGGCCGGCTACGTCCATCAGGGCCGCAAGGCCGGGCCGCTCGCGGGCGCGGGCGATGGCCAGGCCCTGCCGCACGAAGGCGCGATTGAGCCCGGTCAGGGATGCGACATCGGCGACGGTAGCCAGCGCCACCAGATCAAGTTCGCGCAGCAGGTCGAGCGGTGCCGCGCGGCCAACCAGCCTGAGGGCACGCGACAAGGCCACCAGCGCCATGAACACCACGCCGGCAGCGCACAGGTGGCCGAGGCCCGACAGATCGTCCTGGCGGTTTGGGTTGACCAGCGCCGTGATCGGCGGCAGCTCCACCGGGGCCTGATGGTGGTCGAGCACCAGCACATCGAGGCCAAGCCGCATGGCCTCGGCAAAAGGCTCGTGACTGGTGGTGCCGCAATCGACCGCGACCAGCAGCGTTGCGCCCTCGCCGGCCAGCATGCGGATGGCCTCGCTGTTGGGGCCGTAACCCTCGATCAGCCGGTCGGGGATGTGAATCCGGGGCCGCGCGCCGGCGGCCTCCAGATAGCGGGCCAGAAGCGCGCTGGAACAGGCTCCATCCACGTCATAGTCGCCGAAGATCGCAACCTGCTCGCCGCGCGCAATGGCCTGCTCAAGCCGCGCCACGCAGGCGGCCATCTCGGTCATCGTCAGCGGATCGGGCATCAGGTCGCGCAGGCGTGGCTCAAGGAAGGCGGCGAGATGCGCCCCGTCGACCCCGCGTGCCGCCAGCACCCGCGCCAGCGTGTCGCCGAGGCCCTCGACCTGAACGAGGTTTTCGGCCAGTGCGAGGCCCGGACCATCCAGCCGGTTGCACCAGGGCCGTCCCAGCGCCGAGCGCGCAACGCCGAGAAACAGGTTCGTGGATCGGGACATGTCTTGCCTTTAGCCGATTCGGAGCATCGCCATGGCACTGATCAGCTTTGCGCCCTGCGCGGACACCTCCCGCGATACCCGTCAAGACCCCAAGGTGACAGCGGCACCAAGCCCGGCCATGGTGCCTCACGCCGCACGACCCTAAACAGCCGGACCAGACACCGCACCATGCTCCCCAGTCCCGATCCCCTGCCCCCGCACTGGACACCGCCGCTGGCGGAGCCTGAGCCACGCAGCCTGTGCACGGATTGCGGCGTGTCGCGGATGTCCGAGCCGAAGCGTTGCGGCAGCGCATGCCAGTTCATCCGGCCCGACTATGCCGCGCTGGAGACGAAGGTTCACGGGCGGCCGCGCGACCCCTCGCGGCCTGATGAGCTGCATTTCGGCCCGTTTCGCGCCATGCACCGTGCGGCGCTGAGGCAACCGGCCGAGGGCGCACAATGGACCGGCATCACCACCCGTCTCGCCGAGCACCTGCTGGAGACCGGCGCGGTCGATGCGGTGCTGACCATGGCGCCGGACAAGGACGATCCTTGGAAGCCGGTGCCGGTGCTGGTGACCGATCCTGCGGCGCTGGCCGGCTGCCGGGGCATGCGCATGGGCTATGCACCGCTGCTGGCACTGCTGGAGCCGGCAAGGGCGCGTGGCTTCAAGCGGCTCGCCATTGTCGGCATCCCCTGTCAGGTCTACGCGCTCAGGGCGCTGGAAGCGGAACTGGGCTTCGAGCGCCTCTACGTGATCGGCACCCCCTGCTCGGACAACACCACGACCGAGAACTTCCACGTCTTTCTCAACCTGCTGAGCGACAGGCCGGAGACCATCACCTACCTCGAATTCCGCGCCGACTACCATGTCGAACTCAGGTTCAGCGATGGCCGGCACAAGCTGGTGCCATTCCTGCAACTGCCGATCTCGAAGCTGCCGCGCGATTTCTTCCCGCTCACCTGCCGCACCTGCGTCGACTACACGAACGTGCTGGCCGACATCACCGTCGGCTACATGGGCGGGCAAGGGCAGCAATGGCTGCTGGTGCGCAATGAGCGCGGGCAGGAATTGCTGGATCTGCTTGGCGACGAGGTGGCGCTGTCCAGCCTGGGAAGCGCCGGCAAGCGGCAGGGAGCGGTGAAGGGCTTTCTCGCCAATGTGCAGCGCGCGGCGGGCGGACTGCCGCTCAGGGCCATGCCGGACTGGCTACGCCCGATTGTCGGCTGGCTGATGCCGCGCATCGGGCCACGCGGGCTGGAATTTGCCCGCGCACGGGTTGAGATGAAGGCGGTGGAGACGGTCGTGCACCTCGAACGGGAGGAGCCCGCCCGCGCCCGCTACATGATCCCGCCGCATGTGCGGGAACTGGTCAAACCCTACGGCCTCGGCAAATGAATCGGCGCGGCGGAACGCAGGCCCGTTCCGGGCTGCCGTCTACTGCCTTTCGATATGGTCGAGCCTGACGACCACACTGCCGCGCTTTCGGCCCGAATCAGCGCGGGCATGGGCGTCCGGCAGGCGCGCAAACGGCAAAACGCTGTCGATCAGCGGCCGGAATGTCCCTGCGACGGCCATGTCGACAAGGGCCGCCAGATCGGCGACGTTTTCGCTGGCGGGTCCGCCAATGGAGCGTCGACTGCCCTTCGGGCGGGCCAGAAGCTCGCCGAGCCCGCCGGCGATCGACAGATAGCGCCCGCCTTCGGACAGGATCGGCAGGGCGCGGGCGAAGGTCAGTGCGCCCACGGCATCGGCCACGATGTCCCAGCGCGCTGGCTCGGCGGTGACATCGCGAACCGCATAGTCGATGACATCCTCGGCTCCGAGGGCACGGACCAGCACCTGGTTGCCGCTGCTCGTGACCGCGCTGACTCTTGCCCCCGCCTTCGCGGCCAGTTGCACCAGCGCGCTGCCGACCGTGCCTGATGCGCCGACGACAAGCAGCTGCTCGCCCGCCGTGCAGTTCGCCCGCCTCAGGAAATCCATCGCCGTCGTGCCACCAAAGCCCAGCGCCGCCGCGGTCTTGATCGGCATTCCGGCAGGCCGGGGCAGGATCATCCCGGTCTCCGCGAAGCGGCAGTATTCGGCATGGCCGCCAACGGCCGCGCCGGGAAAGGCGATCACGGCATCGCCGGGCGCGAAACGCGTGACTGCGCTGCCGACGGCGGCGACGATGCCGGTCAGTTCGGTGCCCAGCACAGGGCGGCGCAGGCGCGTAACGCCGCAGAAGGCCCGCCCGAGGAGCCCCATGCCTGTCGGGAAATCACTGGCCCGGAGGCGACGGTCGCCAGCCGATACCGTCGTTGCCTCGACCCGGATCAACACGTCGCGCGCACCGATCCGGGGCAAAGGCAGGTGCCGCAGCGCCAGCACGTCGGGGCCTCCATAGCCGGTCGCAACCCACGCCTGCATCTGTGATGGAAGCGGAGCGGCACGGAAATCAAGCGACGGTGCGGCGGTCATGATCGTCCTGATGTTTACGGCGTAAGTTGACGGGGGATCGCCTAGCACTTACGGTGTAAGTATGTCAATTGCACAGACGCACCCATGCCCACTGACACGCCGCGCCCGGGCCTGACCCGTGACAGGATCGTGGCCGCCGCCATCCGCCGCGCCGACCGCGAGCGGATGG
This sequence comes from Hyphomicrobiales bacterium, assembly GCA_027487245.1. Taxonomy (GTDB): domain Bacteria; phylum Pseudomonadota; class Alphaproteobacteria; order Rhizobiales; family Beijerinckiaceae; genus Allobosea. The sequence continues at coordinate 34,122 of JAIYDY010000051.1, forward strand.
AAAGGCTTTCAATGCGGGCCTTGGCGGGTGATCTCGGCGTCGAGGCGATGTCGCTCTACAACCATGTCCGCAACAAGGAAGACCTGATCGACGGCATGGTCGAGGCTGTGCTCGGCGATGTCGCCCGCCCGCGCGCAGGCCATGACTGGCAGGGCGAGATGCGGGCCAGGGCGCAGACCATGCGGGCGGTCTTCACCGCGCATCCCTGGGCACCGCCGCTGGTTTCGGGCCGCATCAATCTGGGCACAACGACGCTGGCGATGATCGATGCCATTCTGGGCTGCCTGCGCGCAGCCGGGTTCAGCTATGTGCAGGCCGACCACATCTGGAATGCGCTCGACAGCGTGACCTTCGGGTTTCACCTGCTGGAACGGACATTCCCCCTCAAACCGGACCAGTATGCCGAGGCCGCGCGCCATTTCCTGCCGCTGATCGACCCGGTCGCCCTGCCGCACATGCACGCCCTCTCCACGATGGTGGCCGATGGCCGCCATGACGGACTGAACGATTTCGGTTTCGTGCTCGACAGGATGCTGCAGGCGCTCGACGCCCTGCCCCGGCTGGGTTGACCAGCTGATGCTGCGGGCTCTCCGAGCCTATTGGCCGCGCGCGGCGCAGTAGGCGCGCAGGTCAGGGCTGCGGGCCTCGGCGGGAATCTGGCAGGCGGGCGAGGCTACGCCTTGCGGCAGGATCGGGACGGTCAGCGGCGCAGGCCTGAGATCGGGGCGCACCGCCTGTGGCGCCACCGGGGACACGGGCGGAATCACGCCACCCGATGACGCATCCGGCTGCTGCGGCAAGGCACCGGGGAGACGCTGCGCCTGCGCGGGTGCCGCCAATGCCGCGACGGCGGCCAATATGATGGCCGCCAGCAGCGCAGGAAGGGCCGTGCCCGCTCTCAATCGAGCTTGAACTTCTCGAACTGGCGATGTTCGCCATGGATCTTGCGAACGGTGCCGGTGATCGAGCGGTAGACAATGGTTTCGGTCTCGATCACGTCCTTGCCCATCCGGACGCCGGCCAACAGCGCGCCATCGGTGACGCCGGTGGCGGAGACGATGACGTCGCCGGAGGCCATTTCGGACATGTCGTATTTCTTGACGGGGTCCTTGACGCCCATCTTGAAGGCGCGGGCGGCCTTTTCCGGCGTGTCGAGAATCAGCCGTCCCTGCATCTGGCCACCGACGCAGCGCAGCGCAGCAGCAGCCAGCACGCCCTCGGGCGCGCCGCCGATGCCCAGATAGATATCGATGCCGGTCTTTTCCGGCATGGTGGTGAAGATCACGCCGGCCACGTCACCATCGGTGATCAGGCGGATCGATGCGCCGGTCTTTCGCACGGCGGCGATCAGCGCCTCGTGGCGCGGCCTGTCCATGATCAGCGCCGTGACCTCGTGGGGCTTGCAGCCCTTGGCGCGGGCGATGGCGTGGATGTTGTCTTCCGGCGAGGCATCGAGATCGACGATGCCCTTCGCATAGCCGGGGCCGATGGCGATCTTGTTCATGTAGACGTCGGGCGCATAGAGCAGCGTGCCGGCATTGGCCATGGCCATCACGGCGATCGCGCCGGGCATGTCCTTGGCGCAGAGCGTGGTGCCTTCCAGCGGATCGACAGCGATATCGACCTTGGGGCCCCTCTTGTTGCCGACCTTCTCACCGATGAACAGCATCGGGGCCTCGTCGCGCTCGCCTTCGCCGATGACGATCTCACCATCGATCGGCAGCTTGTTGAGTTCGCGCCGCATGGCATCGACCGCAGCCTGGTCAGCCGCCTTCTCGTTGCCGCGACCGCGCAGCATCGCAGAAGCGACAGCCGCGCGCTCGGTGACGCGCACCAGTTCCATCGAGAGCACGCGCTCGATCATCTGGCCCGGCTGGATGGTCAGGTCGGTCATCGGAATGGTCCTTGGGCATGAATCGGTGTCTTTGATCGCACCTTGCTGCATGCGGATTAACGAAAGACACCACCAATTGCCAGCGATTCCGGGCGTGCCGCCTTCCTTGCAGCCTCACGCCGGCAGCCCTCGCATGGTCAATCCCGCTCGATGCGGATGACCTGTGGCGGCTCGGCGATATGGCCGTCGGCCATGATCTGCTCGATGGCGGAGCGGATCGCGCCTTCCGTCGTGGCGTAGGTGATCAGCACGACCGGCACGGGCTGGCCCGAGCGGCCCTTCGGGTCGGACTTGGCCGCCACCTCCGAGCGCTTCTGAACGATGCTCTCCAGCGAGATGTCGGCCTGGGCCATGCGGGTCGCGATGCCCGCGGCGGCACCGGGCCGGTCGAGCACAGCGAGGCGGATGTAATAGCCGCCCTCGTGGCGCTGCATCGGCGCACGCGTCGGCTTTTCAAGCCGTTCGACCGGCAGGCCGAACGGCGCGCCGATCAGGCCGCGCGCCACGTCGGCGATGTCGGACACGACGGCGGAGGCTGTCGGGCCGCCACCCGCGCCGGGGCCAACCAGCGTGAGTTGGCGCACGGCATCGGCATCGATGGTGACGGCATTGGTCACGCCCATGACCTGCGCGATCGATGAGGTCTTCGGCACCATGGTCGGGCTGACGCGCTGTTCGATGCCGCCAGCAGTGCGTTCGGCGACGCCAAGCAGCTTGATGCGGTAACCCAGTTCGTCGGCCATCTTCAGGTCGAGCGGCGTGATCTTCGAGATGCCCTCGACATGGATGGCGTCGGCGTCGATCTCGGTGCCGAAGGCGAGCGCTGTCAGCAGGGCAAGCTTGTGGGCGGTGTCGAAGCCCTCGACGTCGAAGGTCGGGTCGGCTTCGGCATAGCCGAGCGCCTGCGCATCCTTGAGGCAGTCGGCAAAGGTGAGACCTTCCAGCTCCATCCGGGTCAGGATGTAGTTGCAGGTGCCGTTGAGAATGCCGGCAATCTGCGTGACGGAGTTGCCCGCCAGAGCCTCGCGCAGCGTCTTGACCACCGGGATGCCGCCTGCGGACGAGGCTTCGAAAGCCAACGCCACGCCGGCTGCCTCTGCGGCCGCTGCCTGCGCCATGCCGTGGCTGGCCAGCATCGCCTTGTTGGCCGTGACAACAGGCTTGCCGGCCGCAATGGCGGCATCGACCGCTGCCTTGGCCGGGCCGTCCGTACCGCCCATCAGTTCGACAAGGCAATCGATCTCCGGCGAGCGGGCCATGGCAACCGGGTCGTCGAACCATTCATAGCCGGAAAGGTCGATGCCGCGATCGCGCTTGCGATCGCGCGCGGAGACGGCCACCACGCGCACGGTACGGCCACAGCGCGCCGCAAGCGCGTTTTCCTGCCGCTTGATGATCTCGATGACGGATGCGCCGACGGTGCCCAGCCCCGCGACGCCCAGACGGAATGGCTTGCTCATGGCTTGCCGGGTCGCATGGCGGGTGCCTGGGAGTCAACCGCCCGAATAGGTGGATGGCTAGCCGAAGGCGCAGACCACTTGCCCGGACACGGCCACCACGAGGCCATTCTCAAGGCGCAGGGTGCCGCTGACCTTCTGGTTCCCGAAGGCCGTGTAGCGGATGGCGCGGACAAAGCCGATCTCGCTGCCCTGCTCGCGGGTGCTGTCCTCGGCGGCAGGCTGCCAGAACCACGGCCGGGGCGGCACCACGACCGCAGCCGACAGCACACCGAGCGCCGCCTCACGCGGCGTTCCGACGGGCAGATGCCGCGCCAGCACATCGGAGGCATCGCGGCTGCAACGCCGGTTCTCGGGCGTTTGCAGCAGGTCGTTGATCAACGGCGATGCCGTCTCCGGCACCCGTCCACGCGCAATGTCCCATGAGGCGACACCGAGCACCGCGATCGAGCCGACGAAGGCCACGGCAACAATGCGGGGCACGAGCAAGGAGCGCTTTGGCGCGGGCGTTTGGCTGGACATGCCGCCGCGTCGCATGCGCACCATGGGGCGTCAAGCCGCGCTGTGTCGCAGCGGGCCAGTCGACGCGCCGGCTTTTCAGCCTGGCGATGCAAGCCTGCGCGAAGACCCTTGATCTTGCGCACTTTTCTGACACAACACTGCCAGCCGCGTCGCCCTGCACCGGCGGACGAGTCCCCTCGCCTTTTTGGCCGCAACTTCCATATCAAGGATCGACCCATGTCCCTGTCGCTTCACGCCGCCTCCGTGCCTGTCCTGTCGCACACCCTGAAGGCACTTGGTGCTGTGCTCGACAAGGCCGAGGCCCACGCCACAGCCCTGCGGATCGATCCGAACGCCTTGCTGCAGGCCCGGCTGTTCCCTGACATGTTCCCGCTGACGCGGCAGGTGCAGATCACCTGCGACATGGCCAAGGGTGCGGCCTGCCGGCTGGCGCAGATGGAGATCCCGGTCCATGCCGACACGGAGACCACTTTCCAGGAATTGCAGGCCCGCATCCAGAAGGTACAGGACCTGCTCGCCTCGATCCCGGCCTCGGCCATCGATGGCGGCGAGGATCGCACCATCACCATCAAGGTAGCCGGGCAGGAAATGAGCTTCAGCGGTGGCGACTATCTGCTGCGCTGGGTCAACCCCAACGTGTTCTTCCATGCCACGACCGCCTACGCGATCCTGCGCCACAACGGCGTGCCGCTCGGCAAGCGCGACTTCCTCGGCGCAAGCTGATCCGCCTGGACAAACGCGGGCGGCTTGGGCTGATGTGGCTCAGCCGGCCCGCTTGATGCCGATGACGTTGTGCAGCGTCGTGTCCGCTGTCTTCATGAAGCGGGCGATGTTGCGCGCGGCCTGACGGATGCGCTGCTCGTTCTCGACGATGGCGATGCGGATGAAATCATCGCCATGCTCGCCAAAGCCGATGCCGGGGGCCACGGCGACCTCGGCCTTCTCGATCAGCAGCTTCGAGAATTCGAGGCTGCCGAGGTGGCGGAACTTTTCCGGGATTGGCACCCAGGCGAACATCGAGGCTTCCGGCACCGGCACATCAATGCCGGCCTTGCCAAAGCTTTCGACCAGCGCATCGCGGCGGGTGCGGTAGATGGCGCGCATCTCGCGGATGCAATCGTCCGGACCGTTCAGCGCGGCCGCCGCAGCGACCTGAATCGGCGTGTAGGCCCCGTAATCGAGATAGGACTTGACGCGGGTGAGCGCCGCCAGCAGCCGCTCATTGCCGACAGCAAAGCCCATGCGCCAGCCGGCCATCGAGAAGGTCTTGGACATGGAGGTGAACTCGACCGTGACATCCATGGCGCCGGGGATCTGCAACACAGAGGGCGGCGGATTGGCGTCGTCGAAGTAGACCTCCGCATAGGCCAGATCGGAGAGCAGGATGATCTCGTGCTTCTTGGCGAAGGCCACGAGATCGCGGTAGAAATCGAGGCTGGCCACGAAGGCCGTCGGGTTCGAGGGATAGCACACGACCAGCGCGATCGGCTTCGGCACCGAGTGCATGATGGCCCGCTCGGCCGCCGGGAAGAAATCCGGAGTGGGTTCTGCCGGCACGGAGCGGATCACTCCGCCCGCCATCAGGAAGCCGAAGGCATGGATCGGGTAGCTCGGGTTCGGCACCAGCACCACGTCGCCCGGCCCGGTGATGGCCTGCGCCATGTTGGCGAAGCCTTCCTTAGAGCCCAGCGTGGCGACGACCTGGGTGTCCGGGTTGAGCTTCACGCCGAAGCGCCGCTCATAATAACTGGCCTGGGCGCGGCGCAGGCCGGCAATGCCCTTGGACGAGGAATAGCGATCCGTGCGCGGCTTGCCGACCGTCTCGATCAGCTTGTCGAGCACATGGCGGGGTGCCGGCAGGTCCGGGTTGCCCATGCCAAGGTCGACGATGTCGACGCCCTTGGCACGCTCGGCGGCCTTGATCTTGTTGACCTGCTCAAACACATAGGGCGGAAGCCGCTTGATGCGATGGAAATCGGCCATATCGGGTCTCCTGCGGCCCGGCGTGATGCGATCACGCGGGCCTGTCTGATTTGCATGAAATTGCTTTAGCATTGGTATCAGCCGCTGCGAACGCAATCTGCTGCGGTTTTTTGGGTCTATTCTTCTCTTTTATTGCGGAATGGCGGGTGGTTTCGCTGGCGCGGTTGCGCCGGCCTGCCGGGCTGCAGCGCCTTGCGCTTGCAGGCGCGCCCGGTCGGCGTCCAGGGCCTTTTCCATGGCGCGGAACTCCTCGGCCGTGCGGCGCGCCACAGGCCGTGGCGGCGCGCTGACACCAACCGCCATGAAGCCGGCGGGTGATGTGGCGCGCGAACTGCGCACAAAATCGGCCGGCTCGCTGGGACGACCTGCCAGCCCGACGCCTTGGGCGGCATCGCGCACCGGGTTGCCTTCGGTGCAGCCAGCGAGCAGCGGCATGGCCATCGCGATCATCAGCAACCGGAAAGAAATCATGCGCATCATCCGTTTTCCCGACTGTGCCTTATGGTTCCGAAAGTGTTAATAGACCGAGAATTGCGGTGCGATGTTGGCAACAGCCTGATGACGCCGCAGACAGGGACCATGACGCCGATGCGAAGGACGACCCCGAGGCCACCGGAAGGTGCCGAGCCGATCGCCGCCACACGGCCGGCCAAAAAGACGGCCCAGAAGACGGCCAAGAAGCCGTCAACGAAAGCGGAGAGAAAGCCCGCCGGCATGGCGACCGCCGCATCAGCGCCGAAGACCGACCAGAAGGCCCCGCCGGCTCAGCCGGAAGTTGCCGCCGATAGCGCCGCCGCGTCGCCCATGCCCGACTTCGAGGCGTTGTCGCGCAATGTCGCCCGTTTCGTCGAAGAGGCCGGCAAGGCCACGGCAGCGATGATGCGCCCGATTGAGCGCGGCGAAGCCAAGAGTGGCCTGGCCGACGAGGCCGGCGAGATGGTCAAGACGCTCGGGCAGGTCGCCGAGAAGGTGCTGTCCGATCCGCAGCGCGCCATCGAGGTGCAGGCGGCGCTGGCCACCAACTTCATGACGCTCTGGTCCGAGACGCTGAAGAAGATGCAGGGCGAGCCCTACACACCCGTTGCGCAGCCGGACCCGAAGGATGGCCGCTTCGCCGATGAGCAATGGCAGTCGAACCCGATGTTCGACTTCATCAAGCAGGCTTATCTGATCACCACGCGCTGGGCTGACGCGGTGGTCGACCGCGCTGATGGCGTCGACGATCACACCCGCGACAAGGCGAAGTTCTATGTCAAGCAGCTCTCCGGGGCGCTGGCGCCATCGAACTTCCTCGCGACCAACCCGGAGTTGATCCGCGAGACATTCCGGCAGAACGGCGACAACCTGGTGCGTGGCATGAAGATGCTGGCCGAGGATGTCGACGCCGGCAAGGGCGAACTCAAGGTCCGCATGACGGACACCGAGCGGTTCGAGGTCGGCGTCAACATGGCGATCACACCCGGAAAGGTGGTGTTCCGCAACGACCTGATCGAGCTGATCCAGTATGCGCCCACCACCGAGACGGTGCTGGCGCGGCCGCTGGTGATCGTGCCGCCGTGGATCAACAAGTTCTACATCCTCGATCTCAACCAGGACAAATCCTTCATCCGCTGGTGTGTCAGCCAGGGGCTGACGGTGTTCTGCGTGTCGTGGGTCAATCCGGATGAGCGCCATCGCGACAAGGGCTTCGAGGCCTACATGCAAGAGGGCATTCTGGCCGCCGTCGGCGCGGCCTGCGAGATCACCGGCCAGCCGGATGTCACCGCCATCGGCTATTGCGTCGGCGGGACGATGATGGCCGTGACGCTGGCCCATATGGCAGCTGTCGGCGATGCGCGCATTTCCAGCGCCACCCTGTTCACGACGCAAGTCGATTTCACCGATCCGGGCGAACTCAAGGTCTTCGTCGACGAGGAGCAGATCAAGTCCATCGAGGAGCAGATGCAGGTGCGCGGCTATCTCGACGGTGCGCGCATGGCCAACGCCTTCAACATGCTCAGGCCCAACGATCTGATCTGGGCCAATGTCGTCAATGTCTATCTCAAGGGCCAGTCGCCCTTCCCGTTCGACCTGCTCTACTGGAATTCGGATTCAACCCGGATGCCGGAGGCGAACCACTCGTTCTACCTGCGCAACTGCTATCTTCACAACAAGCTCGCCAAGGGCACGATGGAAGTGGCGGGCCAGCGCCTCGACCTCGGCAAGGTCATGATCCCGATCTTCAATCTTGCTGCGCGCGAGGACCACATCGCACCGGCCAAGTCGGTGTTCAACGGCTGCGCCCATTTCGGTGGTCCGGTCGATTATGTGATGGCCGGATCGGGCCACATCGCTGGCGTGGTCAACCCGCCCGCGAAGCCGAAGTATCAGTTCTGGACCGGCGGAAAGCCCGAAGGCCGCTTCGAGGACTGGGTGGCACGCGCCAACGAGACGCCGGGCTCATGGTGGCCGTACTGGCTGGCATGGATCACGCAGCAGGCACCGGCCACAGTTCCGGCGCGGGTCACGCCGGGCAGCAAGCAGCATCCAGCGCTATGCGACGCGCCCGGTACCTATGTGAAGGTCAGGGCCTGAGGTGTAACCGCTAGCCTCCGCGTGTCGTCCCGGATCAAGTCCAGGAGGAAGGCAGATGTGGCTGACTCACGCCGCGACCTCAGAACAGCGAGCCGGTGCCGCTCTTGCCGACGCCGTTCACCAGCAAGGGCAAGGTGTCGAGCAGCAACCTTGTGTTCTCGGTGATCACGCGCCAGCCGTTGATGACCGGTGCTTCGGCAGGGCCGACCGCGGGGTCAAGCAGCAGGCAGGGGCTGTCCTGGAACGCCTCGCCGACCAGCGAGATGATGGCGGTGCGTGGCCGGTCAAAATCAACATTGCGCACGTCGATGGCCGCGCGAAGCTGCGGATAGTAGGCCAGGACGCCTTCGACCAGCGCGCAGTCCGGGCAATACCAGCCCTCTGGCCGGTCCGTCCGTGAATTGGCCCTGATCAGGAACAGGATCGGCTGTTTCAACACACACTCCGCAAGCTGCTTGTCGGCCAACGCCCTCAACAGAAAAGCCGACCCGAAGGTCGGCTTTCCAGAACGATATCAGATCGCGATGGCTCAGTAGCGGACCGAAATCGGAGCCGACTTCGAGACGACCGACTGGGCCACCGTCGGGTCATCCCAGCGATAGGTCAGGCCGGCCGAGACGACGTGGATACGGGGCTCGGCTTCAGCGGTGAAGCGGCGGGCTCCAGGTGCCGGCGTCGTGCCGTTGTAGGTGACCTTGGCGGTATTGACATGAATGTAGGTGTAGCCGAGGTCGAAGGTCAGCTTGTCGGTGGCCTTGTAGGACAGGCCGGTCGAGAGCCAGAGGCGGTCATTGTCCGAGATCAGGACCGAACGGGTGCGATCGGTGACGGCCGACCATTCGTAGGCCACACCGGCGCGCAGGGTGAGGGCCTGCGAATACTTGTACTCGACACCGCCTGAGAGATACCAGCTGTCCTTGTAGTTAAAGCGGATGGTTGCTGGTGCTCCGGGTGGTGCACCGACCAGCAAGGGCGTCCCGTTGGTATTGTACACCGGGATTGACTTCAGCGCGCTCCACTGGGTCCATTCAACGCCGAGATGGGCCTGCCAGCGATCGTTGATGGTGTGGCTGATGCCTGCCACGACCGATGCCGGCGTCGGCAGGTCAAGCTTGACGCGAGAGAAACGGCTGCCGACGAGGTTCAGCGCAGGAGCGCCCTGTGTCGCAGCCCAACCGCTGATCGTTTGGGTGATGGCCGAGCGATAGGCGATGCCGATGGTGGTCCCGGCAAACGGGGTCAGCGTCACGCCGAGACGGTAGCCGAAATCATAGGAATCGCCACGAAGCTGCAGGCCAGGAGAGCCGGGGGCCGTCGCAAGCGCCTGCTTCTGATCGACCTGCATGTACTGCACCTGGATGGCGGCACCGACCGAGATCCAGTCGTTGATCTTGTAACCGATGGTCGGCGACACGTTCACGGAGCGGATCGTGGCCGAGCGGCCGTAGGTCTGACCAACTTGGGTAAAGCCTGGCTTCGAACGAAGACCATAAGGGGCCGTGTTGGTCAGGCCAAGAAAGAGGCGATCGGTGATCTGCCACGAATTGTACGAAGCCGGGATGAAGGCACCGTTGAGGCCCAGGTTGTTGGTGTTCAGTCTCTGGGTGAGCGGGTTTCCGCCGAGGCCCGGCGCCAAAAGATCATATTTGGCATAGGCATTCAGATACGTCGCGTTCCAGTTGCTCTGGCGACCGGCGAACATGGTGATCGTGGCTGGGTTCCAGGCCATGGCGGCGAGGCCGATGCCGCCGGAGGCTGCGCCGGCATAGGCCATGCCCAGGCCTTCAGCGCCCTGCCCCGAGCGGATGGCGAACGAGCTGGCCTGCGCGGCGCTGGCGGCAACGGCGAGAACGGCGGCAGAGGCTGTCAGGCTCAGGAGATTGCGGATCACGGAGGTCATCAAGTCCACCCTTGGTTTTTTGCTTGGTGGCGACAAAGCGCCTTTTTCGTGAAATCGTTTTGCCAACTTGGCCGGTTTTGCACAAGAGCCGCTCAAAAAAGGCGATCTGCACCGGTCGGCATCCAAAAATCGCCAAAACCGACGCCGAATCGCATCTGTTCTCAGAAAGAGGCAGCTAACTTCAGCGAATTTCGATAGTTTATATCGAGACTATCGCGTATCCCTGCGACATTCGCCGCTTGTCCCGACCTGTCTGAATGTTGCCGGATTGTGCAATTGCCCAACATCGTTGCAAAACGGCAACATTCACCGTGTGGAAATCGCATGGCTGAACTGACGGATGCATCCCATGCTTGCGGTCGGGCAGCAATTTTGTCCTGATGCGTTCCGGAAACAATTGTCTGGGAGGACATCATGAAACTTGTGCGATTCGGGGCGATGGGCAAGGAAAAGCCCGGCCTGGTCGACGCCGATGGCGTCATCCGCGACCTGTCGGGGGTGATCGGCGATCTGGGAGGCACGAGCCTCACCACCAAGGCGCTTGCTCGCCTGCGCAAGCTGAACCCGGCGAAACTGCCCAAGGTTTCATCACGCGTGCGACTGGGCTCCTGCGTGCCGCAGCCCGGCAACTTCATCGCCATCGGCCTCAACTATGCCGACCATGCCGCCGAGACCGGAGCCGCGATCCCCGCCGAGCCGATCATCTTCAACAAGGCACCGAGCTGCATCAGCGGGCCGAACGACAACGTGGTCATCCCGCGCGGCTCGACCAAGACCGACTGGGAAGTGGAACTGGCCATCGTGATCGGCGATGGCGGCTCCTACATCGACGAGAAGGACGCGCTCGCGGCTGTCGCCGGCTATTGCGTCTGCAACGATGTGTCGGAACGCGAATATCAGATGGAGCGCGGCGGCACCTGGACCAAGGGCAAGGGCTGCCCCACCTTCGGCCCGCTCGGCCCCTGGCTGGTCACCACCGACGAGGTGCAGGACGTGCAGAACCTCGGCATGTGGCTCGATGTCGATGGCAAGCGGGTTCAGAACGGCTCGACCAAGACGATGATCTTCGATGTGAAGACCATTGTGTCCTACACCAGCCGCTTCATGCGCCTGATGCCGGGTGATGTGATCACCACCGGCACGCCGCCGGGCGTCGGCATCGGCATGAAGCCGCCGCGCTACCTGCACGGTGGAGAGATCGTGCGTCTCGGCATCGAAGGTCTCGGTGTCCAGCAGCAGAAGTTCGTGGCGTATCCGGGGTAACCATCCATCTTCTCGGAAACCGACGTGTCATTCCCGGCCTAGTGCCGGGAATCTCATGACGGTGAACCGATCAATCCGAGATGACCGGGACGGGCCCGGTCATGACGCTGCTGGATGTTCACCCGCGCACGTCGGTGGTGAAGACCTTCTGCGCGATCTTCCAGCCATCCCGTGTCTTCACGAAAGACAGGATGTCGGTGAAGAAGCGCGGCGGGATCGCGCAGGTCAGCTTGACGTGCGCGAGATTGGCGCTGATCCGGTCGATGGTCAGGATCCGGTCATGGCGGCCGAGACCGCTGGCCTTCGGGGCCGGGCGCTGCCGCACCGCGGCCAGCCACGTGTCACGCGGCGTGATCACGACCTCGCCATCGAGGCTCTGGGTCAACGCCGAAGTGGGCAGGAAAACCTCGGCCAGCTTGTCCGCATCGCCTGCATACAGCCCATCGAGATAGGTCTGCGTGGCGGCAGCGATGGCGGTGATGTCACTGTCGGTCTGGTTCATGTCCGGTTTCCTGCCTTTGTGGCTGCTGCCTCAAAGCCCCAGCATCAGCGTGATGTTCTGAACGGCGGCGCCTGATGCGCCCTTGCCGAGATTGTCGAGCCGCGCCACCAGCACAGCCTGCCGCCGGGCCTCATTGCCGAACACGCGCAACTCCAGCAGATTGCTGTCATTCAGCGCCTCGGGCTCGATCTTGCCGCCCTCAGCGGCCACCTGATCGGCGGCGATGACCTTGACCCACGCGCTGCCGGCATAGGCGCGCTCCAGCACGGCCTGGAGATCGGCGACCGTGGGCCGGCTCGCGAGCAGATCGAGGTGAAGCGGCACGCTGACCAGCATGCCCTGCCGGAAGCGGCCAACAGAAGGCACGAAGATCGGACGGCGCGTCAGGCCGGCATGAAGCTGAAGCTCCGGCACATGCTTGTGCTCCAGACCCAGCCCGTAAAGCTCGAACGCGGGCGCGTTGTGCGCCTCATGGGCCTCGATCATGGCCTTGCCGCCACCCGAATAGCCCGAGACCGCATTGACCGTGACCGGATGGTCTGATGCCATCAGCCCCGCAGCCACCAGTGGCCTGATCAGGGCAATGCCGCCGGTCGGATAGCAGCCCGGGTTCGAGACCCGGCGCGCAGCCGCCACGGCCTTGCCATGGTCCGGCGACAGCTCCGGAAAGCCATAGGTCCAGCCGGCTGCGATGCGGTGCGCGGTGGAGGCATCGACGATGCTCGGCCCGCCTCCGGGCAGGCTGTCGGCCAGCGCCACGGTTTCCTTCGCCGCGTCATCGGGCAGGCACAGCACCACCAGATCAACGCCGCGCATCAACTCGCGCTTGGCGTCGACATCCTTGCGCTTGTCGGCAGCAATGCTGACCAGATCGATACCGGGCATGGTGGCCAGACGCTCGCGGATGCCGAGGCCTGTGGTGCCGGATTCGCCGTCGATGAAGATGCGCGCGGATTTGATCGCGGAATTGTTCATGGGCTTGGTCTCGTCAGGATGTCCGGAGAAGCGGGATCAGGGAAGATCGGGCAAAAAAAGAGCCGCGCGGGGTGGCGCGGCTTGGGCAAACGGCTGGTTCAACCAGTCGTCATCATCCCAAGCGTCATCGCACCCGCACAGCGGAGCGGCCGCTTCGGCGTCGGCTCAGCGCCAATGACAATGGTGATGTCAGCAGAGAATTCATCGACGCGATATGCTGGCAAACGGGCTGGATGTCAATGGCGCGCAGGGTGGCATGCACGATATCTTGCTGGCGCGGCATGACGATCGGTTCGCGATTTCAGTGACTTGGCCGCTGCGTCTTCGAGACTGATTCAGGCGGCTGCCATTCTGATTCAAGGCCTTCGCGCGGCACATCAGCTGCCAGCCGTCTTGGGGCGGTGATCAGGGAAGCGGCCTGTCGCGGACGACCGTGTAGATCAGCCAGGGCACGATCAGCGTCGCTGTCGAGAGCAGGATGCCGATGCCGCGCCAGAACGAGGGGTTCTCGGGCGCCTGCCCGTTGAAGGATGGCACGAGATGGATGCCCCAGATCATCATCAGCGGCAGCACGAAGGCCGTGCCGGCGAGCAGCAGCCGCAACGGCAGATCAACGCGCCAGCGCAGGCAGATCAGGATCGACGGCAAGGCGATCAGCGCCACGGCCACCACGGCAACGACAATGCGGAACATGTTGCGATCTCGCCCTCGTGACGCATCCCGTGCGCCGGGCCTGATGTGGGGTTCGGGGCCGCCCAGGGGAAGGGCTTGGCGATGCAGGATCAGGGCAAAGCCGGCTGCGAACGCGGCGCAGGCACGATTTCGGAACTGGGCATGAAAAAGGCGGCCCGAGGGCCGCCTTTGATACCGTGAACCTTGCACCCTGGCCCTGCGGGAAACCCCGCAGAAGCCGGAGCGCGAGACCTCAGCGCTTCGAGAAC
>JAIYDY010000113.1 GCA_027487245.1 Hyphomicrobiales bacterium
CGCATCCTTGAGGCGGCGCTCGACATGGCGGTTGTTGCGCTTCTCCTCCATGTCGATGAAGTCGATGACGATCAGGCCAGCCAGATCGCGCAGGCGCAACTGGCGGGAGACTTCCTCTGCCGCTTCGAGGTTGGTCTTGAGAGCCGTATCCTCGATGTTGTGTTCTCGGGTCGAGCGTCCCGAGTTGACGTCGATCGAGACCAGGGCCTCGGTCTGGTTGATGACGATGTAGCCGCCGGACTTCAACGTCACCTGGCTGGAGAACATGGCGTCAAGCTGGCTCTCGATGCCGAACTTTGCAAAGAGCGGCTGCTGCTCGCGATAGGCCTTGATCGTCTTGGCGTGGCTGGGGGCCAGCATCTTCATGAAGTCCTTGGCTTCACGATAGCCGCCGTCACCGGAGACGAGGATGTCCTCGATATCCTTGTTGTAAAGGTCACGGATGGCGCGCTTGATCAGCGAGCCTTCCTCGTAGACCAGCGCTGGCGCCGACGAACTGAGTGTCAGTTCGCGCACGCTTTCCCACATGCGCATCAGATACTCGTAATCGCGCTTGATCTCGGGCTTGGTGCGCGAGGCCCCTGCGGTGCGCAGGATGATGCCCATTCCGTCCGGCACCTCCAGTTCGCCGGCGATTTCCTTGAGGCGCTTGCGGTCCTCGGCACTGGTGATCTTGCGCGAGATGCCGCCACCCTTGCCGGTGTTGGGCATCAGTACAGAGTAGCGGCCGGCGAGCGACAGGTAGGTGGTCAGGGCAGCGCCCTTGTTGCCACGCTCTTCCTTGACGACCTGGACGAGCAGGATCTGGCGCCGCTTGATGACTTCCTGGATCTTGTATTGCCGGCGGCTCTGGTAACGCGGGCGTTCCGGCACGTCGTCGAGCGCGTCGCCGCCGCCCATGGTCTCGGGAGCGGGGCGCTCATCGCGGCTGCCCTCGTCGTCGTTGTCGTCACCGTCATCTTCGCTGGCCTCATCGCGGCCTTCATCGTCACGAGCGTCGTCATCACGGCCTTCGGTGTCCTCAGATCGACCGTGCTGGCTGTCCTCGTCCTGCCCGTCGTCGCCGCGTTGCTGCTGGTCGTCGCCGCCCTCCGCCATGTCGCGCGGTGCCGGTGCGAACTCGCCATTGTCCTCGTCGCGCGGCATTGGCTCGCCGTTCTCGTCGAGAGCGGCAGAAACGGTTTCATCGGTGTTCGCACGCTTTTCGCGGCTGCCATCGCGGCCTCCGTCCTTGCCGCCGCGCCGTCTGCGGCGACCACGGCCTCGTTCGCCACTGCGTTCGCCATTGCGGTCGGAGCCGCGTTCGCGCGGTTCGGCGTCAGCTTCGGCGTCATCGTCGTAGCGCGCCTGCTCGGCGAGCAGGGCCTGACGATCGGCGACGGGTATCTGATAATAGTCAGGGTGGATTTCGGAGAAGGCGAGGAAGCCGTGCCGGTTGCCGCCATACTCGACGAAGGCCGCCTGGAGCGACGGTTCGACCCGTGTGACCTTGGCGAGATAGATATTGCCCCTCAGGGGGCGGCGAGAAGCGGACTCGAAATCGAATTCCTCGACCTTCTGGCCGCGCACGACAACGACCCGGGTCTCCTCCGGGTGCGAAGCATCGATAAGCATCTTGTTTGGCATTGTATGGAACCTGAATGCGGCGCAGCGCACACGCCCTTGATCCCGCGCGCAGCAAGCTGCATGCGGAGGGTTGCTCTGCGGCGAGGCTGGACGAAGCCAGCCAATGGTGTGGGAAGTGACGAAAACAAGGTCGATTGAGCAAGCGCGCTCTGACGCCGCGCATGCATTGTCTCCAGACGGGACATTTGGCGCGATCGCGCCAGAACCCTCGACATTACGACCTGAACCTGCAGCATGCCGCGTGGCGGCAGCTCATAATCACGCTCATGATCCCGAGGAGGCACGGAGCATTTCCCGTGTCCAAGTTTCCGCGACGATCACTCACGATCCGTTTGACCAAGGCCCGCAGCGCAGACGACACACCATTTGCAACCCGATAACCGCCGGCATGCAAACATGGGTCGATGTCGCGAACCGGGAACGCCTGCTCTCAGATGAGCATCAACGCCACCGATTCAAATGACGCTGCACTGCGTCCAAGAATCCAATACAGACAGACCATGGTCATTGGCAAGCTTTTGGAACGAAACCGGCAAAATAGCGTCGCGGCAGACAAGGGGCGCTGCGGGCTGACAGGTCTGGCACGAGCCGCCGCGTCTGCCTCGCGGTGGTTTTTCGTTGTTGCCAAATGCCTTGTGCTGGTGCCCGTGATTGCTTGCGGCACCGCGTCCGCCCAGAACGGAGCGACACAGAGCCGCCCCGCCGGCACGGCCGCAGCTGTCGCGCAGCCGGTGCCGTCAACACCTGTTGCGATCGATGCGCGGCTGGAGAGCAGTGAACGCAGCGCGCGCTTCACGATGGCGGTATCGCAACGCCTTGATGTCAGCTTCGAGGTGCTCGACCAACCCTTGCGCATTGTCGCCGCACTTCCCGAAGTGAACCTCCAGGCGGCTGCGCCCAAGGCCCGCAAGGGGGCGCTGGTGCCGCAATTTCGCGCCGGGCTGGTGGCGCCCGGTCGCTCCCGCATCGTGTTCGATCTGGCTGCAACGGCGCGGGTGAAGGGATTGGTCCAGCGGGCCCGTGCCGATGGTGTCGTCGATTTCAGCATCGACTTCGAGCCGATTTCGCGCAGCGAGTTCGACGAGCTGGTGTCTGCCGGCGCAGAACGCCGCGCAAAGGCAGCGCTGGCCCCGCTCCAGATCGAGCCCCGGTCCAGCCAGGACAGGCGGCCTCTGGTGGTGATTGACCCTGGCCATGGCGGCATCGATCCTGGCGCAGTGGCGACAGGGGGCGTCACGGAAAAGGCCGTGGTGCTGGCGATCGGGCTTAAGCTGAAGGAGCAGATCGAGGCCATGGGCCAGGTGCGGGTGATCATGACCCGCGCCGATGATCGCTTCCTCAGCTTGTCTGAACGCGTTCGCTTGGCGCGCGAGGCCCGTGCCGACCTGTTCGTGTCACTGCATGCGGATTCACTGTCTGCCGCGCAGGACGTGCGCGGGGCCACCATCTACACGGGATCGGACCGAGCCACGGACGTTGAATCGGCCCGGCTTGCGCAAAAGGAGAATTCGGCGGATGCGCTGGCTGGCGCTGAAGCGGGGCAGGGCGGTGGCGAGATCGTCGATATCCTGATGGATCTTGCGTTGCGCGAAACGCGGGCCCAGTCGGGAGCCGCCGCAGCCCGGCTGGTCACCGAGATGTCCGGCGCGGTGAAGATGCATCGCATTCCGCAACGTGCCGCTGGGTTCCGGGTGCTGACAGCGCCGGATGTGCCATCGCTGCTGATCGAACTGGGGTTCCTGTCGAGCAAGAGCGACATTGCACTTCTGACATCGGCAGAATGGCAAGGGGTGGCGGCCGAAGCGATTGCGCGGGCGGTGAGCGGACATTTTTCCACACGCGCACCTGTCCACCGGTCCGGTGCCTCGATTTCACCTTAACTGCGGCTCACTGTGGATTCGGCGCGTATGCCATGGTATCGGCGTTGAGTAACTGTTCATAAACCATGTTTATGTTGTTGGCAGGGCTTAGGCTGCCGGTGCGAGCACCGGAGCCACGCTCGCTTCTGACTCCCACCTGAGGGCTTGATGCGGTTCGTCCTTCGTTTCTTCGGCTGGCTATTCGCAGTCGGCGCTGTCGTGTTCCTGATCGGCGTCGCTGCGGTGGCGGCGGTGATCTGGCATTATTCCAAGGACCTTCCTGACTACGCCCAGCTCAGGAACTACGAGCCGCCGGTGATGTCGCGCGTGCATGCCGGCGACGGGTCGCTGATCGCCGAGTATGCCAAGGAGCGGCGGCTCTATCTGCCGATCCAGGCCGTGCCGAAGCTTGTGATCAACGCTTACCTCGCCGCCGAAGACAAGAACTTCTATCGCCATATGGGCGTTGACCCGGAAGGGCTGGTGCGCGCAGTCGTGACCAGTTTCCGCAACCGTGGCACCAACCGCCGCCTTCAGGGCGGCTCCACGATCACCCAGCAGGTCGCCAAGAACTTCCTTGTGGGAGACGAGCGGTCATTCGAGCGCAAGATCCGCGAAGCGCTCGTCGCGATCCGCATGGAGTCGGCCTACTCGAAGGACAAGATCCTCGAGCTGTATCTCAACGAAATTTATCTTGGTGCCGTCACTCCCGGTCGCCTGAGCCATGGGATTGCCGCGGCTGCCCTCGATTATTTCGGCAAGTCGGTGCACGAATTGCAGCTGCATGAGGCGGCTTATCTTGCGGCCCTGCCGAAGGCTCCTTCGGAACTTCACCCGTTCCGGAACCGTGAGCGCGCCATCGAGCGTCGCAATTACGTGCTCGACCGCATGGCCATCGATGGAACGGCGAAGCGGGAAGATGCGGAGGCTGCCAAGAAGATGCCGCTTGGCGTTGTGTCGCGCAACATCTCGCCGAACAACATCGCCGCAGGCTTTTTCGCGGAGGATGTGCGCCGCGATCTCAACGAGCGCTACGGCGAGAAGAAGGTGATGGAAGGCGGGCTGTCGGTCCGAACCACCATTGACCCGAAGATGCAGTTGATGGCCCGCAAGGCGCTGGTCGATGGCCTGGTGCGCTATGACGAGGCGCGCGGATGGCGCGGCGCTCTCCAGAAGATCGACGTCACCGGCCGTGACTGGGGTGTGCCCCTTTCTGCCGTGCCGGCGCTGGCCGATGTGCAGCCGTGGCGGCTGGGCGTTGTGACAGAGGTGGGCACAGACAGCGCACGCGTCGGCCTTCAGCCGCGCCGGGAGTTGGGGAACCAGCTTTCAAACGATCGCGAGACCGTGACGTTGACGGCTGACGGCTATCGCTGGACGCGCCGCAGTGTGCGCCAGCTCATCAGTGTTGGCGATGTCATCTACGTCGAGCCGGTCGATGGCCGGCCCGGAGTTGCCCGTCTGCGCCAGATTCCCGAGGTCAACGGCGCGATCGTCGTGATGGACCCGCATACAGGCCGTGTTTTCGCGATGGTCGGCGGCTTCTCCTACGACCAGTCGGAATTCAACCGTGCCACGCAGGCACTGCGCCAGCCCGGTTCGTCGTTCAAACCTTTCGTCTACGCCACGGCGCTCGACAATGGATACACGCCGTCCAGCATCGTGCTCGACGGTCCCATTTCCATCGATCAGGGCGGCGGTCTCGGTGTCTGGGAACCGGAGAACTACGACGGCAAGCCTGCTGGCCCGCGCACCTTGCGCTTCGGCATCGAGCAGTCGAAGAACCTGATGACCGTCAGGCTGGCCAAGGATGTCGGCATGCCGCTGGTGTCCGAGTATTCGCGCCGCTTTGGCGTGTATGATGACATGTTGCCTGTGCTCTCGATGTCGCTTGGCGCCGGCGAGACGACGGTGATGCGCATGACGACAGCCTATGCGATGCTGGCCAACGGCGGACGACGCATCAAGCCGACGCTGATCGACCGCATCCAGGATCGCTGGGGCGCCACGATCTATCGCCACGACGAGCGCGTCTGCGAAGGCTGCGCGGCGGAGACATGGAACAACCAGCGCGAACCGCGCCTCGTGGACAACCGCGAGCAGGTGCTCGATCCGCTGACCGCCTACCAGATGACATCGATGCTCGAAGGCGTGGTGCAGCGCGGCACGGCGACGGTGATCAAGGATGTCGGCAAGCGGCTGGCTGGAAAGACCGGAACAACCAACGAAGCCAAGGACGTCTGGTTCGTCGGTTACTCGCCCGATCTCGCGGTCGGGGTCTATCTGGGTTTCGACAAGCCGAAGTCACTCGGCAATTCGGCGACGGCCGGGCAGTATGCGGCTCCCGTGTTCCGCGATTTCATGCGGGCAGCCTTGCGCGACAAGCCCGATACGCCGTTCCGGGTGCCTGCCAACATCAAGCTGATCCCGGTCGATCCGCGCAGCGGCATGCGGTCAAGCGGACCCGGCGGCTTCCTGGAAGCCTTCAAGCCGGGCACCGCCCCACCTGACAGCTATTCGATCATCGGGCTGTCCGGTGCCGATGGCCGGCGCGGCATCAGTGTCTCGCCAGAGGCCGAACGCAATGTCGGCGCGGGCACCGGCGGCCTTTACTGAGCCTGAGGCCCGCGGCTGCTCCGTGCCTCCGTGCTTTACAGGCCGGCCTTGCATCACTAAGTCAGGTCCCGCGAGGTGGGCTATCCGGCCTGCCTTCCGAGACCAATGCTTCCGGACCCCGCTGTGCGTCCGGACGCCTGCCTGACAGGACAGTTCCCGTTCCATGCGCCCTGAAATCGAATCCCTCGCGGAAGCCGCCAAGCAGTCGATTGGACTGCTGAGGAGGCATCTTTGACTACGATACCGCGATCAAGCGCCTCGCCGAACTGAACGGCCAGGCCGAAGACCCTGACCTGTGGAACAATGCCGAACTTGCGCAGAAGATCATGCGCGAGCGCACCACGCTCGAAGACCAGATCAACGGCATCGGCAAGCTGGAGCGCGACCTCGACGACGCCAAGACGCTGATAGAACTGGGCGAGATCGAAGGGGATCAGGCCACCATTCTGGAAGGCGAGACCGCGATGAGGGCCGTGCACGAGGAAGGTGCGCGCCGGCAGGTCGAAACGCTGCTGTCCGGCGAGGCTGACGCCAACGACACCTATATCGAGATCCATCCCGGGGCCGGCGGAACCGAGAGCCAGGACTGGGCCGAAATGCTGCTGCGCATGTATACGCGCTGGGCCGATCGCCGGAAGTTCAAGGTCGAACTGATGGAAAGCCAGTCAGGGGACACGGCCGGTATCAAGTCCGCCACGTTGCTGATCAAAGGCCACAATGCCTACGGCTGGCTCAAGACCGAGTCGGGCGTGCACCGGCTGGTGCGGATTTCCCCGTTCGATTCCAATGCGCGCCGGCAAACCTCGTTCGCCTCGGCCTGGGTGTATCCCGTTGTGGATGACCGGATCGTCATCGAGATCAAGGAATCGGATTGCCGCATCGATACGTTCCGGGCGCAGGGCGCCGGCGGCCAGCACATCAACACGACAGATTCGGCTGTGCGCATCACGCACATGCCAACCGGGATCGTTGTCGGCTGCCAGCAGGAGCGCTCGCAACACAAGAACCGCGCCAAGGCGTGGGACATGCTCCGCGCGCGGCTCTACGAGCATGAACTGCGCAAGCAGGAAGAGAAGGCCAATGCCGTCGCCGCGTCCAAGACCGATATCGGTTGGGGTCACCAGATCCGGTCCTATGTGCTCCAGCCCTATCAGCTGGTGAAGGATCTAAGGACAGGTGCCACATCCACCAGTCCTTCCGATGTCCTTGACGGTGATCTCGACCCGTTCATGGAAGCGTCACTGGCGCAACGCGTCTATGGCACGACGGTGGGCGATGTCGGCGATGTTGAGTAAATCGACCTGAGCGGCACGAGGCCTTTCGGAAGCCGCTCAGTTGGCGTCGCCGAGGCGCTGGCCTGCGCGCAGAAACCGCACGGGATCGACCGCATCGCCTTCGATCCGCGTTTCATAGTGCAGGTGCGGGCCGGTCGAACGGCCGGTCGATCCGACCCGGCCAATGATGCTGCCGTGGCTGACCTTCTGGCCTTCGCTGACAGCGATGTGCGACAGGTGGGCATATCGTGTCGTGATGCCATGGCCATGGTCGATCTCGACCATGTTGCCATAGCCGCCGCTGTATTCCGCCAGAACGACTTCGCCGGAACCGCCGGCCCTGACGGGAGTCCCGTGCTCGGCGCGGAAATCGATGCCGGAATGCATCGCGAGCGAGCGGGTGAACGGATCAAGCCGGTGGCCAAACGCACTGGTCTGCTCGGCTTCGACGCCCATTGGCCGGCGCAGGGGAAGCGCACCAACCACCGAACGCAGCCGTTCCACAGCGACGATGCGCGGCTGGAGCCGTACGACAGACGCCTCGAAGGCCCCAAGCCGCGGATCAATCTTGGCCGGAATGAACGGGCCGCCTTGTGCGGTGCCGCCAGCGGAAGGCACCATCCGGTCAGGATCAAGACCGATATCGCCGATCACGGTGCGAAGGGATGCATGGGCTGACGTCACCGATGTCTCGAGACGGCTCAGCGCCTTGATCTGTGCCGTAGTCACGGCTGTCAGACTCTGCTCGACCTTGCCGAGGCGATCGGCGATCGGCAAGGACGGATCGAGGGCGCTTTGGTCCCATGCGCTGGCAGATGTGGCGCGTCGCTCCTGATCGCGTCGCAAGCCCGGCATGTCCGGAACCGGCATGGGCCGGGATGACGGTGCAAAGCTGGAGATGCTGCCGGTGGTGTTGGCTGTGGCTGCAGGTTGCGGGGCAATGGCAGTCCGAGCCGGCCTCCCGGTCGCGAGTTGCTGGCCGCTGACGCTATCAGCGAGCGCAGCGACGATGGCCTGTCTGGTTTCGAGTTGACTCTGCCGTGTCACGAGTTCGGCCACGCGGGCCTCGACACCATCCTGATCCACCAGCTGGCGGCTGGACAGCTTGTCGATCTCGCTCTTGAGAGCGGCGATCCTGTCTTCGTAGACATACTGCCGCGCCGTTTCGCGCTTGATCATGTGGCCGGCCAAGCTGTCCTTGGTCAGGATCAGCCAAGTCGCACCTGCGCCCCATCCGGTCAGCAAGGTCGCGGCGAACAGGCCAGCGACGATGGTGGAGCGGCGCACGGTCACAAGACCGGGGTCATATCTGGAAGAGGGCGGTACTTTTGCCACGCGAGTCACCACAAACTGGAAGATTGTGATGATTACGCCGCAACAGGGTTAATCTTTTCCAAACATCAGGTTCTTGGAAGCTTTCGCCCGGCAAACCCCATCTTGCAGACATGTCACGGCACGGAAAACCTTGCGGCCGGACGCCCTTCGCGCGCAAGATCGACGCAACAGGTTACAGGTTGCTCAGAGGTTCCGGGCTGCAGCCAGGACTTCCTCAGCATGGCCGTCGACCTTGACCTTGTTCCAGATCGCTGCGACCTTGCCCGCCTTGTCGATCAGGACAGTGGTACGCTCGATTCCCATGTACTTCTTGCCGTACATGCTCTTTTCGACCCAGACGCCATAAGCCCCGAGAGCGGCCTTTTCCTCGTCGGAGGCCAGCGTGAAGGCGAGATCATACTTCTTCTTGAACTTGTCATGGCTGGCGACACTGTCGGCAGACAGGCCGATGATCGTGGTGTTGGCCGCAGCAAACTCCGCGCGCAATCCGTTGAAGGCGATCGCCTCCTTGGTGCAGCCGCTGGTGTCATCCTTGGGGTAGAAATACAGGCAGACATTCTTGCCCTTCAATCCGCCCAGCGAGATGGTTCCGCCGCCATCTGTCGGCAAGGAGAACGCCGGGGCTGCATCGCCAATCCTGAAAGACATCGGCCTTCCTTTCGTCGGGTTTGTGTTGCTTCACAACGATCCCGATATAGTGCTGCTTCGCGTTTCGTGAAGGTCCGAATCGACCATCTGATGTTTGTCCCCTCGGGGATGGCCGCGATACGCTGGAGACCCGCCGATTGACGATCGAAACAGTGCCCACACCGGCTGCGGATGACAAGGATGCCAAAGCTTCCGCCACGCCGCGCCGGCGCCGGAAGCGCGACCGCATCGGACTCATCGCGGCCGTCGCCACCGTGGTCAGCGTCGTTGGCATCGTACTGGCCGCAGCGGTGGGAGCGCTGTTCATTTCCGGTGTCGTGCCGCTTGCAGGCCTCCAGCATCAGGTGGCTTCCGATCTGCAGCGCAGGCTTGGGGCCGACTGGAGCGTGACGGCCGCCAAGGCCGCGATCGTTCGCAGTGAGGGGCAGGCCGTGCTCCAGATCCGTAACGCCGAGTTCGTGCATGCCTCTGGCCTCAGGCTGCGCACGCCCGACACGGACATCCGCTATGATCCCTGGTCGCTGCTGAGCGGCAACCTCAGGATCCGTTCCATTGACCTGCACGGGGTCAACCTCAAGCTGAAGGTTGATGCGACCGGCGCGCTGACACTCGACACCGGCGATACTCAGTTGCCGCTCAATGCTGGTGATCCGGCGACCACGCTGAGCCCGGTCGAGCAGGCCGCGGCGGCGCTGGGTGCGCTGCTGGACAATGACAGCACCCTGCCGGGTCTCGACAGCGTGGCGCTGACGGGCTCTAAGCTGACGCTGGTCGCACCTGATGGTACCGAGCGCATCGGTCTTCAGAATGTCGCGATCCACCTCGATCGTGTGCCAGACGGGCGCACCTTGCGGCTGCGCGGGGCGGCTCCGTCCGGAGCCAAGGACATCGTTGTATCCAGCGTGGCGGACGGGCAGGGCGGCAAGCGTCTCGATGTCATAATCCATGCTTTCCAGATCGATATGGCCGAGCGGCTTTACGCCGGGCCGGGTTCCGCGATCCTGACAGGGTTTCCGCTCAGCGGACGCATCAGCCTCGTGCCCACGGCCGGGCAGCCGGCGCGGTTGGAAGGCACGATCAGGGTCGGGGCCGGCACCATAGCTTCACCGGACGGCGGCAAGGACACGATCGGGCTCTCAGAGCTGACGGCGGGTTTCACAGGTGACGCTGCCTTGCAGCACATCGAGGTCACGCACCTAAAAGCCCATCAGGGCGAGACCAACCTGGCCATGAGCGGGGTGTTCGAGCGCGGCAGAAGCGACCTTTGGCAATTCAGGGGCGAGGCCAGCGGGCAGATTGCCGGCGAGGGCAAGGACCCGGTGCAACCGCTGACCCGGGCCACGATCGCTCTCGAAGGCAGCGCCCTGAATGTGGCCGTGCTGACTGAACTCGACTTGCAAGGGCCAGGGCTTTCGGTGCAGGGCAGTGGCCGGGTGGAGCGGACGTCCGACGGGCCTACCCTTGTCTCGCGCCTGAGCGCGAAGGATTCCCAGGTGAGGGGGCTGTTGGCAGCATGGCCGGCGCCGATCTCCCCGATTATCCGCAAACTGCTGGTCGAGCGTCTCGAAGCCGGGACCATCGACAGCCTGACCCTTGTCACGGACATGACTGCCGATGCGGTGCGGGCTGCGCGGGTTGGCGATCCCACGCCCGACGAGAGCCTGCGGGTCGATGTGAGCGGGCGAGGTGTGCGGTTCGTTGTCGGCGAGGGCATCCCCAAGCTTCATGATCTGGTGATCACCGGCGTCGGCACAGGCAGGACGCTAGCGCTGACCGCAAGCGCCGCGCGCGTCAACCTGCCCAAAGGGCGGAGCTTGCAACTCAGCGAAGGCAGCTTCGGCATTGCCGACACCTGGGCGGCTAGGCCGCTCGGACGGGCGGCCTTCCGAACCGTCGGCGGCGTGGATGCGCTGGCAGCCTTGATGTCCCAGCCTGCGCTGCGCGAGTCCGCACCCGCCCAGGTCGACCCTGAGACCGTGAAGGGGCGCATCGACCTGCGCACCAGCCTGTCGCTGCCGCTGGTCGATCATATCGTTGCAAGCGATGTGATCATCCAGTCATCGGGGACCATTTCCGGTCTGTCATCCACGGCGCTGATCGGGGACGAGACCCTGGAGAACGGCAATCTCGCTGCCACCTACGAGCGCGGCAGCCTCAGCCTCAAGGGTGATGCCCGGATCGATGGTGCAGCGGCCCAGATCGACCTCAGGCAAGACGGGCGCGGCGTTGGCGAAGCGGTGGTGACGCTGAATGTGGATCAGGCCATGCGGCAGCGCCGCGGCCTCGGTCTGAATGGCACGGTAACGGGCCCGTTGGCGCTGCGCGTGGTCAAGCCCCTTGGTCGCAAGCCGGATGCGCCGGCGAGGCTGGAATTCGACCTCGCCCGTGCTGTCATCGACGGCGCCCTGCCTGGATGGTCAAAGCCTGCTGGACGCCCTGGCAAGCTGACGTTCTCGCTGGTTGAGACTGACAAGGACGGGACCGAACTCGTCGATCTGACCCTCGATTCGAACCCTGTTCTGGTGCGCGGCAAGGCGTCGCTGGATGACAGCGGTGCCCTGACGCGGGCCTCGTTCACGCAGGTCAAGCTGTCCCCCGGGGACGACATGCGCGTCGAGGTGCGCCGAGAGGGGCAGATCAGCAAGGTCACCGTGCGCGGGCAAGTGGCCGATGCAAGGCCGTTCCTGAAGCCTCCAGCTGGTTCATCAGCGCCACGGCGGCCCGGAGACGCACCGGCCGACATCGACCTCGATCTGGCGATCCCCATTCTGACGGGCTTCAACAGCGAGGTGATCGGCAATGCCGTGCTGAAGCTGGGACTCCGCAACAAGGAGCTTCGCCAACTCGACTTTTCCGGCAGGATCGGGCGTGCACCGGTCACGGTCCAACAATCCCGCGAGGGAGCGGCGCGGCTGGTGCGGCTTCGCAGCGAAGATGGCGGCGCCTTGCTGCGTTATCTCGACATTTACCGCCGCGCCTATGGCGGCGAACTCAGCGTCGATGCCCGACCCGCCGACGACAGCATGTCGGGGGACGTGACCTTCCGGAACTTCCGCGTGCAGGGCGAGCCCGCGTTGCGCAGGGTTATCGGGGAGCAGTTCAGCCAGCAGGCGCGCGAAGGGCAGGGCGGGAGCCCGTCACGCGAAGTGGGCAATGACGTGCCGTTCGTCCGTCTCAAGGGCAGTTTTGTCCGGACGCCGTCCCGAATCGAGATCAAGGATGGCGTGATCTGGGGCAACGAGATCGGAATCTCGGGCCAGGGCTCAATCGATTACGCTCGGGATCGTGCTGACATTGCCGGAACCTTCGTTCCGGGGTTTGCGCTGAACAACGCATTCTCGCAGGTGCCATTGCTCGGGCCCCTCCTGGGCGGCGGGCAATATGAAGGTCTGTTCGCCGTCAATTTCCGGGTCGCGGGGCCAGCGAGCGCGCCGACGATGACGATCAACCCGCTCTCGGCCATTGCACCGGGCATCCTGCGGCGGTTCGTCGATCCATTTGGCGGGGTGCCGCTTGGAGCCGGAAACACGCCGCTGCGCACGCCTTGAGCCCGCAATCGCGGGCTGTTCAAAGCCATGTTGCACCGCCCGGCACAATGGCGTAACGCCTGCGTCATGGCCCAGCACGATACCATCCTGATCATCGATTTTGGCTCACAGGTCACGCAGCTGATCGCTCGCCGGGTGCGAGAGACCGGCGTGTATTGCGAGATCCATCCGTTCCAGTCCGCGGAAGCCGCCCTTCAGCGGCTTGCCCCCAAAGGCGTGATCCTGTCCGGCGGCCCTGCCTCCGTGACGGATGCGGGCAGCCCGCGTGCGCCGGCAGCGGTGTTCGAATCCGGCGTGCCGGTGCTGGCGATCTGCTACGGCCAGCAAACCACCGCCGTGCAGCTTGGCGGGAGTGTTGAGGGCGGGCATGCCGCCGAGTTCGGGCGCGCCGATGTCGAGATCAAAGCCCCCAGCGCCCTGTTCGAGGGCGTCTGGCAGGTTGGCGGGCGCTATCCTGTGTGGATGAGCCACGGTGACCGCGTCACCGTTCTGCCGCCCGGCTTCAGCGTGAAAGCGACATCCGAGAATGCGCCCTTCGCAGTGGCCAGCGACGAGGCGCGGCGCATCTACACCACGATGTTCCATCCCGAAGTGGTGCACACCCCGGATGGAGCCGCTCTGCTGCGCAATTTCGTGACACGGATCGTCGGAGCCAGCACCGACTGGTCGATGGCCGCCTATCGGGGCGAGATGATCGCAAAGATCCGGGCGCAGGTGGGCAAGGGCAAGGTCATCTGCGGCCTCTCGGGTGGTGTTGATTCGGCCGTGGCCGCCATGCTGATCCACGAAGCGATTGGCGACCAGTTGACCTGCGTTTTCGTCGACCACGGCCTGATGCGGCATGCGGAGGCCGAGCAGGTCGTTGCTTTGTTCCGCGAACACTACAACATCCCGCTCGTCCATGTGGATGCGTCCGATCTGTTCATCGATGCCTTGCAGGCTTGCGGTCCAGACCCGGAAGCGAAACGCAAGACGATCGGCAAGCTGTTCATCGACGTGTTTGAGGCTGAAGCCCGCAAGATCGGCGGCGCTCAGTTCCTGGCGCAGGGCACGCTCTATCCCGATGTCATCGAAAGCGTCTCGTTCACGGGTGGGCCTTCCGTCACCATCAAGAGCCATCACAATGTCGGCGGCCTTCCGGCCCGCATGAACATGACTCTGGTCGAGCCGTTGCGCGAACTGTTCAAGGACGAGGTGAGGGTGCTCGGCCGCGAGCTTGGCCTGCCGGAAGCTTTTGTGGGCCGGCACCCGTTTCCCGGACCGGGCCTGGCCATTCGCTGCCCCGGCGAGATCACCCGCGAAAAGCTCGACATCCTGCGCAAGGCCGATGCCATCTACCTTGAGGAAATCCGCCGGGCCGGCCTGTATGACGTGCTCTGGCAGGCTTTTGCAGTCCTTCTTCCGGTCAAGACGGTCGGTGTCATGGGCGACGGGCGCACCTATGACCACGTCCTGGCGCTCAGGGCCGTGACATCGGTCGACGGCATGACAGCCGACTTCTATCCATTCGACATGGCCTTTCTCGGCCGCGTGGCGACGCGCATCATCAACGAGGTCAAAGGCATCAACCGCGTCACCTACGACGTGACATCGAAGCCACCCGGCACCATCGAGTGGGAGTGAACGGCCACTGTTCCGGCTCTTCATCGACCTCACATCTGTCGCCAGCAAAACTGAACCTGCGCTCAGCGCCTTGGGCTCATCGGGCAGTGCCGGACGGGATGGTGGCTTTGTTGCTGGAACCAGACAGAGGTTTCAGTATGGCGGCTCGTCCGGTACAATACGCAGGGCGCGGATGGACTTGAGGATCCCTGCAACGTCGATCGCCTTCTGCAACAGGCGGTCCTTTACCGGGGCGACTTAGCCGAAGGCCGCGGCAATCATGCCGATGACCGAAAGACCGACCCCTGCGACGATGCTTTCCACCGCTATCCACCGCGAGGCCCGCGCGATCTTGCTCCCTGGCTGACCAGGCGTGCGGGAGTGGAAACTAGCCTGCCTCCGTCCGACGAAGGCGGCATTCAGGCGAGGAAGTCCGATCGCATCGGCGAAAAGGCATCCACCAGTTCACCAGCCTCGAGCGCGCGGGCGGAATGAACCACGCCGGACGGTACCATGTAGCTGTCGCCTGGGCCGAGCTCTCGGGTCTCACCGCCGATGGTCAGGACGAACCGTCCGGACATGACGAGGGAGGTCTGCACATGCGGATGGCTGTGAGGCAGGCCGAGACCGCCCGCCTCGAAGCGGAAGCGGACCATCATCAGTTCCGGGCCGTGCGCCACGATCTTGCGAATGACGCCATGGCCGGCATCTGTCCATTTCGTGTCGCCGTCGGCTGTGTAGACCTTGAAATCAGTCATGGAATGAACCTCATCGGGCGAGCCAGCCGCCATCGACAGGCAGAATGGCGCCATGCACGTAACGGGCCGCGTCGGACGCGAGGAAGACCACGGCCCCGCCCAGATCCTCCGGTTCGCCCCAGCGCCCGGCGGGAATGCGGGCGAGGATCTGCTGCTCGCGCGTAGCGTCAGAGCGGATCGCCTCGGTGTTGCTGGTGACGAAATAGCCGGGAGCTACAGCGTTGACATTGATCCCCCGCGCCGCCCACTCGCATGCGAGCAGCTTGGTCAGTCCGGCGAGGCCGGATTTCGAGGCAGTGTAGGACGCGACCCTTATTCCCCCCTGAAACGACAGCATCGAAGCGACATTGATGATCTTGCCGCCCCGTCCCGCATCGATCATGGCGCGCGCAGCGGCCTGGGACAGGAAGAAGGCGGACTTCAGGTTGACGTCGAGCACGTCGTCCCAGTCCTGCTCGGTGAAGTCGAGCGCATCTGCGCGGCGGATGATTCCAGCATTGTTAACGAGGATGTCGACACGGCCATTCCAGCCCAGCGCCTTGTCCATCAGCTTCGCCGGCGAGCCTGGAACGGACAAGTCAGCAGCCACGGCCGTGCATTTCGCGCCCGCGCGCTCCACCTGCCGAAGCGTGTCGTCCATGGCGGAACGGCCGGCACAGATGACGGCCGCTCCGGCCTGCCCGAGCGCGACTGCGAGCGCCTGTCCGAGCCCCGTGTTGGCGCCTGTGACGAGCGCCGTGCGCCCAGCAAGGGAAAAGGCCCCGCTCACTTGAGCTCACCGATCGGGGTCATGTCCATGTCGGTGAAGTCTGGATTGTCGCCGCCCATGGCCCAGATAAACGAATACGGCGCGGTTCCGCAGCCGGAGTGGAT
The DNA here is from genome assembly GCA_027487245.1 of Hyphomicrobiales bacterium. GTDB lineage: Bacteria > Pseudomonadota > Alphaproteobacteria > Rhizobiales > Beijerinckiaceae > Allobosea. The sequence goes on from JAIYDY010000113.1 coordinate 16,140, forward strand.
CGACCAACCCGGCGACAGGATCGCCTGCTCGTTCGAGACAACCAGATGCCGGGTCTCATGCGGTTCACCCATGAGATGGAAGACCCGGTGGTCTTCGGGCAGGCCGAAGTAGAGATAGGTTTCCGAGCGCCGGTCATGCACATGCGAGGGCATCGTGTTCCAGACTCCGCCGGGCCGCATCGTGGTCAGGCCCATGACGAGCTGGCACGAATCTACCCGACCCGGGATGATGTACTGGCGGAGGATCCTGAGGTTTGCGTTCGCCGCACTCCCCAACTCAAGCGCGTTGGCGTCTGCCTGCCGAACGAGCCGCGTCGGGCA
>JAIYDY010000054.1 GCA_027487245.1 Hyphomicrobiales bacterium
CAGCGCACCAAGTCCGTCCGGCAGGTCCGCCGGAGTGGGCACCATGGGACGCTTCGCCAGGGACCTCGCCAGATCGACCACAAGGGCGGCATCGAAGCGCTGTCCGTCGCCGATCGGGCCCGGAAAGCTGATCGCCGTCGCGTTCGTTCCGTTCTGCTGGGCCCTGGCAGGGGCGGCAGACAGCAATCCTGCAGCCGCAAGGCCAGCCATGGTACCGCGACGCGTCAGTTGGATGGCCATAGGTCAGATAAAAATCGCCAAATCGGGAAAACCACGTCCGCCGCGACCGCTCATAGCATGCTTTGTGCCATGCGCCAGTCGGGTTTGAAATCACGCACTTGGTCGGTTAGTGAATCTTCGGAGTTTTGCAGGAAGCTGCCGACGTCATCCCCCTTCGGGCCCGCACTCGCAACGTTCAACACCAGACAAGAGGCAGCAATATGATCGCCCCGAGCCAAGCTCCCGCGTCAGGCTCCCGCTCATGCCTCGCCATCGTGTTGGCGGCAGGCGAGGGGACGCGGATGAAGTCGGATCTGCCCAAGGTTCTGCACACCATCGCCGGCAGGAGCATGCTGGGCCACGCCATCGCGGCGCTGGTCGACGCGGGCGCGACCGATGTCGTGGTGGTGGTCGGCCCCGATCGCGATGATGTGGCGAGGGAAGCTGTTGCCGCGTTCGGCGCAGCGCGGATCGTCGTCCAGCATGAGCGTCTCGGCACGGCGCATGCGGTGCTGGCGGCGCGCGAGGCCCTGATGGAGGGGCACGACGATGTGGTCGTGGCCTTCGCTGACACCCCGCTGATGACGACCGGAACATTCACCAGCATGCGGGCAGCCATCGCAGGGGGCACCCATGTGCTTGCCGTCGGATTCGAGGCCGGAGACCCGACCGGCTATGGCCGCCTGGTCATGGCCAACGATGGTCTTGCCGCCATCGTCGAACACAAGGATGCCAGCGAGGCCGAGCGCAGCATCCGCCTGTGCAATGCCGGCCTTCTGGCGCTTTCAGGGCCGCATGCGCTGGACATCATCACCCGCATCGGCAACGACAACGCCCAGCGGGAATACTATCTGACGGACGCCGTGAAGATCGCCCGCAGTCTCGGGCTGTCGGCGCAGGTGCTGGTTGCGCCGGAGGACGAGGTCCAGGGCGTCAACGATCGGGTGCAGCTCGCGCGCGCGGAAGCGACGATGCAGAAGCGACTGAGGGACGCCGCGATGCGAGGCGGTGCAACCTTGCTGGCACCAGACACGGTTTATTTCAACCATGACACGAAAATCGGGCGCGATGTCATTGTTGAGCCTAACGTTTTCTTCGGTCCAAATGTCATCATCGAGGATCAGGCCGTCATCCATGCCTGCTCGCATCTGGAAGGCGCGCATGTCGGGCGCAAGGCCAGTGTCGGCCCGTTCGCGCGCCTCAGGCCCGGTGCCGATCTCGGCGAAAAGGCCAAGGTCGGCAACTTTGTGGAGATCAAGGCCGCAAGCCTTGGAGCCGGTGCCAAGGTCAGCCACCTCAGCTATATCGGTGATGCGAGCGTCGGGGCGGGGGCCAACATCGGGGCGGGGACCATTACCTGCAATTACGACGGCTTCTCCAAGTTCCGCACCATCATCGGCGAAGGCGCCTTCGTCGGCTCCAACTCATCGCTCGTCGCTCCCGTCAGTATCGCGGCAGGGGCCTATGTCGGCTCCGGCACGGTGGTCACCAAGGATGTCGCGGCCGATTCGCTGGCGGTCGGGCGGGCGCGGCAAGTCGAGATCCCTGGCTGGGCCAGCCAGTTCCGCGCGCGCAAAAAAGCGCTCCCGAAGGCCTGAAAAGGCCCGATTAACCCCGCTCTGTTGGAGAATGTTCACAACTGGTCATTCATTGTGATTGGTGCAGGCTGACCGAAGCCGCTACCGCTGGCCGCCTTGAACCGGCTTGGGGGCGGTGAATCGGCGAGATCGCGGCGCGCCCGCGTTCCCTGTTCTGCGAACAGACTGGCAAGATTTGCCGGCAAGCGAAGGGTGATCAGACGGATGTGCGGCATCGTTGGAATTCTCGGCAAGAACCCTGTGGCGCTGGATGTCGTCGAGGCTTTGCGGCGGCTCGAATATCGCGGCTACGATTCAGCCGGAGTTGCCACGCTTGAGGATGGCCAACTCACCCGCAGGCGCGCCGAAGGCAAGCTCCGCAACCTTGAACAGAAGCTGTCGCGCGAGCCGCTCAATGGCCTGATCGGCATCGGTCACACCCGCTGGGCCACGCATGGCCGCCCGAGTGTCCCGAACGCACATCCGCATGCCACCGACAAGCTGGCCGTGGTCCACAACGGCATCATCGAGAACTTCGCCGAGTTCCGTGCCGAACTGGAGGCCGAAGGCTACCGCTTCGAATCCGAGACGGACACAGAGGTTGTCGCTCACCTGGTGACCCGCGAGATCAACCGCGGCCTGAAGCCGATCGAGGCGGTCGGAGCCGTGCTGCCGCGCCTGCGCGGGGCGTTCGCGCTGGCCTTCCTGTTCAGCGGCGAAGAAGATCTGCTGATCGGTGCGCGCAATGGCCCGCCACTTGCGGTCGGCATCGGCGATGGCGAGATGTATCTGGGCTCGGATGCCTTCGCGCTGGCACCGTTCACCAACATGATCGCATATCTTGAAGACGGTGACTGGGCGATCCTGCACCGCAACGCCGTCGAGTTCCGCGATGTTACCGGCAAGGTCGTGCAGCGCCCCGCGCAGATGGTGGCAGCAGGGGCGGCGCTGGTCGACAAGGGCAACCATCGCCACTTCATGGCGAAGGAGATCCACGAGCAGCCGGAAGTCGTCACGCATACGCTGACCACCTACATCGACATGGTGTCAGCAAGCGTCCGGATGCCGTTCAAGGAGACACTGGACTGGAGCCAGGTCGAGCGGCTCTCGATGTCCGCATGTGGCACCGCCTACCTGGCCGGGCTGACAGCGCGCTACTGGTTCGAGACCCTCGCGCGCGTGCCGTGTGACATCGATGTCGCCTCCGAGTTCCGCTATCGCGAGCCGCCGCTCGCGCCCCGCAACGGTGTCGCGATGTTCCTGTCGCAGTCAGGCGAGACCGCCGATACGCTGGCCTCGCTGCGCTATGCCAAGAGCCAGAACCAGACGATCCTGTCGGTCGTCAACGTTCCGACATCCACCATTGCGCGCGAAAGCCACATCGTTGCTCCGATCACGGCGGGTCCGGAAATCGGCGTTGCCTCGACCAAGGCCTTCACCTGCAAGCTGGTCACGCTGGCCAGCATCGCCATTGCCGCTGGGCGGGCTCGTGGGACGATCAGCGTGGCGCGCGAACAGGAACTCGTGCGCGAGTTGATCATGCTGCCGGGGCTGATGACGCAGGCGCTCAAGACCGAGGTCCAGATCGAGCGTCTCGCCCACAAGCTCAGCAAGGCGCGCGACGTGCTCTATCTGGGGCGCGGCACGAGCTATCCGCTGGCGCTGGAGGGCGCTTTGAAGCTCAAGGAAATCTCCTACATTCACGCCGAGGGCTATGCTGCCGGCGAACTCAAGCATGGCCCGATCGCGCTGATCGACGAGGACATGCCCGTGATCGTGGTCGCGCCGCATGACCATCTGTTTGAAAAAACGGCCTCGAACATGCACGAGGTCGCGGCCCGAGGCGGGCGTATCATCCTAATCACCGATGAAAAGGGCGCTGCGGAAACCACGATTCCGACCGAAGCCACGATCATCATGCCGACAATGGCCCCGACGTTCAGCGCGATGGTCTATGCCATCCCGGTCCAGCTCATCGCCTATCACACGGCGCTGGTCATGGGCAAAGACGTCGACCAGCCGCGCAACCTGGCCAAATCCGTCACGGTCGAGTGAAGCGTCGCCAAACGCAGGGGAACGGCAGTGGCACGGTGCTCGCATCTGTGCCATCAAGCTGCTGCCGTCAGTTGCAGCCATGATTCCATCCCGGCGAGGCCTTGGTGCCGCTGGCATGCACAACGAGGGGCTGAGACAGATCGATGGATCAACCGCCTGATCCCCGGCATGTCGGTGCGGTAATCCACGACATTGCTAGCGAGAACCCCCGCACGCACGGCGCGATCGGGCGGTTGCGGCGCTATCTGCTGACCGGCGTCGTCATTGCCGGCCCACTTGCGATCACGGCGGCCGTGACCTGGTGGTTCATCAGTCTGGCCGACGGTTGGGTCAAGCCGCTGATCCCGGCAACGTGGCTGCCCGAGAGCTACCTTCCCTTTGCCATTCCAGGGTTCGGGCTTCTGGTTGCCCTTCTGGGACTGACGCTGCTTGGCTTCCTCACAGCCAATCTTGTTGGCCGCGCCCTGATCGAGGCCGGCGAGGGGCTGCTGGAGCGCACCCCCGTGGTCAGCGGCCTGTACAAGGGCATGAAGCAGATCTTCTCGACGGTGTTCTCCAGCAGTGGCACCACGTTTCGCACCGTCGGTCTGGTCGAGTATCCAGGCAGGGGCATGTGGTCGATCGTGTTCATTTCCAAACCTGCGGCCAGCGAGATCGCCGAGCGCCTGCCCGGCCCGGATGATCAGGTCGGTGTTTTTCTGCCATGCAGCCCCAATCCGACCACCGGATTCTTCTTCTACCTGCCGCGCAAGGACGTGATCGAAGTGCCGATCAGTGTCGAGGAAGCGGCCAAGCTCATCATGTCCGCCGGGCTGATCCAGCCTGAGACCTTGATGCGCAAGCTCCCCAAGGCCGACAGCAACACCGGCGAACCGCAGCCTGCTTCGTGACGCGCGTGGGGGCGGCTGGCGGTCAGCGATGTGCCCACCTCAGCACGCTGTCTCTTCAGCCACCCATGCGGGAAAGGCGGGTTGACCGTGTGCCCGCGCGCGGATGACCATGTCGTCATGTCGATCAACGAACTCTCCGCCCGGTTTCTGCCCAACCCAGCGCTGCAACGCCTGAAACCCTACGGCGCCGAGGAACGCGCCATCCTGTCGATGACGGGTGCTGCCGATGCGCTGGCAGCCATCAGTCGATGGGAAGGCTACAAGCCCACACCGCTGCTGTCCCTGCCAGCCATCGCCAACGCCTGCGGCGTTGCCTCCGTGCATTACAAGGATGAGGGTCGCCGTTTTGGCCTGAAGAGCTTCAAGGCACTCGGCGGTGCCTATGCCGTGCAGCGGCTGGTCGAGCGCCATGGGGCTGCGGGCGTGACGGTGACCTGTGCCACGGATGGCAACCATGGCCGCGCAGTGGCCTGGGGTGCGCGACGCGCGGGCATCCAGGCCGTGATCTTTGTGCACGAAGGCGTCAGCGAGGGCCGTGCAGCGGCGATCGCCGGTTTCGGTGCCGACGTCCGGCGCGAAGGCCGCACCTATGATGACAGCGTGCGAGCCTCCGCCGAAGCGGCCGCCGCCCATGGCTGGCACATCGTCTCGGACACATCCTGGCCGGGCCATGTGGACACACCGAAGGCCGTGATGCAGGGCTATGCGGTGCTGGCCATGGAGATCGAGGCAGAGGGCGTCCGGCCAAGCCACGTCTTTGTCCAGGGCGGGGTCGGCGGGCTCGCCGCCGGTGTCCTCTCATATCGCTGGGAAAAGTTTGGTGCCGACAGGCCCGTGATGACGGTGGTCGAGCCCGAGAACGCGGCATGCCTGTTTGCCAGTGCCAGTGCGGGCGCGCTGACTGCGGTGTCGGGCGATCTCGACACTGTCATGGCAGGGCTTGCCTGCGGCGAGCCATCGCTGCTGGCCTGGCAACTCGTTGGCCCGGGGGCAGATGCGTTCATGGCCATTCCCGATGCGGCAGCCATCGCGACCATGCGCGATCTGGCAGAACTTGGCATCGTCGCCGGGGAATCCGGCGTTGCGGGCCTCGCCGGCTTCCGGCTGGCCGCACAGGATTCAGCCATGCGCACCGCGCTGTCGCTGGATGCCACATCGCGCATCGTGGTCTACGGCACGGAAGGTGCCACCGACCCTGATGTCTACCGCGCCCTTGTCGGGCGCTCACCTGAGGATGTTGCCGCATGAGCCATGATCTGATCCTCAAGGGCGGACGCGTCATCGACCCGTCGCAGAACCTCGACGGCATCCGCGATGTCGCGTTCACCGCCGGCAAGGTCTCGGCCATCGGCAAGGATCTGGCCACCAGCCCGGATACCGAAGTCCGCGATGTCTCAGGCTACATCGTTTCGCCCGGACTGATCGACCTGCACACCCATGTTTACTGGGGCGGAACCTCGCTTGGCGTTGATGCGGACGAGTTCTGCCGCGCCTCCGGTGTGACCACATCGGTGGATACCGGCAGCGCCGGGCCGGGCAACTGGGCCGGGTTCCGCAAGCATGTCATCGAGCGCTCCGAGGCCCGCATCCTGGCCTATCTGCATGTTTCATTTGCCGGCATCTACGGGTTCTCGAAGACGATCATGGTCGGCGAAAGCGAGAACGTCCGCCTTATGGCCCCGGCTGAGTGTGCCGAGGTTGCGGACAAGAATCGCGACCTCATCGTCGGCATCAAGGTGCGCGTCGGTCGGCACTCGTCCGGCGATCAGGGCACGGCACCTCTCAACGCCGCCTTGCAGGTGGCCGAGCAGGTTGGCATGCCGCTGATGGCCCACATCGACCATCCGCCGCCTTCCTACGAGGAAGTGGTCGACATGCTCAGGCCAGGAGATGTCATTACCCACTGCTTTCGCCCGTTTCCCAATGCGCCCTGCACCGGGCAAGGCAGCGTCAAGCAGGCTGTGCTGAACGCGCGCAAGCGCGGTGTCCTGTTCGATGTCGGTCATGGCGGGGGCTCGTTCGCCTTCAAGACTGCCCGCGCCATGCTGGCCAACGGTTTTGAGCCAGACACGATCTCGTCTGATGTCCACACCCTGTGCATCGACGGGCCGGCCTTCGATCAGGTCACCACCATGTCGAAATTCCTGTGCATGGGCATGAGCCTGTCCGATGTCATCAAGGCGTCGACGCTGAATGCTGCCGTCGCCCTCCAGCGCATGGAATACGGCTCGCTGATGCCCGGCTCGCTGGGGGATGCCACCATCCTGTCGGTTAAGGAAGGGCGCTTCGACTATGTCGATGTGGTGGGCGAACATCTGATCGGGGACCGCCGCATCGTCTCCGAAGGCGTTGTGCTCAAGGGCCGTTGGTGGCATCCCAAGCGCACGTCGAAATTCCGCAAGAGACCGTGAGGAGTAGGTAATGAGCGCAGAAGAGAACCTGAAGAAGCTCGGTCTGACATTGCCCGAGATGCCTGCCCCGATTGCCAACTATGTCCGCTTCAAGCGGGTCGGCGATCTCGTGTTCCTCTCGGGGCAGGGGCCGCGCAAGCCGGATGGCAGCAACCACACCGGTAAGGTCGGTGCCGACGTGAGCTGGGAGCAGGCCTACGAGCACGCCAAGCTCACCGGCCTCGGGCTTCTGGCCGCCATGAAGCAGGCAGCCGGCTCGCTGGACAAGGTCGAGGTGGTCAAGCTGCTTGGCATGGTCAACGCCACGCCGGATTTCGCCGATCATCCCAAGGTCATCAACGGCTGCTCCGATCTCATGGTCGCTGTCCTTGGCGAGAAGGGCCGCCATGCCCGCTCGGCCGTCGGCATGGGCTCCTTGCCGAACAACATCACGGTCGAGATCGAGGCCATCATCCGCGTGTTGTGAAGGCTGCTGCCATGACGCCCTTTCAGGACAGGCCAAACGTCATTCCCTGGCCGCCGATCCTGTTTCTCGGAGCGCTGGCCGTGGCACATCTGCTAAGCCGTGTGCTGCCCTTGTCGTTGCCCGGCCCTGTTGCCTTGCTTGTGCCGGTGGGCTGGCTTCTGGTTGTTGCCAGTCTGGGGCTGATGCTGTGGGCTTTTCTTGCGTTTCGCCAGCATCAGACCTCTGTGCTGCCAAACCGGCGCGCCGATGCACTGATCACAGCCGCACCCTTCAACATCAGCCGAAACCCGATCTATCTCTCGGAAGCCGTGCTGTTGTTCGGGCTCGGGCTGGTCAATGCCTCGCTGTGGTATGGGCTGGTGATCGCACCCTTCATGCTGGCTGTGACCCGGATGGCGATCATCCGCGAGGAGGCGCATCTGGCCGCACGCTTCGGTGCGGAATGGTCGGCCTATGCGGCGCGCGTCCGGCGCTGGCTCTGACGACGAGCCACCTTCTTCCTCAGCGCTGCTCGCCTTCGCTGGAGCGCACGATGCTGCCGGTCACGCCCACGCTGCGCGGCGGGCGCAGGTCCATCGGGCCTGACAGCCGCGGTGTCGCCGCCCCCGAGGCCTGCGCCGGGCGGCGCGGAACAGGATCGATCGGAACGGGCTGTGCGATCCGCGAGTTGGCATTCATCGGCCGCCGCGCGCCGATGTCATAGCGCCCCGCGATCCAGTCGGTGAACTGCTTCTCGCTGCCGAAAAAGGCATTGCGGTCAACATCGCCGGTAATTCCCGGCACACGGCCGGTGGTGGTGAACTGCCAGAATTCCCACGGGCGATTCTCGTAGCGCTTCTCCGGCCGGGCAGCCGTCGAGCGGATCCAGAACGGATAGTCATCGAACTCGGTGGTGCCTTCCAGAACGTCAGCGTGAAAGTTGATGTCCGTGTAGATGATTGGCTTCTTGCCATAATGCGCTTCGAAGGCGCGCAGCATCTCGCGCATCTTCTGGCGTGCCTTGGCAGGCTCGGTCCTGGCGCAACTCGAATGGTTGTTCCACTCGACATCGAGGACGGGCGGCAGGGCCTGCGGCTCCTTGGGCACATTGCGGATGAACCAGCGGATCTGGTCACGCGCGGGGCGGCACCAGAACACGAAATGATAGGCACCGCGCGGGATGCCGGCGGCACGTGCGCCGTCCCAGTTCTCGCGGAAACGCCGGTCGAGCAGGTCACCACCTTCGGTGGCCTTGATGAAGGCGAAGCGGGTTCCGGCACTCTTCACGCGGTCCCAATCGATATCCTGCTGCCAGCGAGACACATCGATGCCCTGGATGGTCTTCTGCTTGGCATCGCGGACGCCATGGTGCGGCTCGGCATCGCCCTTCTTCGGAAAGGGCGTGCGCGCTTCGACCGGCACGGACAGCACCATGGCGCAGACAAGCGCTGAAAGCGAGGCAAGGGCACGGCCCTGGCGGCCAAAGGCAAACGCAACCATGTCGACATTCCCGGTTGCTCCAGCCATGGCGCGATCACGGTAAATGGCAGGTTTCCGGAATGCATCGAGATGCGCTCACGGTGAACGAAGCCCTAACGGCTGAGGTGCGGGAAAGCGAAATTCACTTCGCCGCGCATCCTCGCGGTCGTCAGTCCTCGACGATGGCGGCTTCGGCCGGGGCAGGGCGCGTTGCCGTTGTTTGCGCAGCATGGCCTGCCGGCGGGACACGCCGCCAGGTGCGGCTGGCAATGTCGAAGTCACCACGCAACCAGCCGGCGAACTCCTGTTCGGTGCCATAGAAGGCATTGCGATCCACATCGCCGCGAACGCCGGGAATGCGCCCGGTGGTTGTGTACTGCCAGAAGGCCCAGGGGCGCCCGACGTAGCGCTCTTCTGGACGTGCCGCGACGGAACGCAACCAGAAGGGATAGCGATCGAACTCGCGCTCTCCCTCCAGCACCTCCTTGTGGAAAGTGATGTCGGTGTAGATGATCGGTACCTTGCCGGTGTGCGCCTCAAGCTCGCGTAGCATGACGCGCGCCTTCTCCAGTGCAACCTCGCGCGGAACCTTGCGAGGACAGGTGCGGCTGTGGCCATTCCATTCCAGGTCGAGCACCGGCGGCAGGGCATTTGGATCGCGCGGGATATGCTGCACGAACCACTGCGCCTGCTCGTGCGCCGGGCGACACCAGAACACGAAATGATAGGCCCCGACGGGGATCCCGGCGGACTTGGCGCCATTCCAGTTCTGGCGGAAGCGCTCGTCTTCGTGGTCGCCGCCTTCGGTGGCCTTGATGAAGGTAAATCGCGTGCCGGCGGCCTTGACGGCGGCCCAGTCGATCTCGGCCTGCCACTTGGAGACATCGATGCCATGGATCGGATACTGCCGTGCCGTGACGACGCCCGGATGCGGCTTGACGTCTGTTTTGCTGGGATAGTTTCCGCTGAAATCCGGCGACAGTCCACACGATGCAAGCACTGCGGCCAAAACTGAAACCAGGCTCAAGCGGCGGAACGGCGACATCGGAAGGCTTGGCATGGAGGGCTCGGATTCCGGACAAACCAAGAGAGCGTTTGGCAAGGTCGTTGATATGGCAACACCCGCAAAAGGGCGTGTCTCAGATCTCGTGTCTGGCAATCGGGACATGCTCCGAAAAACCAGCCTGTTCATCTCACGCAAACCATTGCGTTTGGGTTTACGGAAGCTTGACAGGTGGGTAAAGCCCCTCGCTCCGCGTTCAATCCGCACGGGGACAGGCTTCTGTCCTGGCTTCTCCAGCGATCCGAACGGCCAGCCCGCCAGCGGGCAAGCGCAGCCGCCAACATGCCGAAAAATAACAGTGTTTCCTTGTGAATTTGGAATTCCACCGTCTGTTTTTTTGGCTTTCGGCGCCGCATTTCTGGCGCGTTGCCGCTTTGAAGGGCAAATGTTCAACTTTCTGCATGGCTCGCATCAGTTTTTGTGACGTGCCCACTTGAATCGCTTTCAGATTGCGCAATCTGGTGTCGAGCTTCGCCCTGACTGGTTTGCGGCGACAGCGATTTCACCGTGTTTTCCGGTCGAGCGGCCGGGCCTTTAGGGAGCATCAAATGAAGAACTGGCTCATGGGGATCGCAGCCGTTGGCGCGATGCTTTTCGGGACCACCGTGGCCGAGGCTGGCCGCGATCTGGATCAGATCAAGCAGCGCGGGACGCTGCGCTGCGGCGTGCAAGGTCCGTCCAATCCAGGGTTTGGCGTGCCCAACGCCCAGGGCGTCTGGGAAGGCTTCAACGTCGAGATCTGCCGCGCCCTGGCGATCACGATCCTGAACGACCCGACCAAGGTCGAGTTCGTGCCGGTGACAACGCAGTCGCGGTTCCCCGCGCTGACAAATGGCGAAGTGGACATGCTGTCCAACAACACCACCTGGACGCTGACCCGCGATACTGGCGTGAACCGCTTCAACTTCCCTGCGATCGTTTTCTATGACGGCCAGGCCGTTATGGTGCCAC
>JAIYDY010000053.1 GCA_027487245.1 Hyphomicrobiales bacterium
CAAAGGCATCATCGATCCGGCGACGGGCAAGCCGGTCGGCTCGAATGATCCGTTCTTCCTCGAGATGAACAACGAGCTGGCCGACAAGGGCTTTCTCGTCACCACCACCGATGACCTGATCAACTGGGCCCGCACCGGCTCGCTGATGTGGATGACCTTCGGACTGGCCTGCTGCGCTGTCGAGATGATGCAGCTGTCCATGCCGCGCTACGATGTCGAGCGCTTCGGATTCGCCCCGCGTGCCTCGCCGCGCCAGAGCGACGTGATGATCGTGGCCGGTACGCTGACCAACAAGATGGCCCCGGCGCTCCGAAAGGTCTACGACCAGATGCCCGAGCCGCGTTATGTCATCTCGATGGGCAGCTGCGCCAATGGCGGCGGTTACTATCACTACAGCTATGCGGTCGTGCGCGGCTGCGATCGAATCGTTCCGGTCGACATCTACGTGCCTGGCTGCCCGCCCACGGCAGAAGCGCTGCTTTACGGCGTGCTCATGCTGCAGAAGAAGATCCGGCGCACGGGGACGATCGAGCGGTGATGTAATTTCTGCGCCGCCCCGTCATTCCGGGGCTAAGTGCAGCAAAGGGCCCGGAATCCAAGGACGCCAGGGCTGGGGATAAGGAATGTCTCTTACGTGTCATGGCCGGGCTTGTCCCGGCCATCTCGATGCGGAGAGGCCAGACGTTTGGGTTTGAAGGGCATTGCCCTTCTGACCGAGATGGCCGGGACAAGCCCGGCCATGACACTGTGGGGACGACTGACATGACCGAAGCGCTTGCCGCACTCGGCGAACACATCAAGGCGTCGTTGCCCGGCAAGGTCACGGGCGCGACCGTGTCGTTCGGCGAACTGACGGTTCAAGCAGAGGCTGCCGACATCGTCGCCGTGCTGCGCTTCCTGCGCGATGACGCGGCTTGCCTGTTCTTCAACTTCACGGACCTGTGCGGCGCCGACTATCCGGCCCGCGAGAAGCGGTTCGATGTGGTTTATCATATCCTCAGCCCGCGCCTGAATCATCGTATCAGGGTCAAGCTGCAAACCGATGAAATGACTCCGGTTCCGTCGGTCATCGAGATCTTCCCGGCGGCCAACTGGTATGAGCGCGAGGCCTACGACTTTTACGGCATCCTGTTCACCGGCCACCCTGACCTGCGCCGCATCCTCACCGATTACGGCTTCGAAGGGCATCCGTTGCGCAAGGATTTCCCGCTGACGGGCTTTGTCGAGGTCCGCTACGACGATGCCGAAAAGCGCGTGGTCTATGAGCCCGTGAAGCTGGTGCAGGAATTCCGGAACTTTGATTTCCTGAGCCCCTGGGAAGGCACCGAGTATGTGCTTCCCGGCGATGAAAAAGCGAAGGTTTGATCGCCATGGGTGAACACAACATCCGCAATTTCTCGATCAATTTCGGCCCGCAGCATCCGGCGGCGCATGGCGTGCTGCGCCTTGTGCTTGAGCTTGACGGCGAGATCGTCGAACGCGTCGATCCGCATATCGGCTTGCTTCACCGCGGCACCGAGAAGCTGATCGAGGCCAAGACCTGGCTCCAGGCTGTGCCCTATTTCGACCGGCTCGACTATGTCGCGCCGATGAATCAGGAGCATGCATTTGCGCTGGCAGTCGAGAAGCTGGCCGGCATTGCGGTGCCGCGCCGTGGCCAGTTGATCCGGGTGCTCTATTCCGAGATTGGCCGCATTCTCTCGCATTTGCTCAACGTCACCACGCAGGCCATGGATGTGGGCGCGCTGACGCCGCCGCTCTGGGGCTTCGAGGAACGCGAGAAGCTGATGATCTTCTACGAGCGCGCCTGCGGTGCCCGCATGCATGCGGCCTATGTGCGCCCCGGCGGCGTGCATCAGGATCTGCCGACAAAGCTGGTCGAGGACATCGCCGCGTGGTGCGATCCGTTCCTGAAGGTCTGCGATGACCTTGAGACCCTGCTCACCGACAACCGGATCTTCAAGCAGCGCAATGTCGACATCGGCGTTGTCGATCTCGAAACCTGCTGGAAGTGGGGCTTTTCGGGCGTGATGGTGCGCGGTTCCGGCGCGCCATGGGATCTGCGCAAGAGCCAGCCCTATGAGTGCTACGAGGAAATGGACTTCGACATCCCCATCGGCAAGAACGGCGATTGCTACGACCGTTACTGCATCCGCATGGAAGAGATGCGCCAGTCGGTCCGCATCATGAAGCAGTGCTGCAACCTGCTGCTCTCTTCCTCTGGCGATGGGCCGATCTCGTCGACAGACGGCAAGATAGTGCCGCCCAAGCGTGGCGAGATGAAGCGCTCGATGGAAGCGCTGATCCACCATTTCAAGCTCTACACCGAGGGCTACAAGGTGCCCGCCGGCGAGGTCTATGCCTGCGTTGAGGCCCCAAAGGGCGAGTTCGGCGTCTATGTCGTGTCCGACGGCACCAACAAGCCCTATCGCTGCAAGATCAAGGCTCCTGGCTTCGCGCATCTGCAGGCCATGGATTTCATGTGCCGCAAGCACATGCTGGCCGATGTCAGCGCCATTCTGGGCTCGATCGACATCGTGTTCGGGGAGGTGGACCGGTGAGCCTCGAAACCTTCGTCAGCTTTGTCATCTTTGTCGCCGCCGGCTTTCTGGGCCTGTGCGGCGTGCTGATTCTGCGGCAGGGCGAGCGGGCGCTTTCGACGCTGGCCCACACCAAAGCCTCGTTGGTTGAGACGTTCGCGGCGCGCTATCTCGCCATGGCGTTCATCATGCTGGGGCTGGTCTCGTTCCGCGAATGGCGCGCGCTGGCCATCGTGCTCCTGGTCGGCGCGGTGATGGCAGCGCTGGATTATCATTTTGTCGGCAAGGCCGGCGGCAAGACATTGCCGCATGTCGTGGCCGGCGTGGCCTGTTTCGTGCTGGCGGCGTGTGCCTACTCGCTGTCGCGTGCCTGAGGTGAGATGAATGTCGGTCCGTCGTTTAGCCCCTGACGCTGTGCAGCCCAAGGAGTTCGCCTTCTCGAAGTCGAACGACAACTGGGCCGATGGCCAGATCGCCAAGTATCCCAAGGGCCGCGAGGCTTCGGCAGTGATCCCCCTGTTGTGGATGGCGCAGGAACAGGCCGGCGGCTGGCTGCCGCAAAAGGCCATCGAAGCCGTCGGGCGCAAGCTCGGCATGCCCTACATGCGCGTTTTCGAGATTGTCACCTTCTACACCATGTTCAACCTCCAGCCGGTGGGTGAGCATTTCGTGCAGGTCTGCGGCACCGTGCCGTGCCACCTCAAGGGTGCACGCGAGATCATCAAGGTCTGCGAGGACAAGATCGGCCCGCAATCCACCGTCAGCAGCGATGGCAAGCTCTCCTGGCTTGAGGTCGAGTGCCTCGGCTCCTGCTGCAACGCCCCGATGGTGCAGATCAACTACGACTACTACGAGGATCTGACGCCCGAGAACTTCGCCGCGCTCCTCGACAACCTGCGCGCCGGCAAGCCTGTGAAGACCGGCCCGCAGGTTGATCGCTCCTGCTCCGAGCCGCTCGGCGGCGGCGACACCCTCAAGGACAAGGCGCTCTATGACGGCTCGGCCGTTGGCCGCGGTGACTGGCAAAAGCGCATTGCGGCTGATCGCGAGGCCGCGAAGAAGGCTGTTGAGGCTGCCGAAGCCGCCAAGGCTGCTGCCGCCGCAATCGCGGCTGCGGCGCCGGCTCAGACCCCTGCAGTCGCTCCGGCCCCCGCCGCTGTTCCGGCTCCCGTGCCCGCGCCTGCCGTTGCTGCCAAGGCACCGAAAAGCCCGCGCGCCGCATCGCCCACCGCGCCTGTGCAGGTGGCAAGCCCCCCCGACACCGACGCACCGAAGCTGCTGGCCAAGGCACGCAGCGGCAAGGGCGACGATCTCAAGCTGATCTGGGGTGTCGGGCCCAAGCTGGCAAAGCTGCTCAACACGCTTGGCGTGTGGCATTTCGATCAGATTGCCGCGTGGACGCCAAAGGAGCTGGCGTGGATCGACAGCAAGATGGAAGGCTTCAAGGGCCGCGCCGTGCGCGATGCCTGGGTCGACCAGTCGCAGAAGCTGGCTTCAGGCTGGCGGCCCGACAGCGCCGTCGGCGACAAGCCGAAGGGCAAGTGAGGATCACGCACCATGCTTGCTGACAAGGACCGCATCTTCACCAATCTCTACGGCCGGCAGGACCGCTCCCTGAAGGGGGCGAAGGCGCGCGGGCAGTGGGATGGCACGAAGTTCATTCTCGACCAGGGCCGCGACTGGATCATCGACGAGATGAAGCGCTCGGGCCTGCGCGGACGCGGCGGGGCCGGGTTCCCCACCGGCATGAAGTGGTCCTTCATGCCGAAGGTGAATGATGGCCGCCCGCACTATCTCGTCGTCAATGCGGATGAGTCCGAGCCCGGCACCTGCAAGGACCGCGAGATCATGCGCAATGATCCGCACACGCTGGTCGAGGGCTGCCTCATCGCAAGCTTTGCCATGGGCGCACACGCCGCCTACATCTACATTCGCGGCGAATATGTCCGCGAGCGCGAGGCCTTGCAGCGCGCGGTGGACGAGGCCTATGCCGCCAAGCTGATCGGCAAGGACAACATCCACGGCTATCCGTTCGATCTTTATGTGCACCACGGCGCCGGCGCCTACATCTGCGGCGAAGAGACGGCGCTGATCGAAAGCCTTGAAGGCAAGAAGGGCATGCCGCGCCTCAAGCCGCCATTCCCGGCCAATGTCGGCCTTTATGGCTGCCCGACGACCGTCAACAATGTCGAATCGATCGCGGTCGCGCCGACCATCCTGCGCCGGGGCGCAAGCTGGTTCAGCGCCATCGGCAACCCCAACAATGTCGGCACCAAGCTGTTCTGCGTCTCCGGCCACGTCAACAAGCCGTGCAATGTCGAGGAGGCGATGGGCATCCCGTTCCGCGAACTCATCGACAAGCATTGCGGCGGCGTGCGCGGCGGCTGGGACAACCTTAAATGCGTCATACCCGGCGGCTCGTCGGTGCGCATGGTGCCGGCAGCCCAGATCATCGACACGCCGATGGACTTCGACTCGCTGTCAAAGCTGCGCTCCGGCCTCGGCACGGCGGCGGTCATTGTCATGGACAAGTCCACCGATGTGGTCCGCGCCATTGCCCGCATCAGCTATTTCTACAAGCATGAGAGCTGCGGCCAGTGCACGCCTTGCCGTGAAGGCACCGGCTGGATGTGGCGCGTGCTCAACCGCATGGCCGATGGCCGCGCCCAGAAGCGCGAGATCGACATGCTGCTGGATGTGACCAAGCAGGTCGAAGGCCACACGATCTGCGCGCTCGGCGACGCGGCGGCCTGGCCAATCCAGGGCCTGATCGCCCATTTCCGTCACGAAATCGAAGAACGCATCGACCAGTATGCCGCCAATCCGCATGCCGAACCGGCACGCATGGCGGCGGAGTGAGATCGAACTGATGACAAAACTCCTCATTGACGGCATCGAAGTCGACGTCCCGGCGGACTACACCGTCCTGCAGGCCTGCGAGGCTGCCGGGGCGGAAGTGCCGCGCTTCTGCTTCCACGAGCGGCTGTCGATTGCCGGCAATTGCCGCATGTGCCTTGTCGAGGTGAAGGGCGGCCCGCCCAAGCCCCAGGCCAGCTGCGCCATCGGCGTGCGCGACCTGCGCCCCGGCCCGAACGGCGAGCCACCGGTCGTCTCGACCAAGTCGCCCATGGTCAAGAAGGCGCGTGAGGGCGTGATGGAGTTCCTGCTCCTCAACCACCCGCTCGATTGCCCGATCTGCGATCAGGGCGGCGAGTGCGATCTCCAGGACCAGGCCATGGCTTATGGCGTGGACTCATCGCGCTATGCCGAGAACAAGCGCGCGGTCGAGAACAAGTATATCGGCCCGCTGGTCAAGACCGAGATGACGCGCTGCATCCACTGCACGCGCTGCGTCCGCTTTACCACCGAAGTCGCCGGCGGCACCGATCTCGGTGCCATCGGGCGCGGCGAGGACATGGAGATCACCACCTATCTCGAACAGGCGATGACCTCGGAATTGCAGGGCAACGTCATTGATCTTTGCCCCGTCGGCGCGCTGACCTCGAAGCCGTATGCCTTCAATGCCCGGCCATGGGAATTGCAGAAGACCGAGAGCATCGACGTGATGGATGCGGTCGGCTCGGCTATCCGCGTGGACTCGCGCGGCACCGAAGTGATGCGCATCATGCCGCGCACCAACGAGGCCGTGAACGAGGAGTGGATTTCCGACAAGACCCGTTTCATCTGGGATGGGCTGAGGAGCCAGCGGCTTGATCGCCCCTATCTGCGCAGGAATGGCAAGCTGGAGCCCGTGTCGTGGGCAGAAGCACTTCAGGCCGTGGCCGACAGGCTGAAGGCAGCTGCGCCGGCCCGCATCGGCGCACTCGCCGGCGATCTGGCAGCCGTCGAGGAAATGTTCGCGCTGAAAGCCCTGATGGCCTCGCTCGGCTCGGCCAACATCGATTGCCGCACGGACGGCGCTGCGCTTGATCCCTCTGCCGGGCGCGCAGGCTATGTGCTGAATGCCGGCATCGCCGGCATCGAGGAGGCCGATGCGATCCTTTTGATCGGCACCAATCCACGCAGGGAAGCCAGCCTCGTCAATACCCGTATCCGCAAGCGCTTCCTCAAGGGCGGCGTGATGATCGGGCTGATCGGCGAGAAGGCCGATTTGACCTATGATTACAACTACCTCGGTGCCGGTCCGGATTCATTGTCGGAACTCGTCAAGACCTACGAGAGCATCAAGGCCAAGCACCCGCTGGTGATCGTCGGGCAGGGCGCGCTGGCCCGGCCTGATGGCGCAGCCGTGCTGTCGATGGCCGCGCAGTTTGCCAGCCAGATCGGTGCCGTGCGCGAGGACTGGAACGGC
The DNA here is from genome assembly GCA_027487245.1 of Hyphomicrobiales bacterium. Taxonomy (GTDB): domain Bacteria; phylum Pseudomonadota; class Alphaproteobacteria; order Rhizobiales; family Beijerinckiaceae; genus Allobosea. The sequence goes on from JAIYDY010000053.1 coordinate 6,853, forward strand.
TTTGCCGTGCTGCACACCGCAGCGTCCCGCGTTGGCGCGCTCGATCTCGGCTTCGTTCCGGGCGAGGGCGGGCTTGATGCGACCGCCATGCTCCAGCCCGGAGCCCTCGATGTGCTCTGGCTCCTGGGGGTCGACGAGGTTGAGGTCCCCGCAGGCAGCTTCGTGATCTATCAGGGCAGCCATGGCGATCGCGGCGCGCACCGTGCCGACATGATCCTGCCCGGCGCGGCCTACACCGAGAAGTCCGGCACCTATGCCAACACCGAAGGCCGCGTGCAGATGACCAGCCGCGCCGTGTTCCCGCCCGGCGAGGCCAAGGAGGACTGGGCCATCGTGCGGGCACTGTCAGGCACGCTTGGCAACGCGCTGCCCTTCGATACGTTGCAGCAATTGCGCAAGGCGCTCTATGCCGCCCATCCGCATTTCGCCGCCATCGGCGCTGTCGCCGCTGCGGATCCGGCTGCGGTCGCAACGCTGGCCAAGCGCGGCGGCAAGATTGGCAAGGCCGCGTTCGCCTCGCCGGTGACAGCCTATTTCCAGACCAACCCGATTGCGCGCGCCTCTGCCGTGATGGCTGAGTGCCAGTCGCTGGCCGATGGCCGGGCGCAGCAGGCGGCAGAGTGAGGATATGAGCCGATGATCCCCGAACTCCTCATTGCCCTGGCCATCATCGTCGGCAAGACCTTGCTGCTGATCGCCTGCCTGCTCGTCTTCATCGCCTACATTCTTTATGCCGACCGCAAGATCTGGGCGGCCGTGCAGCTTCGGCGCGGGCCCAACGTTGTCGGCCCCTGGGGGCTGCTGCAATCCTTCGCCGACCTTCTCAAGTTCGTGCTGAAGGAGCCGATCATTCCCTCGGGCGCCAACAAGGGCGTGTTCCTGCTGGCACCGCTGGTCACGGTCGTGCTGGCGCTCTCGGCCTGGGCCGTGGTGCCGGTCAATGCCGGCTGGGCGATTGCCGACATCAATGTCGGCATCCTCTACATCTTCGCCGTGTCTTCGTTGGGCGTCTACGGCATCATCATGGCCGGCTGGGCTTCCAACTCGAAGTATCCCTTCCTCGGCGCGCTGCGCTCTGCCGCGCAGATGGTGTCCTACGAGGTCTCCATCGGGTTCGTCATCATCACCGTGCTGCTCTGCGTCGGCTCGCTCAACCTGACGAAGATCGTCGAGGCGCAGGCGAGCCCCTACGGCCTGCTCGGCTGGTATTTCTTGCCGCTGTTCCCGATGTTCGTGATCTTCTTCATCTCGGCGCTGGCGGAAACCAACCGGCCTCCGTTCGACCTGCCAGAAGCAGAATCGGAGCTGGTGGCCGGTTTCATGGTCGAATACTCGTCCACGCCGTATCTCCTGTTCATGCTGGGCGAATACGTGGCGATCATCACCATGTGCGCCATGGCCACCATCCTGTTCCTAGGAGGCTGGCTGCCGCCGTTTCCGTTCGCGCCGTTCACCTGGGTGCCGGGCGTGGTCTGGTTCGTGCTGAAGGTCTGCCTGGTGTTCTTCGGCTTCGCCATGGTGAAGGCTTTTGTGCCGCGCTATCGCTACGACCAGCTGATGCGTCTTGGCTGGAAAGTGTTTCTGCCGCTGTCGCTGGCGATGGTGGTGGTGACAGCGCTCGTCCTCCAGCTCACAGGCTGGGGGCCGGTCAAGGGTTAGGGCATGTCCGTCGCCGCGCTGGCTGGCGCAGCGCTCGGGGCCATGCTGGGCTATCTGAACGCATCCATCATCTCCCGCGTCGTGATCAAGGCGCTGGAGGCGACGGACCGTTCACAAAACGAGACCGAGCGCGCCGATTATCGCGCACGCATCCGCCTGTTCTGGGCGATCGTGCACGGCGTGTTCATCGCAGGCGGCATTGTTGCCGGATATGGACTGGGCCACTGGCTGTTCGGCTAGCTGGCGAACAGGAAGGGGAGACGCGGATGGCGTTTCGACTGGATCAGGCGGCAAAGTCGCTGCTGCTGAAGGAGTTCGTCGGGGCGTTCGCGCTCTCGATGCGCTATTTCTTCAAGCCCAAGGCGACCTTGAACTATCCGTTCGAGAAGGGGCAGCTCAGCCCGCGCTTCCGTGGCGAACACGCCCTCAGGCGCTATCCGAACGGCGAGGAGCGCTGCATTGCCTGCAAGCTGTGCGAGGCGATCTGCCCGGCCCAGGCCATCACCATCGAGGCTGGCCCGCGCCGCAATGACGGCACGCGGCGCACCACACGCTACGATATCGACATGACCAAGTGCATCTACTGCGGCTTTTGCCAGGAAGCCTGCCCGGTCGATGCCATCGTCGAGGGGCCAAACTACGAATTCGCCACCGAAACCCGCGAGGAGTTGTTCTACGACAAGGAACGCCTGCTTGCGAACGGCAACCGTTGGGAACGGGAGATCGCCCGGAACATCAAGATGGATGCGCCGTATCGGTAGTTGAATGAAGACATGACCAATGGAGCCATACAAGCACAACAAGAGAGATGGTTACACGCTCGTTTTCGCGTTTTTTCCAGTGTTATTTACAAGTATATTTGTCGCCATGTACACAGATTTCTCTGCAGAAGTGAAAATCATAATTGCTACTATTATTTCGGTTTCCATATTTTTTACAATCCAAAGGCTTGTAGGCCAATACTTGGGTCGGATGAAGGAATAAGCAAAGTGTATGTCGGTTCGTGATTTCTACGCAAACGCCTGTGTCATCCCCGGCGGCCCGGAAGGTCCGGGAAGGGGATCCACAGCGGACTGCCTCGAAGATGGATTCCCTTCCCGCGCCTTTGGTGTGCCGGGGATGACACCGGCGGGGTCACTAAGCCAATTGCCGGGTTGTTGCCGGTTGAGTCGGGGACTATAGACCACGCTGCGCAGGTCACATTGCGCCGCACAAGAACAAGCCGCCAAAGGGGCGGGGGAGCGTTGGGATCATGACCGCAGCCGCGGCCTTCTTCTACATGTTCGCATCCGTCACGGTTGCGTCGGCGGTGATGGTCATCGCCTCGCGCAATCCCGTGCATTCGGTGCTGTTCCTCATCCTCGCCTTCGTCAATGCGGCAGGCCTGTTCCTGCTGCTCGGGGCCGAGTTCCTGGCGATGATCCTTGTCGTCGTCTACGTCGGCGCGGTCGCCGTGCTGTTCCTGTTCGTGGTGATGATGCTCGATGTCGATTTCGCCGAGCTTCGGCAGGGTTTCCTGCAATATCTGCCGATCGGACTGATCATCGGGTTCATTTTCCTCGTGCAGCTTGCGCTTGTGGTGGGCGCCTGGACCATTGATCCGGGCGCGCTGAAGGCGGGGCTGTCACCCATTCCCGACCCGGCCAAAGTGACCAACACCGAGGCGCTCGGCCTCGTGCTCTACACCAAGTATGTCTACTATTTTCAGGCCTCCGGCCTCGTGCTGCTGGTCGCCATGATCGGCGCGATCGTGCTGACGCTGCGCCACAAGGATGGCGTCAAGCGCCAGAACGTGGCCGATCAGGTGGCGCGCACGAAGGCAACAGCCATGGAGGTCCGCAAGGTGCCCTCCCGGACCGGGGTGTGAGGGGGCGATCATGATCGGACTTGGCCACTATCTCACCGTCGCAGCGATCCTGTTCACGCTCGGCGTGCGCGGCATCTTCGTCAACAGGAAGAGCGTCATCGTCATCCTGATGTCGATCGAGCTGATCCTGCTCGCCGTCAACATCAACCTCGTCGCCTTCTCGACCTTCCTCAATGACATTGTCGGGCAAGTCTTTGCGCTGCTGGTTCTGACAGTGGCCGCTGCCGAAGCGGCCATCGGCCTCGCCATCCTCGTCACCTATTTCCGCAACCGCGGCACCATCGCGGTTGAGGACATCAACATGATGAAGGGCTGAGCGGCATGTATCACGCCATCGTCTTTCTGCCGCTGGTCGGCTTCCTGATCGCGGGCTTCTTTGGCCGGATGATCGGGCCGCGTCCGAGCGAACTCATCACCACCTCGCTGCTGGTCATTGCGGCTGTCCTGTCCTGGGTTGCCTTCGTCCAGGTCGGCTTCGGGCCCGGCACCACGCGCGTGCAGATCGCGACTTGGATGCAGTCGGGCGGCATGCAGGTCGATTGGGCGTTCCGCATCGACACGCTCACGGTCGTGATGCTGGTTGTCGTCAACACCGTGTCCGCACTCGTGCACCTCTATTCCATCGGCTACATGGCCGAGGACGAGCACCGGCCGCGCTTTTTCGCCTACCTGTCGCTCTTCACCTTCGCCATGCTGATGCTGGTGACCTCCGACAACCTCGTCCAGATGTTCTTCGGCTGGGAGGGCGTGGGCCTTGCGAGCTATCTGCTGATCGGCTTCTGGTTCAAGAAGCCCTCTGCCAATGCGGCCGCCATGAAGGCCTTCGTGGTCAACCGCGTGGGCGATTTCGGCTTCGCACTTGGCATCTTCCTGGTGTTCTGGCTGACCGGCTCGGTCGCCTATGACCAGATCTTCGCCCGCATTCCGGAACTGGCCACGACCACCTTCCGTTTCATCGGGTTCGAGTGGAATGCGATCACGCTGGCAAGCCTGCTGCTGTTCATGGGCGCAATGGGCAAGTCGGCCCAGTTCCTGCTCCACACCTGGCTGCCGGACGCGATGGAAGGCCCGACACCCGTCTCGGCCCTGATCCACGCCGCGACCATGGTGACCGCCGGCGTCTTCATGGTGGCGCGCCTGTCGCCCGTTTTCGAGTATTCGCCGACGGCGTTGACGGTCGTGGTCATCATCGGGGCGATCACGGCCTTCTTCGCCGCCACCGTCGGCCTCGTGCAGAACGACATCAAGCGCGTCATTGCTTATTCGACCTGCTCCCAGCTTGGCTACATGTTCGTGGCGCTCGGCGTCGGGGCCTACGGGGCCGGCATCTTCCACCTCTTCACCCACGCCTTCTTCAAGGCGTTGCTCTTCCTGGGCGCAGGCTCCGTCATCCATGCCATGCATCACGAGCAGGACATGCGGAACATGGGCGGGCTTCGCAAGCACATCCCGCTCACGGCTGCGGCCATGACCATCGGCACGCTGGCGCTGACCGGGTTTCCGTTCCTCGCGGGCTACTTCTCCAAGGACGCGATCATCGAGAGCGCCTTCGCCAAGGGCACCGGCATCGGTTCGATGGCCTTTGTGCTGCTCGTCGTGGCAGCGGCCTTCACCTCGTTCTATTCATGGCGGCTCTACTTCATGACGTTTGAAGGCAAGCCGCGCTGGGGCGGGGACGCCCATCAGGACCACGGCGCAGCGCCGACCATGCTGGCCGGCGCGCACCATGGCGCGCACGCCGATCATGGGCACGACGCCGGCCATCACCATGCCCATGTTCCGCACGAGAGCCCATGGGTGATGCTGGTGCCGCTCGCGGTGCTGTCGATCGGGGCGATTGCCGCCGGTTTCGTCTTCAAGGAAGCCTTCATCGGCCACGACTACGAGAGCTTCTGGAAGACGGCCCTGTTCACGGGCAAGGACAACCACATCATCCACGATTTCCACAAGGTTCCGAAGTGGGTGGTCTGGTCGCCGTTCGTCGCCATGGTGCTGGGCTTTGCCGGCGCGTTCTACTGCTACGTCCTGAGGCCCCATGTGCCCGGCGAGATCGCCAAGCGGCATGAGTTTCTCTACCGCTTCCTGCTCAACAAGTGGTATTTCGACGAGCTTTACGACTGGCTTTTCGTCCGCCCGACCAAGTGGCTTGGCCGCTTCCTGTGGAAGAAGGGCGACGGCATGGTGATCGACGGTCTCGGCCCCGATGGCATCTCGGCGCGGGTGGTGGACATCACCAGCCGGGTCGTCCGGCTCCAGACCGGCTACGTCTACCATTACGCCTTCTCGATGATCATGGGCGTGGGTGGTCTGATCACCTGGTATCTGTTGACGCGCGGGTGATGTGATGTTCGGTTTCGGTATCCTCTCGGGTCTGCTCATCCTGCCGCTGGTCGGCGCAGCCTTCATCCTGACCCTGCGCGGCGACGAGGCCTCGGTGCGGTCCAACGCCCGCATGGCAGCGCTCATCACCACCATCATTACCTTCGCGCTGGCGCTGGTGGCATGGAACCGCTTTGACACGGCCAGCCCGCAATTCCAGTTGCTGGAGAGCCACGCCTGGCTGTCGGAGACGATCCGCTTCAAGCTCGGCGTTGACGGGTTCTCGATGCCGTTCGTGCTGCTCACCGCGTTTCTCATGCCGTTCTGCATTCTCGCCTCGTGGGAGAGCATCGAACACCGCATGAAGGAGTACATGGTGGCGTTCCTTGTGCTCGAAACGCTGATGATCGGCGTGTTCGTGTCGCTCGATCTGGTGCTGTTCTACATCTTCTTCGAAGCCGGCCTGATCCCGATGTTCCTGATCATCGGCATCTGGGGCGGCAAGCGCCGCATCTATGCCTCGTTCAAGTTCTTCCTCTATACGCTGCTTGGCTCGGTGCTGATGCTGCTCGCCATCATGGCGATGTATTGGAGCGCCGGCTCAACCGACATCACCCAGCTTCTCGCGCACCGGTTCGGCAAGGATTTGCAGACCTGGCTCTGGCTGGCCTTCTTTGCCTCTTTCGCCGTCAAGATGCCGATGTGGCCGGTGCACACCTGGCTGCCCGATGCCCACGTCGAGGCACCGACGGCAGGCTCGGTCATCCTTGCCGGCATCCTGCTCAAGATGGGCGGGTATGGCTTCATCCGGTTCTCGATCCCGATGTTCCCGGAAGCCTCGGCCATGTTTGCGCCGATGGTCTTTGCCCTCTCGGTCATCGCCATCATCTACACCTCGCTGGTGGCGCTGATGCAGGAGGACATCAAGAAGCTGATTGCCTATTCTTCGGTGGCGCACATGGGCTTCGTCACCATGGGCCTGTTCACCATGACGGCGCAGGGCATCCAGGGCGCCATGTTCCAGATGATCAGCCACGGTCTGGTTTCCGGCGCGCTCTTCCTGTGTGTCGGCGTGGTCTATGACCGTATGCACACGCGCGAGATCAAGGCCTATGGCGGCCTGACCAACCGGATGCCGATCTATGCCGTGCTGTTCATGGTGTTCACCATGGCCAATGTCGGCTTGCCGGGCACGGCCGGGTTCGTCGGCGAGTTCCTCACCCTGCTGGGCGCTTTCAAGGCCAATCCCTGGGTGGCCTTCTTCGCCACCTTTGGCGTCATCCTGTCGGCAGCTTATGCGCTCTGGCTGTATCGCCGTGTGATGTTCGGCGAACTCGACAAGCCGGAACTCAAGGGCATCACCGATGTCAGCCGCCGCGAGATGGTGCTGCTGGTCCCGCTGGCAGCGCTGACGGTCTACTACGGCGTGCGCCCTGGTCCGATCCTCGACGCCTTCGCCGCGCCTACCGATCTTCTGCTCAAGAACTATCAGGCCGCCGTCAGCGCTGCGAAGCTGGCGTTGCTGGCCGCCCCGTGAGGATGTGACCCGATGGCGGCTGTTCCCGATCTGATGCCTGCCCTGCCGGAACTGGTGCTCGCCATCGGCGCGCTTGCCATGGTGCTGATCGGGGCTGTGCAGGGCGAGAAGTCGCTGCGCCTTCTGGAGATGCTGGCCGTCATCCTGTTCGGCGTCGCCGGTTTCGTGATGCTGACCCAGACCGGCAAGCTGGTGACCTTCAATGGCGCGTTCGTCGTCGATGGTTTCGCGCGCTTCATGAAGGTGCTGACGCTGGTCGGTGCAGCTGCCGCCGTGGTCATGTCGTCGGACTATATCCGCCGAGAAGGCATCGCCCGCTTCGAGTTCCCGATCCTCATCGTTCTCGCCACCGTCGGCATGATGATGATGGTCTCGGCGAACGACCTGATTGCGCTCTATGTCGGCGTCGAACTGCAGTCGCTCGCGCTCTATGTCGTCGCCGCCATGAACCGCGACGATGCCAAGTCCTCGGAAGCCGGACTGAAGTATTTCGTCCTCGGCGCCTTGTCCTCCGGCATGCTGCTCTACGGCATGTCGCTGGTCTATGGCTTCACCGGCACAGTCAGCTTTGACGGCATCGCCGCATCGCTCAGCCATGGTGCGGAGGGCGGTCACAAGATCGGGTTGGGTCTGGTCTTCGGGCTGGTGTTCATCGCAGCCGGCCTCGCTTTCAAGATCTCGGCCGTGCCCTTCCACATGTGGACGCCCGACGTTTACGAAGGCTCGCCGACCGCCGTCACGGCTTTCTTCGCTGCCGCGCCCAAGATGGCGGCGATGGCGATGACCGTGCGCGTTTTCGTCGGCGCATTCCCGGCTGCCATCGGCGACTGGCGGCAGATCATCATCTTCGTGGCCGTGGCCTCGATGATCCTCGGTGCCTTTGCCGCCATCGGCCAGCGCAACATCAAGCGCCTGATGGCCTATTCCTCGATCGGGCACATGGGCTTTGCGCTGGTCGGGCTCGCCGCTGGAACCGTCAACGGCGTCCAGGGCGTCGCCATATACATGGCCATCTATCTGGTCATGACCCTCGGCACCTTCGCCTGCATCCTGTGCATGCGCCGCGACGGCCGGATGGTCGAGGACATCGAGGAACTCGGGGGCCTGTCGCAGTCGCAGCCGCTGCTTGCCTTCTGCCTCGCGATGCTGCTGTTTTCGCTGGCAGGCATCCCGCCGCTGGCCGGGTTCTTCGCCAAGTTCTATGTCTTCACCGCGGCCATCGAGGCCAAGCTCTACTATGTCGCGGTCATCGGCGTGATCGCCAGCGTGGTCGGCGCCTATTACTACCTCCGCATCGTCAAGATCATCTATTTCGATGCCCCAAAGGGGGCCTTCGAGACCATGACGCCGGCGCTGAAGGGTGTTCTGGCGGCCTCCAGTGCGGCTGTCCTGCTGTTCTGGCTGGTGCCGGGCCCGCTTGTTTCCGCCGCGCAGGTTGCCGCCCGCTCGCTGTTCTGAGGGCAGGGGGCTCATGCTCTCGCTTGGCCCCGGTGCGCTCGCCGCCGGGCATGAACTGGTTCACCGTGCCTCGGTCGGCTCGACCATGGACGAGGCTCGCAGCCATGTCGGCACCTCGTGCAATCCGTGCTGGTTCGTCGCCGACGAACAGACCGGTGGCCGGGGCCGCCATGGCCGCAACTGGACGTCGCCGCCCGGCAATCTCTACGCCACGCTGGCGCTGACCGCGCCCTGCGAAGCGGCGCGCGCGGCGGAACTCAGCTTCGTGGCTGGCCTGGCCCTGCATGGGGCGGTCTCGGCGGCAACGAGGCTTTCCCATCCCCGGCTGGCCATCAAGTGGCCCAACGATCTCCTGCTCGGCCACGCCAAGGTGGCTGGCCTGCTGCTGGAAGGCGTGCAGGTTCAGGGGCCGTTCGCCGTGCTGGTCGGCTTCGGCGTCAACATCGTCTCGGCCCCATCCGGGACACCATATCCTGCGAGTTGCCTTGCGGACGCGGCGCAAACCGTCTCGCGCGATGCGGTCTTTGCGGCGTTGTGTGATCATTGGCTGGCCGCCATGGCGCAATGGCAGACCGGCTTTGCCGCAACGCGGGCGGCCTGGCTCGCCTGCGCGCACGGTCTTGGAGCCCGCGTCCGCATCCGCCCGCCTGGCGGCGAGGTCTCCGGCATCATGCGCGGCATCGATGCCCACGGCCGTCTGGTTCTGGATACAGCGGACGGCGAACGCACGTTTGATGCCGGCGATCTGTTCTTTGGTGATTGACCGCAGCGCCAATCCCCTTACTGACAAGCCCATGGCAAAATTAGATCAGCTCGTCTTCTGCCCGCTCGGCGGCCTCGGCGAAATCGGCATGAACGCGGCGCTCTACGGCTTTGGCCCGGAAAAGACCCGGAAGTGGATCCTGGTCGATTGCGGAATGACCTTTGCCGGTCCAGAAGCGCCCGGCATCGACATTGTCCTGCCCGATCTGGGTTTCATCGAAGAACGCCGCAAGGACCTGCTCGCGATCATCATCACCCACGCGCACGAGGACCATATCGGTGCCTTGGCCACGTTCTGGCCGAAGCTGCGCGCCCCGGTCTACTGCACGCAGTTCGCCGCAGGGCTCATCTCGACCCGCAAGTTGCAGGAACCCGGCTCGCCGAAGGTGCCGTTGCACGTTGTGGTGCCCGGCGTTCCTTTCGAACTCGGGCCTTTCTCGATCGAGTTCATCAAGGTCGCGCATTCCATCCCGCAAAGCTGTGGCCTGGCCATTCGCACGCCGGCCGGTCTCGTCGTGCATACCGGCGACTGGAAGATCGACGACACACGCCATGTCGGATGGCCGACGGATTCCAAACGCCTCACTGAGTTGGGTGACGAGGGCGTTCTCGCCATGATCTGCGACTCGACCAACGTCATGCGCGAGGGCATCAGTCCCGGCGAGGCGGACGTGGCCAAGACGCTGGAAGAACTGATCCGTTCTGCGCCGGGCCGCGTTGCCGTCACCACATTCGCGTCGAACGTCGCACGCCTCCGCTCTGTTGCCGAAGCTGCGATCGCCTGCGGGCGCGAAGTCGTGGTTGTCGGTCGCGCCATGGAGCGCGTCATCGATGTGGCGCGCGATTGCGGCATGCTGGAAGGCCTGCCCGATTTTCGCTCCGCCCAGACGTTCGGCTACCTGCCGCGCGAGAAGGTCGTGGCCCTGCTCACCGGCAGCCAGGGTGAGCCGCGTGCGGCCCTGTCACGCATCGCCATGGATGAGCATCCCGAGATCGCGCTGTCACCCGGCGACCGGGTGATCTTTTCGTCCCGCACGATTCCGGGCAACGAGAAGGCCGTCGGCGCGATCCACAATGCCCTTGCCGACCAGAACATCGAGATCATCACCGACAGGCAGGCCCTGGTGCATGTCTCCGGCCACCCGCGCCGCGAGGAACTCAAGCAGATGTATGGCTGGGTGCGCCCGCGCATCGCCATTCCCGCCCACGGCGAGCCTTTGCATCTGCACGAACATGCCCGTCTTGCCACCGAACTGAAGGTGCCGCACGTGCTCGTCGTCACCAATGGGGACATGATCGCGCTTGATCCGTCAGGGCCGGTCAAGGTCGATGATGTGCCATCCGGCCGCATCTTCCAGGATGGCGAATTGCGCATCGGGGCTGGCGAAAAGACGGTGCCTGACCGCCGCAAGCTCTCGTTCGCCGGCATTGTCTCGGTGGCCATCGCCATCGATGACAAGGGCAACATCGCCGGCGATCTGGAAATCGCCTGCATGGGCCTGCCGCCCAAGACGGTGGACGGCGATACCTTCGATGATGTCGTGAATGACGCCGTGCTCGATCTGGTCGAGAACATGCCGAAACAGCGCCGGCGCGACCCTGAAGGCCTGCGCAACTCCATCGAGAAGGCCGTCCGCGGGGCTGTCGGCGAGGAATGGGGCAAGAAGCCCGTCGTCCATGCACTGGTGATTGAGGTCTGACACCGCGTCGGCTGCGTCTGCCGGCCTTGAGGTGACGGCCATCCCGAGGCAAAAGGGCGATCGTTTGCAGGGCTCATGTCCTCGCGCTCAACCAGTCGGGCGGCTCCATGGGCAGGCCCTTGTCCTAGCAGGAGGTTTCATGATCGGGCGTCTCAACCATGTCGCCATTGCGGTGCGTGACCTTGCTACCGCTTCGGCGCGCTATCGCGACACGCTCGGGGCGCATGTCACCGCGCCGCAGGCCTTGCCGGAGCATGGCGTGACAGTGGTGTTCATCGAATTGCCGAACACCAAGATCGAGTTGCTGGAGCCGCTCGGAGACGCCTCTCCGATTGCCCGCTTCCTCGACAAGAACCCCGATGGCGGCATCCACCACATCTGCTACGAGGTGGAGGACATCCTTGCGGCACGGGACCGGATGCTGGCCGCGGGCGCGCGCGTGCTGGGCGATGGCGAGCCGAAGATCGGCGCGCATGGCAAGCCCGTGCTGTTCCTGCATCCGAAGGATTTCTGCGGCACTCTGACCGAGTTGGAACAGGTCTGATCCGCCCCATATCTGCCTGAGGGGGAATCACCGATGTCCTTGCTTGCCGCCTTCGCTGTCTATTTTGTCATCTGGTGGACGGTGCTGTTCTGCATCCTGCCGCTGGATATCCGCAGCCAGGCCGAAGCGGGCGAGATCACCCATGGCACGGAGCCCGGCGCGCCCGTGGCTCCGCAGCTTGCCCGCAAGGCCGTGATCACCAGCTTTGTTGCGCTTGTGGTCTTTGCCGGCGTCTATGTCGGATGGAACTACCTCGATGTCTGAGCCAATCAGGTCAGATGTCTGACATCGTTGGGCTTTCAGGACGAGCTGAGGGCCCAAAAAGAAAAAGCAAGGCGCGAGCCTTGCTTTGCAAATTTGCTTTTTTTATACCGCCCCGTGGCGCGCTTGGACAGCGCGTTCTCACGAAAAACGGGTGTTTGCTCCTCCCGAGACCTGGACCGCAAAACGCTTCAAAGAGCGCTATCGCTGACCAATTCAAAATTGCTACATGAACTTTAGATGACTGTCATCTTTTTTAGCACGCTTGCCTGAAATTTCCGCATGCCTGAACGTGATCCAATTCGTGCCACCGGATTTCAGGCGTGATCTGCCACACAGAATGCTCGAAACGGACCTGTCCGCCTTGTCATGTCCCGGTTCAATCGCTACGCCACCTGCAAAAGCAAGATGCAAAGGATCATCGTCATGTCTGTGAAAGCCCTTGGTCTCTCCGTTGCCCTGCTCGTGGCCTCTGCCGTTGTTTCGCCTCAGTTGGCCAGTGCCCAGGCGCCGGCCGATCCCCAGAACACCATCGTGCTGACAACCAAGGACGGCCCGGTGACGATCCGGCTCCGGCCCGACCTTGCTCCGAAGCACGTCGAGCGGATCAAGGCGCTGACCAAGCGCGGCTTTTATGACGGCATCGTCTTCCACCGCGTGATCGACGGCTTCATGGCGCAGACCGGCGATCCGACCGGCACCGGCACCGGCCGCTCCGATTTGCCGAACCTTCCTGCCGAGTTCACCCGCGAGCCTTACAAGGTCGGCTCTCTGGGCATGGCCCGTGCGCAGGATCCGAATTCGGCCAACTCCCAGTTCTTCATCTGCTTTGAAGGCTGCGGCCCGCTGACTGGCCAGTATACCTTGTTCGGTGAAGTCGTCTCGGGCATGGACAATGTCCGCAAGATCAAGAAGGGCGACAGCGCGGCCAATGGCGCCGTGCGCGGCCCCGACAAGATCATCAGCATGAAGCTCATGGCGGATGCCCGCTGAGCCGCCTTCCCATCCCGCCCCGCATCACCCTCCTGAACAGAGAATTCCCATGAGCCTTGATCCCCAGAACACGCTTGTCGTTGAAACCACCAAGGGCAAGATCGTCATCGCGCTGCGGCCCGACCTTGCGCCCAACCATGTCGAGCGGATCAAGACGCTGGCGCGCGCCGGCTTCTACGATGGCATCAAGTTCCACCGCGTCATCGACGGCTTCATGGCGCAGACCGGCTGCCCGCACGGCACTGGCACCGGCGGCTCCGACATGCCCGATCTCAAGCAGGAATTCTCGGCCGAGCCGCACGTCCGCGGGACCTGCTCGATGGCGCGCTCCAGCAATCCGAACTCGGCCAACTCGCAGTTCTTCATCTGCTTCGAGGAATCGGTCTGGCTCAACAAGCAGTACACCGTCTGGGGCCAGGTCGTGGAAGGCATGGACAATGTCGACAAGATCAAGCGCGGCGAACCCGTGCGCGATCCTGACAGCATCGTCTCGATGAAGGTGATGGCCGACGCCTGATCCAGCGCGCGGACAAGGTCCGGTCGCACCATGGACGTTGCCCTGTTCGATTTCGATCTTCCGGAAGACCGGATCGCGCTGAGGCCCGTCAGCCCGCGCGATTCGGCCCGGATGCTCGTCGTGCGGCCTGAGGCCGGTGCGCAGCCCTTGACCGATGCAGTTGTCTCGGACCTACCGGGCTTGTTGCAAGCCGGCGATGTCCTGGTGCTCAACAACACCCGTGTGATTCCGTCTCGCCTGTATGGCATCCGCCAGAAGGGCGAGGGCGGTGCGCGGGTCGAGATCATGCTGCATAAGCGCCAGTCTGCTTCCCGCTGGCTCGCGTTCGCGCGGCCGGCGAAAAAGCTTGGGCTGGCAGACATCGTGCGTTTCGGCAGCAGCGATGCTGGCGAGGCCCCGCTCATGGCCGAGGTCATCGCCAAAGGCGAGGGTGGCGAGGTCGAACTGGCGTTCGATGTTTCCGGCCCCGTGCTGGACGAAGCGATCGCCCGTCTCGGCGAACTGCCATTGCCGCCTTACATTGCCGGCAAGCGCCGTCTCGATGCCAGGGACAAGGCCGACTACCAGACCGTGTTCGCCCGCGAGGATGGGGCGGTGGCGGCCCCGACCGCTGGCCTGCATCTGACCGATGACCTGCTGGCAAAGCTTGCCGGGCGAGGCATCGAGCACGTCTTCGTCACGCTGCATGTCGGCGCCGGCACGTTCTTGCCGGTGAAGGCGGACAACACCACTGATCATCGCATGCATGCCGAATGGGGCTGCATTCCCGCGGCTGTTGCCGACCGCCTGAATGCGGCGCGTGCCCGCGGCGGGCGGATCATCGCGGTCGGCACGACCTCGCTCCGGCTGCTCGAAAGCGCCGCCAACGCATCGGGGCTGATCCAGCCATTCTCCGGTGACACCGCGATCTTCATCACGCCGGGGTACCGTTTTTCCGGCGTCGATGCGCTGATGACCAATTTTCATCTGCCGCGCTCGACCCTGTTCATGCTGGTCAGCGCCTTCAGCGGCCTGGGTACGATGCAGGCCGCCTATGCCCATGCCATCGCCCGGAACTACCGCTTCTATTCCTATGGTGATGCGAGCCTGCTCTTTCCGGCGCGCTGACGGCATGGTCCTGCCCCGCCCGATGCCCCTGCATCGCTGCCTTGTTGCCATGCCGAAGGTTCTCGCGTTGCTCGGCTGGCTGTGCTAACCGCAGCCTCTGTCCTGCAAACCGGTTGCTTTCGCTCCATGTCCGACAATTTTCTCCGCGAGATCGATGAAGAGGTCCGCCGCGACAAGGCGGCTGACATCTGGAAGAAGTATGGCAATCTCGTCATCGTCCTGCTGGCGCTGCTGGTGGTTGCCGTCGGGGGCTGGCGCTTCTGGCTGCATCGCCAGGAGCAGGCCGCGCACGCTGTCAGCGCCCGTCTCGAAGAGGCCCTGAAGGCCTCGCGCGAAAACCGTGGCGAGGACGCCGAGAAGACCCTGACCGACCTCACCAAGGAAGGCAGCGACGGCTACCGCCTCGTGGCCCGCTTCCGCCTTGCCGCCGAAGCTGCCCGCCGCGAGCCTGCCGACGGGGCCAAGGCCTTTGACGCGCTCGCCAATGATTCGACCGTCGAGCAGGTTTTCCGCGATCTTGCCCGCATCCGCTCCAATCTCCTCAAGGTCGACAGCGCGCCTTATGCCGAAATCAGGGCTGCGGTCGAGCCGCTCGCGGTACCAGCCGGCACATGGCGGCACACGGCCCGCGAAATCCTGGGGCTTTCCGCGCTGAAGGCCGGCAATCTCGATGAAGCGGGTCGGTGGTTCGACCAGATCGTGGTCGATCCGCAAGCGCCGCAGGGCCTGCGGCAGCGGGCCGACCTCTATCTCGGGCTGGTCAAGGCCGGCGCGGTCGAGATCAAGTAGACGCGCCTTCGGCGCGAACCGTGAAAGTGTGGCGTATCCAGCATGACCGCGACCATCGCCATCATCGGCCGACCCAATGTCGGCAAATCGACCCTGTTCAACCGGCTTGTCGGGCGCAAGCTTGCGCTGGTTGACGACACGCCTGGCGTCACCCGCGACCGGCGCGAAGGTGCGGCCACGCTCGGCCCGCTGCGCTTCACCATCATCGACACCGCAGGGCTGGAGGAAGCGCAAGAGGGCTCGCTCGCCCACCGCATGCGGGCCCAGACCGAAACCGCGATCGCCGATGCCGACATCATCCTGTTCGTGATCGATTCCCGCGTCGGCATCACCCCGACTGACCGGCCCTTTGCCGAACTGGTCCGCCGCTCGGGCAAGCCGGTCATCCTGCTCGCCAACAAGGCGGAGGGCAGCAAGGGCGCAGCCGGCACCTACGAGGCCTATGAGCTGGGCCTTGGCGAGCCTATTCCGTTTTCGGCCGAGCATGGCGAAGGCACGGCTGATCTGGCCCAGGCATTGATTCCGCTGATCGGCATCGAGGACGATGACGAGGCTGCCCAGGAGGATGATGGCCTGTTCGACGACGAGATCGTCGACGGCGACATCGAGATCAGCACGGCCCCGCCCGAAAAACCTCTGCGCGTCGCCATTGTCGGCCGGCCCAATGCCGGCAAGTCGACGCTGATCAACGCCATGATCGGTGAAGAGCGCCTGCTGACGGGGCCGGAAGCCGGCATCACCCGCGATTCGATTTCGGTCGACTGGGAATGGCGCAACCGCCGGATCAAGCTGTTCGACACCGCCGGCATGCGCAAGCGAGCACGCGTTACCGAAAAGCTGGAAAAGCTCTCCGTGTCAGACGGGCTCAGGGCAGTCCGCTTTGCCGAAGTTGTCGTCGTCCTGCTCGACGCGACCATTCCGTTCGAAAAGCAGGACCTGACCATCGCCGACCTGTGCGAGCGCGAGGGCCGCGCCGTGGTGATCGGCCTCAACAAGTGGGATCTGGTCGCCGACCAGCCCGGTCTGCTCAAGGAGCTCCGCGAGGAGTGTGACCGCATGCTGGCACAGCTGCGCGGCGTGCAGTGCGTGCCATTGTCAGGCCTGAGCGGGCAGGGCCTCGACCGGCTGATGGAGGCCGTGATCAAGGCGGCCGACACCTGGAACACGCGCATCTCGACCGCGCGGCTGAACAAGTGGCTGGCCGATGTGCTTTCGCACCATCCTCCGCCAGCCGTGTCGGGCCGGCGCATCAAGATCCGCTACATGACGCAGGCCAAATCCCGCCCGCCGACCTTCGTGCTCTTCGGCAATCAGTTGCTCGACCTGCCGAAGGCCTATTCGCGCTATCTGGTCAACGGCCTGCGCGAAACCTTCAACCTGCCCGGCGTGCCGATCCGCATCAACGTGCGGGCCAGCGACAATCCCTATTCGGACGGGCGCGGCAGCGGCAGCGATCGCGACAAGAACCGGTAAGGCCACAACCTTGCAAAGCCGCCTCAGGCCGGCGCTCGAGGGGCCTTGATCGTGCCGGTCGGCACGTCGTAGATCATACCGCTCTTCGTCCAGCCAGGTGACAGAAGGTCAGCAATTCCGCCAGCCACCTCTTCGGGCGTACGCAAGGTCTTGGGATCCTCGCCCGGCATCGCCTCTGCCCGCATGCGGGTTCGCAGCGGGCCGGGATTGACCAGCATCACGGTCATCGCGGTCGTCGCGGTTTCAGCGGCATAGGTCCGTGCCAGCGCCTCGACGGCGGCCTTCGAGACCGCGTAGGGGCCCCAATAAGCCGTGCACTTGTGGGCCGCGCCGGAGCTGACAAAGGCTGCGCGCCCTGCGTCGGACGCCCTGAGTAGGCCATCCATCGCCTTGATCAGGCGCCAGTTGGCCGTGACGTTCGTCTCCATCACGGCGTGCCACTCCTTGGGCAGCACATGGCCCAGCGGCGACAGCGGCCCCAGCATGCCGGCATTGCCGAACAGGATGTCGAGCCGGCCCCAGCGTTCGGCAATCGCCTCGGCCAACCGGTCGAGCGCCTCGAAATCGGTGAGGTTGAGCGGCACAAGCGTCGCACTGCCGCCCAGCGCGGTGATGTCGTCATCGAGGTCTTCCAGCGCGCCCTGGGTGCGGGCCAGCGCAACCACATGCGCCCCGCGGCGGGCAAGCTCCAATGCCACGGCGCGGCCAATGCCGCGCGACGCGCCGGTGACAAGGGCAACACGATCCTTGAGAATAGCCACTTTCCGCTGCTCCTCAGCCTGCTTCGGCCAGCAGCGACAATTGCTGCTTGCTCTCGCCCGTCTGGTCGGTCAGGCCGGTGGGGTAGCCCCCCGTGAAGCAGTGGTCGGTGAACGGCGGGCGCAAGCTGTCCCGTCCGCCAGCATGGCCCATGGCGCGGTAGATGCCATTGACCGACAGGAAGGCCAGTGTATCGCAGCCGATGAAAGCACGCATCTCTTCCAGCGAGTGGGTCGCTGCCAACAGGTTGTCCTTTTGCGGCGTGTCGATGCCGTAATAGTCAGGATGCGTGATCGGCGGCGATGAAATACGGAAATGCACCTCGCGGGCACCCGCCTCGCGCATCATCTTGACGATCTTGACCGAGGTCGTACCGCGCACGATGGAATCATCGAGCAGCACGATGCTCTTGCCGGCCACCACGCTGCGGTTGGCGCTGTGCTTCATGCGCACGCCCAACTCCCGCACCGATTGGGTCGGCTGAATGAAGGTGCGGCCGACATAATGGTTGCGGATGATGCCAAGCTCGAACGGGATGCCGCTGGCATGGGCGTATCCCAAAGCCGCCGGCACGCCGGAATCCGGCACCGGAATCACCACATCAGCATTGGCGGGAGCTTCGGCGGCCAGCTCCCCGCCCATGCGCTTGCGGCGTTCATAGACACTGACGCCCTTCATCAGTGAGTCGGGCCGCGCAAAATAGATCGCTTCGAAAATGCAGGGACGCTCCTGCACGGGCGGGAACGGCTTGTGGCTCTCGATGCCGTCATCGGAGATGACCACGACCTCGCCATTCTCCACCTCGCGCACGAACTGCGCGCCGATGATGTCGAGGGCACAGGTCTCAGAGGCGAGGATGAAGCGGCCATCGAGTTCACCGATCACCAGCGGGCGAATGCCGAGCGGATCGCGCGCGCCGATCAGCTTCTTGTTGGTCAGGCCAACCAGCGAATAGGCGCCCTCGAGCTGGCGCAGGGCATCGACGAAGCGATCGATGAAATGGGCCTTGCGGCTGCGCGCCACCAGATGCAGCACCACCTCGGTATCGGAGGTCGACTGATAGATCGCGCCGTCACGGATCAGTTGGCGGCGCAGGCTGAGCCCGTTGGTCAGGTTGCCATTATGCGCCACGGCAAAGCCGCCCTGGTCGAGTTCGGCGAACAGGGGCTGGACATTGCGCAGGATGGTTTCGCCCGTGGTCGAATAACGCACATGGCCGATGGCTCCGAGGCCAGGGAGGCGGTCGATAACCCTCTTGTCCGAGAACGTGTCGCCGACCAGCCCGAGACGGCGCTCGGAGTGGAAACGCCCCGCATCAAAGCTGACGATACCGGCAGCCTCCTGCCCACGGTGCTGGAGAGCGTGCAGGCCTAGTGCGGTTATCGCAGCGGCATCGGGATGGCCGAAGATGCCGAACACACCGCATTCCTCGCGCAGCCTGTCGCCATCGACATCGCTTTCGGGATTGGCTGCCAGATTGCCTGCTCTTGCCATCAGATCCACCTCAACCCTCGTTTCAGTGATCATACCCAGGTCCGATGACGCCGATCTCGGCGTCTCCGGATCAGGGCCGTACCGGTTGTGCACCTTGCCGTTGTGCATTGTCGATGGTTCGCTGGAGGGCGGCGCGATCGACCTGCGCTCCTTGTGTCGGAGCCGGCGCTTCGGTGCGACGCTGCGGCGGCGCGACTGTGCCGGGCGGGCGCGGCTCTTCGGCGGGCGCATCTGTTGGCGCGCCTGTCTTCGGTGCGAGGTTCTTGATGAAACTCGTGTCGATGTCCTGCGGCAGCATCGACAACAGCGATTTGCCCGACGATTCGAGCAGTGGCTTGGTCTTCGCGTCGCGCACCCAATCCGGCTGGCGGCTGTCCGGAACCAGCGTGGTCCACAGCAGGAAGCCGACAACGGCCAGAAGCACGCCGCGCGCCGCGCCGAAGGCAAGGCCCAGCGTGCGGTCCAGCGCGCCGATGCGCGAATCAAGCACGAAGTCCGAGATGCGCGCGGTGATCAGCGAAACGATCACCAGCGTGACGAGGAAGATCGCCGCAATCGCGATCACGAGAGCGATGGTATCCTGCTTCACGTGCTGCTTGACGAAGGGCAGCAGCATCGGGTGCAGGCTCCAGGCCGCGACAGCTGCCGCCACCCAGGAGGCAATCGACAGAACTTCGCGCGTGAAACCCCGCACGGCTGCCAGAAGAGCAGACAGTACGACCGCGCCAAGGACGATCAGATCAAGGATGGTCAAGGACATGGGAGAGTTCGCCGCTTCTGGAACCGGGACACGCCAGCGCATCGAAACCCGCGCCGCATCGTCTCGTCTATAACTGCTGTTCGGGTCTGCGTCACGTCTTGCCGGTTATGTTTCCTCATCTGTGCGTGATGTTCGCTGCGCCCGCTTTGGGCTCCGTGCCGCGATCGAGGCCACGAGTTCCGAGACATGCGGCGTCGCGGTCAGGCGCATGCCCCGCATGTCTGTCGCATCGGCGGCGGCTGGCGCAACGACGGCCGCAAAGCCGAGCTTGCCGGCCTCCTTGATGCGGGCACTCGCCAGCGAAACGGGCCTGACCGCACCAGACAGCGCAATTTCGCCGAAGAAGACGGCGTCCGGCGGCAAGACGGCCCCGGTCATCGAGGAAATCAGCGCCGCCGCCACGGCGAGGTCGGCAGCGGGCTCCTGCACGCGCAGCCCGCCCGCCACGTTGAGATAGACATCATGGCCCGACAGACGCAGCCCGCCATGGGTTTCGAGCACCGCCAGAACCATGGCCAGCCGGCTCGGATCCCAGCCCACGACCGCGCGGCGCGGCGTGCCCAGGGCTGTCGGCGCCACCAGCGCCTGGATTTCCACCAGAACGGGGCGGGTGCCCTCCATGCCGGCAAACACCGCAGCGCCCGGCGCCGAAAGGTCACGGCCAGCAAGGAACAGCGCCGAGGGATTGGCAACCTCCGCCAGCCCGCGCCCGGTCATCTCGAACACGCCGATCTCGTCGGTCGGCCCGAAGCGGTTCTTCTGGGCGCGCAGCACCCGGAAGGCATGCCCGCCTTCCCCCTCGAAGGAAATC
The DNA here is from genome assembly GCA_027487245.1 of Hyphomicrobiales bacterium. Taxonomy (GTDB): domain Bacteria; phylum Pseudomonadota; class Alphaproteobacteria; order Rhizobiales; family Beijerinckiaceae; genus Allobosea. The sequence continues at coordinate 27,663 of JAIYDY010000053.1, forward strand.
ACGGCGTCGACCATGTGCTCGACCACGCGCGGGCCGGCGATCTGGCCGTCCTTGGTCACATGGCCGACGAGCACGATCGCCGCATCCCGGGTCTTGGCGAAGCGGGTGAGCTCATGGGCGCAGGCGCGGACCTGCCCGACCGAGCCGGGCGCGGCGGTGAGCGTGTCGGTCCAGAGCGTCTG
>JAIYDY010000129.1 GCA_027487245.1 Hyphomicrobiales bacterium
CGTGCGCGGCATCAAGCTGCTCTGGCAGCATGATCCCTCCGAGCCGCTCGGCCAGTGGCTCGTGCTGCGCGAGGATGCGCGCGGTCTGTTCGTCCGCGGGCTGCTGTCGCTCGACGTGGCGCGGGCCCGCGAAATCCTGGCGCTGATGCGCGATGGGGCGGTCGATGGCCTCTCGATCGGCTTCCGCACCGTGAAGGCCCGCAGCGATCCGCGCACCGGCTACCGCCGGCTTTCTGAAATCGACCTGTGGGAGGTCTCGCTCGTGACCTTCCCGCTTCTGCCGCAGGCCCGCGTGTCGGCGGTCAAGACTGGCGGGCCTTCCGTGCTCGCCAAGGCCATGCCGGCCGCCTGACCGGTTCCGTTCGCATTTACCCACTGATCACATGGAGACGATCCCGATGGAGACAACCACCCACTGCATCCCCGCGCCCGAAGCCAAGGCGCAGCTGAGCGACGTCAACGAGGCCTACAACGAACTGCGCAGCACCTTCGAAGCCTTCCGCGACGCCAATGACCAGCGCCTTGGCGACATCGAGCAGCGCGCCAGCGCCGACGTGCTGCTGGACGAGAAGCTGGCCCGCATCGACACGGCGCTCGACGAGCAGCAGCGCCGGCTTGACCGGCTGATGCTGAGCAACCGCCGCCCGGTGCTGGGCGCTGCGGCGGCCGATCCGCGTCAGGCGGGCCACAAGTCCGGCTTCGAGGCCTACATCCGGCGCGGCGACGTGTCCGGCCTCGCGGCCCTCGAAGGCAAGGCCCTGTCTGCCGGCTCCGGTGTCGATGGCGGCTTCGTCGCCCCGGCAGAGGTCGAGCGCGAGATCCTGCAGCGCCTGGCGGCCATCTCGCCGATGCGGTCGCTGGCCACGGTGCGCACGATCTCGGCGGGCACCTACCGCGCGGCCTTCTCCGCCACCGGGCCGGCTTCCGGCTGGGTCGGGGAGACGGCGGCGCGCCCTGAGACCGCCTCGCAGGTGCTGTCCGAACTCGTGGTGCCAGCCATGGAGCTCTACGCCATGCCGTCCGCCACGCAGACCATCCTCGACGACGCCATGGTCGATGTCGACCGCTGGGTGGCTGACGAGGTTGAGACAGTGTTCGCCGAACAGGAAAGCACCGCCTTCATCAGCGGCAACGGCACCACCCAGCCGCGCGGCGTGCTGAGCGTGCCGGTCGTGGCCGATGCAAGCTGGACCTGGGGCAATATCGGCGTGCTCAACAGCGGTGCGGCGGGCGCGTTCGCGGCCAGCAACCCGTCGGACGTTCTGATTGAACTGATCTATGCCCTGCGCACCGGCTATCGCCAGAACGGGGCCTTCCTGATGAACCGCCGCGTGCAGAGCGCGATCCGGCGCTTCAAGGATGCGGCCGGCAACTACATCTGGAGCCCGCCCGCCGGCATCGGCCAGCCCGCCACGCTGATGAACTTCCCCGTGGCGGAGGCCGAGGCCATGCCCAACCTGGCGGCCAACTCGGTCTCGGTGCTGTTCGGCGATTTCCGCCGCGGCTACCTGATCGTCGACCGGGCCGGCGTGCGCATCCTGCGCGATCCCTACTCCGCCAAGCCCCATGTGCTGTTCTACACCACCAAGCGCGTCGGCGGTGCCGTGCAGGACTTTGCTGCCATCAAGGGACTGCGCTTCGCGGCCTGATGCCGCTCCGGTCATCTGATGGCTGGCTTCGGTCAGTTGTTCGACGGCCGGAACATCAGGTCGATCCCGGAGTCCGGCGCCGGCGGGGCGGTTGTCCTGCCGGCGCGTCCGCGCGGTGTTCGCCGTTCGGGCGCTGCGCGCACGTCTGCCGGGACATCGCTGGTCAGGCTGCCCACAGTCGTCATGATCCAGGCGCGGTGGTCGGCCACCGGCGTGATGGCGGTGAAGCCGCCGCAGACGCGCCGCACGCGCTGGTTGGCCGGCCCGCTCGACCAGCTCACGATGCCCACGAGTTCGCTGGCTCCGCGCCCGCCGCGCATGATCGGCCCGCCAGAGTCGCCCTTGCAGGCCCCCGCGCCGGCATCCTGCCCGAGCCCGTTGCTGTCCACCGCCACGACCACGCTGTTGCTGGATGTGTACGAGCCCGCCGCCATCAGATCGCCCTGCCGCAAGGTGCGGGCGGTCTGCCGGCGGTCTTCCTGCCCGAGGCCGAAGCCGGAAATGGACAGACGGTCACCGAGGCCGAGCGCGCCACCAAGGCTCACCGGCTGCACGCTGCCCGGCAGGTCCGAGGCCAGCAGCAGCATGGCCAGATCGATACCGGGCTGCGTGCTGGGGGTCCGGCCCGGAATGAAGCTGGCATGCGCCACCACACGCAAGGCGCGCAGCCCCACCGGGCGCATCTGCTCGTCCAGCGCGGTCACGGTGAACCGCCCGCCGCCGATCACGCAATGGGCTGCCGTCAGCACCACGCGGGGCTGGATCGCCACGCCGGAGCACAACTCGCCCTTGCTGCTGTCGATCTTGACCGTCCAGCGCCGGGCCTGATCGGACGAGCGAACCGGATGGCCGCCGACGATGGCCTCGGCGGGAACCGCCGACGCCAGGGTCGCAAGCACAAGGCAAGCCAGCCCAGAGCCCTGCAAGGCTCGCCGGAACGCACGCTTGAACGGAACACAGATCATCGATCCATCATGTGTCAGCCAACCAGCCCCGTCCAGAGCCTGCATTGTCGCTGGTGAATCGGCCATCATGCCGGCTCAGCGCCAGCTCGCCTGGCGTTGCCAGCGCGCCATCGTGGCATCGACCCAGCCGCGTTGCGGAGCAATGAGCGTGCCTTGCGTGAGATCGCCGCAGCGCCGCCCGGCCCCGCCGGTGGACCATGTCGTCACGGCCACCACGGTCTGGCTGCCATCGAGCATGGGGCCGCCCGAATCGCCGCCGCAGGCACCGGTGCCGGCGCTGCCGCGCGCCCAGAGCAGGATGCGGCTTGGCCCGTAAGGCTCGACAACCGCGAGCCTCGCCGAGCGCCAGGTGCCGGTGCTGGTGCCATCGCCCTCGCGGCCAAGGCCGAACCCGGCCACGGTGACGGCGCTGCCTGCGCCGTCCGTTCCGGCGCTAGCAAGGGCGGCAACACCAAAGCGGGCCGGCAGCGGCTGAGCCAGGCGCAGCAAGGCCAGATCGATCGAGCGTGTCCGCTCCTGCACCGCGTTGGCGCGGAACTGCGGATGCCGGACGATGGCTTGCGGCTCCAGCATCACGGCCTCGCCCTGCTCGCGGTAATGCACCCGGAACTTCGCACCGGCGGGCAGGCAGTGCGCCGCGGTCAGCACCACGTCCCGCGCCACCACGATGCCGGTGCAGATGCCGCCCCGGTCATGCAGCACCATCACGGCTGCGCTGTCGAGCGGCCCACCCGGCTGCCCGCCGATGATCGCCAGCGCCGGGCCGGCCCCTGCCCAGGGGGCAGCCGACGCCAGAACACCGAGCGCCAACGCCGGCAACAGCTTGCCGCCTTTCGTCCGTTTCACAAGGGAACCAGCCATGAGCCCCATCCTGATCGTGCCTCCAGCGGCAGAGCCCGTGACGCTCGCCGACGCGAAGCTCTACCTCAGAACCGCCGGCCCTGACGAGGATGATCTGGTCATTGCCCTGATCAGGGCTGCCCGGCATCTGGTCGAGGCCGCAAGCAACCGTCTGCTGGTCAGCCAGACCTGGCGGCTGGTCTGCGATGCGTGGCCGCCCGGTGGCGCGCTGCGCCTGCCATTGTCGCCGGTCATCGCCATTGTCGCTGCGCGCGTGCTGACCACGCAAGGCCCGCCCGTGCCGGTGGCTGACGGCGCGCTCAGGCTCGAACCCGGCTCCGATCCGACCTTGCTGCGTGTGGCAGGCCCTCTGCCGCAGCCGCAATGGCCGCATGGCGGCATCGAGATCGACCTCGTCGCCGGCCACGGCGCGCCCACCGATGTGCCCGAACCCTTCCGGCAGGCCATGCTGATGCTGGTCGCGCGCTGGTTCGAGAACCGCGGCGATGCGACCGGCCATGGCGATGCGCGCCTGCCGGCGGATGTACTGGCTCTGATCGCCCCCTTTCGCCGCGCTAGGCTGTAACATGGCCAGCCCATCTGCCAACCCCATTGGCGCACTCGGCCGCCGCCTCGTGCTCGAACAGCCCGTCGCCACGCCCGACGGCGCCGGCGGCATGACCATCACCTTCGAGCCCCTGGCGCATGTCTGGGCCGAGGTGCGCTGGCTCTCCGGTGACGAGCGCTTTGTGGCCGGCCGGCCCGAGCAGGCGTCTCGCCATGTCATCACCCTGCGCTGGCGCGGCGATGTCACCGCCGGCATGCGCTTCGTCGGCGATGGCGCCGTCTACGGCATAGTGTCGGCGGGTGATCCCGCCGGAGACCGCCGCCGCCTTGTCTGTCAATGCGAGGAGATTTCGCCATGATCGACGCCGTCATCGCTGTCCGCCGCGCCCTTCAGGCCGCCTTGCTGGCCGATGCGCCGCTGCGCGCTCTGCTTGGTGGCCCGCGCATCCATGACGAAGCCCCCCGCGCCGCCACCGGGCCTTATGTCGTCCATGGCGACGTCGAGGCCCGCGACTGGTCCACAGGCACCGACCTGGGCTGCGAGCAGACGATCAGGCTCGTGGTCTGGGCCGGCAAGGGCTCGGAGAGCGGGGCTGCCCTGGTCATCGCCGGCCGGCTCGGCACGGTCCTGCAGGATGCAGCCCTGTCCGTCGACGGCCACCGGCTGGTGCAGTTGCGCGTCAGCGGTCTCGATCTTGGCCGCGATAGCCGCACCGGGCTCTCCCGCGCCACCGTCACCCTGCGCTGCGTCACCGAAGCCGCCTGACCGCCTGTCATTCTTCACCCGCCAACAAGGAACATTCGCATGTCAGCACAACGTGGCAGGGACCTGCTGCTGCGCGTCGAAAGCGCGCCCTCCGTCTTCACCACCATCGGCGGCCTCAGGGCCCGCCAGATCGCCTTCAATGCCGAGGCGGTCGACATCACCCACGCCGAATCCACCGGGCGCTGGCGCGAGCTTCTCGCCGGGGCCGGCATGCGTCGCGCCGCCCTGTCGGGCGCTGGCGTGTTCAAGGACGATACGTCCCATGCCATCGTCCGGCAGGTCTTCTTCGATGGCGAGATCCGCACCTGGCAGATCGTCATCCCCGATTTTGGCGTCGTGCAGGGTGCATTCCAGCTGTCGTCGCTGGAATATCGCGGCGAGCACGCAGCGGAGGTGACCTTCGAACTGTCGCTCGATTCAGCCGGCGCGCTGACCTTCACGGCGCAGTGAGGCCACCATGGCAAACACCCATCGCGGCGAGGTGCCGCTGACCATCGGCGGCCGCAACCTGACCCTCAAGCTGACGCTCGGCGGACTGGCCGAACTGGAGCATGCGCTCGGAGCCGGCGATCTGGCAGGGCTTGGCGAGCGGCTGGCCTCGGGGCGCATCTCGGCCCGCGACATCATCGGCATCCTGTCGATCGGCCTGAAAGGAGCCGGTCACACGCTTGCCGATGACGAGATCGCCGCCATGCCGGTGGACGGCGGGCTCGGTCCGGTCATCGCGGCGATCGCGGCCCTGTTCAGCCGCACCTTCGGGGAGGCGGAGGCGGCACCTGTCGCGCACCCTCCCAGACCGTAGCCGCCGGCCCTGCGGCCAGAGCGCCGCGCGAGGCCTTTCCCTGGCGCGAGGCCATGGCCTTCGGCATCGGACGGCTGCGGCTCGCCCCTGACCTGTTCTGGTCGCTGACACCGGCAGAGCTGCTGCTGATGGCCGAGGCCAGCCGGCCCGCCGCGAAGGCGCTCGACCGGGCGGCGCTCGATGCGCTGATCGCCCGGCACGATCCGCCGGTGCCCTGATCCGGGCCGACAGGTCAGATCCGCTGCGTGCGCACCACGGCAAAGCCCTTGCCGGCCATGCAGGCGACCAGCGCGCGGTTCCCCATCTCGGTGGCCAGTTCCTCCTGCCGGCGCGCCAGCAGCGGGCTGGCCACCCTGAGTTGCTCCACCTTGCAGGCCTCCCGGGCTCGCCGGAAGGCTTCGGCCTCGGCGGGCGGATAGTCGAACACGAACCGTGTGGTGCCCGGTTGCGGCTGGCATCCCGCCAGCGCAGCCGCGCCAGCCATCAGCCCAAGGACACAGATCATGGAAGATTTCATCGACAGCCCGGATCAGCGCCTGCCGCTGGCCTCGCAGGCGAATTTGCTCCGCGAATTGCGGGCCAGTGCGGCCAGCTTTGGGCAGGCCCTGTCGAGCACGTTCGCAAAAGGCGTGATCGAGGGCAAGAAGTTCGAGGACGTGCTGCGCAACATCGGCGTCAAGCTCTCCGAGACGCTGCTCAAGGCCGCGTTCAAGCCCGTCGAGCTGGGCATTTCGAACCTGCTCAATGAGGGCTTCCGCTCGATTGCCGGTCAGGCCGGCCAGTTGGGCTCGCTGTTCGGCGGCGCACCGGGGGCGCCCATGGCGCTGCTCGGCTCGGTGCAGCCCTTTGCCGATGGCGGCGTGGTCGGCCAGCCCACCTATTTCGGCATGGGCCGGAACCTTGGCCTGATGGGCGAGGCCGGCGCGGAGGCGATCCTGCCGCTGGCACGCGGCCCTGACGGCAAGCTCGGCGTCAGCGCCGCAGGCGGTCAAGCCCGGCCTGTCAACGTCACGGTCCATGTCAGCACGCCGGATGCCGACAGCTTCCGTCGCTCCGAAGGGCAGGTGTCCGCCGCCGTCGCCCGCGCCGTGTCGCGCGGCCGGCGCAATCTCTAGATCGAACCCGAGGAGACCGCATGTCCCTGTCCGATTTTCACGAAGTGCGCTTTCCGCTCGACATCTCGCGCGGAGCGCGGGGCGGGCCGACGCGCCGCACCGACATCGTCACGCTGGCCTCGGGCCGAGAGCATCGCAATGCCCGCTGGGCCCATTCCCGCCGCACCTTTGATGCGGGCTATGGCGTCAAGACGCTGGCCGGATTGTCCGCCGTCGTCGCCTTCTTCGAGGAGCGACGGGGCCGGCTGATCGGCTTTCGCTGGCGCGATCCGCTGGACTGGACCAGTGCACCGGCCAGCGGCGAGCCCACGCCACTCGACCAGGTGCTTGGCACGGGCGATGGCGCTCGCACCGGTTTTGCGCTCGTCAAGCGCTATGGCGGCCCCGATGCGCCCTATGAGCGCCCGATCGCAAAACCGGTAGCCGGATCGGTGCGCATCGCCGTGGCCGGGAGCGAACTGGCTTCCTCCGCCTTCACGGTCGATACCACCACCGGCATGGTCACGCTGGCAGCCGCCCCTGCCATCGGCGACACGGTCACGGCAGGCTTTGCCTTCGACGTGCCGGTGCGCTTCGACAGCGATGAACTCGATGTCGAACTGAGCGCGTTCGAGGCGGGCGAAATCCCGCGAATCCCCCTCATCGAACTGGCGATGTGACCCATGAAAACCCTGCATCCCGGCCTTGCCGCGCACCTTGCCGGCGGGGTGACCACGCTTGCCCGCTGCTGGCGCCTGACCCGTCGCGATGGCGCCGTGATGGGCTTCACCGACCATGACGGTGACCTGGCCTTCGATACCGTCGTGCATCGCGCCCGCTCCGGGCTCGAACCCAGCGAGGCCGAGGCCGAACTGGGCTTTGCAGTCGCCAGCCTCGATGTGGCCGGCGTGCTGCATTCAGCGGGCCTCACCGAGGCGGACATCGCGCGCGGGCTCTATGACGGGGCCGAGGTCGAGATCTGGCTGGTCGACTGGAGCAATCCCGACAACCGCCAGCGGCTCGATGTCATGGTGATCGGCGAGATCACGCGCGGCGATGCCGGCTTCGTCGCCGAGTTGCGCAGCGCCGCCCACCGCTTCGACGAGGAGCGCGGGCGGCTGTTCACCGGCCGTTGCGGGGCCGATCTCGGCGATGCACGCTGCCGCTGGCCAGTGGTGCCGGTGCCGGCGGTCGTGTCGGCCAGCACCGGGCCGGCCCACCTCGTTGCCCTTGGCCTCGGTGCCCATGCCGATGGCTGGTTCACCGGCGGCAAACTGGCCTTCACGAGCGGGCCGAATGCCGGGCAGGCCGTGGAGATCCGTCGCCATGCGCGCGATGGCGCGGCAGCCAGCTTCGAGCTGTGGCTGGACATGCCGCATCCGGTCGAGGTGGGCGACACGGTCCTGCTCACGCCCGGCTGCGACAAGAGCTTCGCCACCTGCCGCGAGACCTTCGGCAACGGCGTCAACTTCCAGGGTTTCCCGCACATGCCGGGCACCGACTACCTGTTGCAGGTGGTCGAGCCGGGTGCACCAAGGCGCTTCGACGGCGGGAGCCTGTTCCGATGAGTGCGGGCCGCGATGTGGTCGATGTCGCCCGCACCTGGATCGGCACGCCCTACCAGCATCAGGCCTCGCTGAAGGGCGTGGGCTGCGATTGCCTCGGCCTGCTGCGCGGCATCTGGCGCGAGTTGCTTGGGCCGGAACCGGAGGCCGCGCCGCCCTATGCGCCGGACTGGGCCGAAAGCCTCGACCGCGCCTCCCAGGGCTCAGAGCCGCTTGCCGAGGCCGCGATGCGCCATCTCGTGCCGGTCGATATCGCCACCATTCAGCCCGGCGACGTGCTGCTGTTCCGCTGGCGAAGCCACCTGCCTGCCAAGCATCTCGCCATCCTCAGCGCACCGGCCCTGATGATCCACGCCCATGACGGGGCCTCGGTCTGCGAAGTCGCGTTCAGCCCCTGGTGGCAACGCCACCTTGCCGCCGCCTTCCGCTTTCCGGAGAACCGCCCATGACCACCATCGTCCTGCAGGCCGCAGGCACTGCCATCGGCTCGTTCTTCGGCGGCCCGCTGGGGGCGATGGCCGGGCGCGCGCTGGGGGCGGTCGCGGGCGGCTACATCGACGGGCAGTTGTTCGGCGAGAAGCAGAAGGCCCGCACCATCGAAGGGCCGCGCCTGCGCGAGATGGACGGGCTGGCCTCGCAGGAGGGCGCGCCGATTCCCAGGGCCTATGGCCGGGTCCGCATCGGCGGGCAGTTGATCTGGGCGACCCGTTTCGAGGAGCGGACCACCACTACCATCCGGAAAGCGGCGGCGTCAGGCGGCAAGGGCGCGCCGTCGCGCCCCGCCGGCGTCGAGGAGCGCAGCTACAGCTACTCCGTCAACCTCGCCATCGGCCTGTGCGACGGGCCGATCGCGCTGGTGCGCCGGATCTGGGCCGATGGCCGCGAGGTCGACCTGACCCGCGTCACCATGCGGGTCTACACCGGCGATCAGGCGCAGCAGCCCGATGCGCTGATCATTGCCAAGGAAGGGGCAGGGCAGGCCCCGGCCTATCGCGGCACGGCCTACGTGGTGTTCGAGCGCTTCCCGCTCGGCAGCTATGGCAACCGCGTGCCGCAGTTCAGCTTCGAGGTGGTGCGGGCCTTGCCCGGGCTTGGTGCCCAAGTGCGTTCTGTCAATCTCGTGCCCGGCTCGTCCGAGTTCGCCTACGAGCCTGCCCGCGTCATGCGGCCCTTCGGCATCGGCAGTTCCGCCCCCGAGAACCGCCACCAGCTCCAGGCCGGCAGCGATGTCATCGCCTCGCTCGACCAGTTGCAGGCCCTGTGCCCCGGCCTTGCCAGCGTGCAGATTGTGGTGAGCTGGTTCGGCGATGACCTCCGGGCCGGCCAATGCACGGTGGCCCCGCGCGTCGACAGCGCCATCAAGGTCACCTCCGGAGCCACCTGGGGCGTGGCCGGCCTTGACCGCGCCAATGCCCGGCTGGTGACGCTGGTCGAGGGCCGGCCCGCCTATGGTGGCACGCCGAGCGATGCTGCCGTGCTGGCGCTGATCGCCGAGATCAAGCGGCGCGGGCTGAAAGTGGTGCTCTATCCGTTCCTGATGATGGATATCGGCCCGGCGAACAGCCTGCCTGATCCCGCCGGCGCGGCCTCCCAGCCGGCCTTTCCGTGGCGCGGGCGTATGACCTGCGATCTGGCACCCGGCCAGCCAGCCAGCGCCGACGGCACGGCGGCAGCGGCGGCGCAGGTTGCGGCCTTCGTCGGCACTGTCGGGCCGTCGGACCTGACACTGGCCGGCTCTGCGGTGGTCTGCGCCAAGCCTTCCGAGTGGAGCTTCCGGCGGCACATCCTGCACTATGCCCGCCTGGCCAGCGCAGCGGGCGGAGTCGATGGCTTCATCATCGGCTCGGAAATGGTCGGGCTGAGCCGGGTGCGCTCGGCCTCGGGCGTCTATCCGTTTGTCTCGGCCCTTCAGGCCATTGCCGATGATGCGCGCGCCATGCTCGGACCCTCCACCCGCATCACCTACGCGGCGGACTGGACCGAGTATGGCGCGCATGTGCTGGATGGCGGCGACGAGGTGCGCTTTCCCCTCGATCCGCTCTGGGCCTCGCCCGCGATCAGCGCGATCGGCATCGACTACTACCCGCCGGTCAGTGACTGGCGCGACGGCGTCGATCATGCCGATGCGGCCACGGCCCGATCCGCCCATGATCTCGCCTACCTCGCGGGGCGCCAGCAGGCCGGCGAGGCGTTCGACTGGTTCTATGCCAGCCCTGCGGCACGCGCCTCGCAGACCCGCAGCGCCATCACCGATGGAGCCTACGGCAAGCCGTGGATCTACCGGCCCAAGGATCTGGCCAGCTGGTGGGCCAATGCCCATGTCGAGCGCGTCGGCGGTATCGAGTTGCCCGCTCCCACCGCCTGGCAGCCCGGCTCGAAGCCGCTCTGGCTCACCGAGATCGGCTGCCCTGCCGTCGACAAGGGCCCCAATGCCCCCAACGTGTTCCCCGATGCCAAGTCCTCGGATGGCGCGCACCCCTTCTTCTCCGACGGGACTCGCGATGATCTGGCCCTGCTCAGGGCGGCGGAGGCGCAGATCGGCGTGCTCGACCCAGCCTCGGCGCTGTTTCGCTCCACGGCCAATCCCGTGATGGGAAGCGGGCCGCAGCGCATGATCGATCCGGCCGACATCGCCATCTGGGCCTGGGATGCGCGGCCGTTTCCCGCCTTTCCGATGCTGGAGAACGTCTGGAGCGATGGCGAGAACTGGCACACGGGCCATTGGCTGAACGGTCGTCTCGAAGCTGCTCCGCTCGATGCCCTCGTGGCGGCCATCCTCGCCGACTACGAGATCGCGCCCGCAGCCCGCCTCGAGATCGATCACGTCGTCGAGGGCTACGTCATCGACCGGCCCATGTCGGCGCGCGAGGCGCTGGAGCCGCTGACCCGCCTTTTCGGCCTCGATGCTGGCTTCGATCAGGGCCGCCTGACCTTGCGCGGGCGATCCAGCCGCCCGCCGCACCTGATCCGCCCCGACGATCTGGTGCCCGATGCCAGGCTCAAGCCCTTCAGCCTGCGCCGGGCGCAGGAAACCGAACTGCCGCGCGAACTCAGGATCGGCTTCATCGACGGGGCCTCGGACTATCTCGGCGCAACCAGCCGGTCGCGCCGTCTGGCAGGCGCAGCGCGGGGCGAGGTCTTGCTCGAAGCGCCGCTTGTGGCAAGTCGGGCGCAGATCGATCGCCTCGCCGACATGCGGCTGAAGGATGCCTGGATCGGGCGCGAGACACTGACCCTGCAGCTCTCGCCGCGCCAGATCGTACTCGAACCCGGTGACACGATCAGCTTTTCCGTGGATGGCCGGCCGCGCCTGTTCCGCGTCACCGAGGTGGCCGATGCCCAGGCCCGGCGGCTGACCGCCGTGAGCACCGAGCGGGCTCCGGCCGCACCGGTCGCCATCGCTGTCAGGCCGCGTCCTCCCGCGGCGCCTGCGCTGGCGGGGGTGCCATTCGCCGTGGCGCTCGAACTGCCCGGCGTGCGCGGCAGCCAGCCTGTTCTGCAACACCTCGCGGTCCATGCGGGCCCCTGGCCGGGAGTGCTCGATGTGCTGCGCAGCGCTGGCGGCGCGCGCTTCGAGGCCGTCACCTCGGTGCGCCAGCCCGCGCTGGTCGGGCGTCTGCTCGGCGATCTGGAACCCGGCCCGCTCTGGCGCTGGGATCAGCGCAATGCGGTCGAGATCACGGTCGAGGGCGGCGACCTGCAAAGTGTCGGTGACCTCGCGGCGCTGGATGGTGCCAACACCTTCGCGATCGAAGGCCCCGACGGCCAATGGGAACTGCTGAGCGCGGCCCGCATCGACCTCATCGGCCGACGCACCTACCGCCTCTCGCGACTGCTGCGCGGGCTGGCAGGGTCGGAGCCGGCCGCCGGGAGGCCCGCTCCGGCTGGCGCGCTGGTGGTCGGCGTCGACGAGGCGCTGGTGCCGCTGACCACGGCGCTCTCCGATCTCGGGCGCGAACTGACCTACCGCGTGGTGCCGTCGGGTCTCGATGCTGCCGATCCCTCGGTGCTGGAGATTGTCACGGCGGCCCGGGGCCTCGCGCTGAAGCCGCTGGCCCCGGTGCACCTGCGCGCCCGGCGTGGTGCGGGCGGCATCACCCTTGGCTGGACGCGCCGCAGCCGCATCGATGGTGACAACTGGGAACTGGCCGATCCGCCGCTCGGTGAGGCCTTCGAACGCTACCAGGTCGAGATCTTCGACGGAGCGTCGCGCAAGCGCAGCCTCGTCACCGGCGAGCCGGCCTGGCTCTATGGCACCGCCGAGGAACTCGCCGATTTCGGCAGCGCCCGCAGCACGCTCGATGTCGCCATCGCGCAGAGCAGCGAGACCGCCGGCCCCGGTTTCGTCCGGCGCGGGATCGTGCGTGTCCGCTGAGCCTTTTCGTCCGGCCCCATGCCCGAAACAGGAGCGCGCCCATGGCCCGCGAGAACCTTGCTGCCGCGCTTGCGCTGATCTTCCGCCATGAGGGCGGCTATGCCGATCATCCGCTTGATCCGGGCGGGGCCACCAACCGCGGCATCACCCGCGCCACGCTGTCGCGCCATCGTGGCCGGCCGGTCTCGAAGGCGGAGGTGCTGGCCCTGTCGGAGGCCGAGGCCGCGGCGATCTATCGGGCCAGTTACTGGAATGTCGTCCGCGCCGACGATCTTCCCTCCGGCATCGATCTCGTTGTCTTCGATGCCGCGGTCAATTCCGGGCCGGCGCGGGCCTTGCGCTGGTTGCAGGACAGCCTTGGTCTGCCCGCCACCGGCCTTGCCAATGCGGCCACGCTGGCTGCCGCGCACCGGGCCGACCCGCGCTCCGTGATCGAGGCCTTCAGCCGCCAGCGCCTGTCCTTCCTCAAGCGCCTGTCCATCTGGGCCAGCTTTGGGCGGGGCTGGAGTGCACGCGTGGCCGAGACCCGAAAAGCTGCCCTGGCACTGGCCGGGCCAGGCAGCCCCCCTTCAGGCCGCAACAAGGAGACCAAGCCCGTGACCGAACCCAAGTCCCTGTTCACGTCCCGCACCGTGTGGGCCAATTTCGTCGGCCTCGCCGCCGTGCTGCTCTCGATCTTCGGCTTCGACACCAGCACCATGGACATCCCGGGCGTGGCCGACGCCATTGCGCAGAGTGTGGCCGGCATCAGCTTCGTTGCCTCCACCGTCTTTCGCGTCATCGCCACCAGGCGGCTCGCCATGATGTGATGGCGCCAGGGCGTGCATCCGCCGCGTTGCACGCCCACAATCACCCGCATGGCCATTCATCAGCAGTTCAGCGCACCGGGACTAGCCCATGTCATCATGTTGATGCGTGCGCTTTCCGTTGTGGCCGTCCGGGGCCTGATGGCTGTCGGCTTGGCGGGCTGCCCGCTGGCGGCGCCGATTATGCTGGCGTCTCGTGCCCACGCCCAGAATGCCTGCCTGACCGGTGAGGAGTTGCGCGATGCGGTCGGGGCCGGCCATGCCGTACCTGCAGCCGTCGCCACCCGCGCCGCCCGTGGTGCCAGCGAAGGGGAGGTCGTGCGCGTGCGCCTGTGCAGGGAAGCGCAGGGCAAGGACGACCAGAAGCTGGTCTATCGTGTCACAATGCTCCACCGCGATGGGCGCGTCGGGCACGTGACGGTGGACGGCACTTCGGGCAAGATCGACGACGTGCGCTGAGGCCCCACCGATTCTGCCCTGACATCCCCCCACACCGCCTTTGGAGGAAAGCCCCGTGCGACTTCTCGTTGTCGAGGACGACAAGGATCTCAATCGCCAGATCGTCAGCGCCCTCGAACAGGCAGGCTATGCCGTGGACCGCGCCTTCGACGGCGAGGACGGCGGCTATCTCGGTGAAACCGAACCCTATGACGCGATCGTGCTGGACCTCGGCCTGCCCATGGTCGATGGCGTGACCGTGCTCCAGCAATGGCGGCGGGCCGGCAAGACCATCCCGGTGCTGATCCTGACTGCGCGCGACCGCTGGAGCGACAAGGTCGCGGCCTTCGATGCCGGAGCCGACGATTATGTGGTCAAGCCCTTCCATGTCGAGGAATTGCTGGCGCGACTGCGTGCGCTCCTGCGCCGTGCCGCCGGCCATGCCACCAGCGAGATCGCCTGCGGGCCGGTCAGGGTCGACACCCGCGCCAGCCGCGTGCTGGTCGATGGCCAGCCGATCAAGCTGACCTCGCACGAGTATCGCCTGCTCTCCTACCTGATGCACCACCAGGGCCGGGTCGTCTCTCGCGGGGAACTGGTCGAGCATCTCTATGATCAGGATTTCGACCGCGACTCCAACACGATCGAGGTCTTCGTCGGCCGGCTCCGCAAGAAGCTCGGCGTCGAGGTCATCCAGACCATCCGCGGCCTCGGCTATGTCCTGGCCGTCCCCGGGACGCGCTGAGCGCCCCCGACAACCGGAGTTCCGAGATGCGGCTGCCGCAGAACCTGGTGCAGCCCTCCCTGTCGGGCCGCCTGATCATTCTGGCGGCCCTGTGGTCGTTCCTGATCCTGCTGGTGGCGGGGCTCATCCTCTACACCTTGCAGCGGCAGGTCACGGAGCGCGGCTTCGACGAGCGGCTCGGCGTCTACGTCAAGGAGATCGTGGCCGATCTGGCCGCCCCCTCCGACAGCGACCGCCAGCAGATCGGCGATCTAGGCGAGCCGCGCTTCGATCTGCCGATGTCGGGCTGGTACTGGCAGGTCACCCGCACCGACTCCGAGCGGCCCGTGATCCGGGCCTCGCGCTCGCTGGTCGGCGGGCAGTTGCCCAAGCTCGAGGATCTGGGCGCCGAAGAGGTGCGCGGCGCCCGCAAGGACTACATCATCGGCCCCGACGACCGCCGCCTGCGCCAGTTCGAGCGGCGCATCGATGCCGGCGAGGACGGCCGCTACATCATTGCCGTCTCGGCGCCGGCCGACGAGATCGCCGACGACATCCGCGATTTCCGCATCGCCCTGACCATCACCTTTGCGCTGCTGTTCCTGGCGCTGGTCGTCTCGACACTGCTTCAGGTCCGGCTCGGCCTGGCGCCGCTCGCCCGGCTGCGCCAATCGGTCGGCGATGTGCGCACCGGGGCGTCTGCCCGCATCGATGGCAGCTATCCGCCCGATCTCAGGCCGCTGGCGGGCGAACTCAACCAGTTGATCGATTCCAACCGCGAGATCCTTGATCGTGCCCGCACCCATGTCGGCAACCTCGCCCATGCGCTGAAGACACCGCTCAGCGTGATCATCAACGAAGCCGATTCCCATCCCGGCCCGCTCGCCTCCAAGGTCAACGAGCAGGCCATGATGATGCGCAATCAGGTGAGCTACTATCTCGACCGGGCGCGGGCTGCGGCAGTCTCCGGCGCACTGGGCGGCGATTGCGAGGTCGGCCCGCCGCTGGAGGCATTGATCCGCACCTTCGAGAAGATCTATCGCGTCAAGGACGTGAAGACCGAACTCCGCCTGAGCGGCACCCCGCGCTTTCGTGGCGAGAAACAGGATCTGGAGGAGATGCTCGGCAACCTGCTCGACAACGCCTTCAAGTGGACCGATGACGAGGTCACCGTCGCCATCGAGCCGTTCGAGCAGGCCGGCCGGCGCTACCTGCGCTGCGCGGTCGAGGATAACGGGCCGGGATTGCCCGCCGCCCAGCGCGACGAGATGCTGCGGCGCGGCCGGCGGCTGGATGAATCCAAGCCCGGCTCAGGTCTTGGCCTGTCGATCGTTGGCGACCTCGCCAAGCTCTACACGGGCAGCCTCGTGCTGGAGGAAGCAGCATCGGGCGGCCTCAGGGCAGTCCTCGTCCTGCCCGCGATATGAGCAGCTTCCCGGATTTGAAGTGCTCCGGCAATCATGCAAGAACAGCGGCGCAAGATCAGTGGCTTGCGGCTGTGGTGACATGGGCAAGATGGGCAGAAGAACGATAGAGCGACTCCGGCCGGTCCTGGTGGTCCTCGCCGTCGGGCTGGCCGTCGCGTCCTGCATGTCGTCGCCTGCGCCCGCCCCGGTCGCCTCTGCGCCGGGCGAGGTGGCTCCGCGGCCGATCACCGGCTGGCTGGCCACGGCCGCCGGCGATGGCCTCGATGCGGCCGATCGTGAGCGGGCCTTCGCCGCCCAGATCAGCGCCGCCGAGACCGGCCAGCGCGCCTCGTGGCGCAGCACCAAGGGCCATTTCGGCTTCGTGGAACCGGGGCCGGAAGGGGCCGGCCTGAGCGGCACCTGCCGACCGTTCACCCACACGATTTACATCGACGGCAAGGCGCAGCGCGGCACGGGTTCGGCCTGCCGCAGCAGCACCGGCATCTGGGATGTGGTCAGTTGACAGGCGCGGGGCGGCGGGGCGTCGCGCGTGACGGTTTGTCGCCGCCAGGGCAGATGAAGAGGGTCGCTTTACACTGTAGAAGTCAATCATGCTGATCTGGATCATCTTCGCTGCCATTACGGGTGCTTGCGTCATCGCTGTGCTCTGGCCTCTTGGCAGGCAATCGCCGCGGCCTGTCGTCAGTGCTGATGCGCGCGCCATGTATGAAGCGCAACTCCATGATATCGCCCGCGATCTGGATCGCGGCGTTATCTCGTCCGCCGATGCCGAACTGGCCCGCGCCGAAGTGGCCCGCCGCTTGATCCGCGCGGCGCGCGAAATCGACCCGGCCAGCGACGTGATCAACGAGGTTACCTATCGCCGCCGGCGCGCCGCGTCCGCGATCATCCTGTCGACTATCCCGCTGGTGGCCTTGTCGCTGTATGGCGCGAAAGGCTCGCCGCAGATGCCGGCCAAGCCTCTGGCCGCTCGCCTGTCCACCGATCCAGCCAACATTGATCTCGCGGTGGCCCTGAGCCGGGTCGAAACCCATCTCCAGCTCAATCCGACAGACGGGCGCGGCTGGGAAATCCTGGCACCGATCTATCTGCGCACCGGACGCTACGATGACGCCGCGCGTGCTTATGCCAACGCAGCGATCCATCTGGGCTCGACGATGGAGCGGCTGGTGGATGTGGGCGAGGCCCGCGTTCTGGCTGCATCCGGCGTTGTTACCGCTGATGCCCGCGCCGCTTTCGTCGAAGCGGGGAAGCTCGGTCCTCTCAACCCCAAGGGCGTGTACTATCTGGCGATTGCGCGAGATCAGGACGGCGACAGGGCAGGGGCCATCGCCGACCTGAAGGCGTTGCTTGCCAGCGCACCGCCCGATGCTGGCTGGAGCGAGATGGTCAGCGAACGTATTGCCGTGCTCGAAGGCAAGACCCCGACGCCGCCCACCGGCGCGGATGCCGTGGCCACACTGCCCCCTGCCGAGCGGATGACCGCGATCAGGGGCATGGTAGACGGATTGGCCGCGCGGCTGGCCGCACAGGGCGGCAGCGCCGAGGAATGGGGCCGGCTTGTCCGCGCCCGCGCTGTGCTCGGCGACAAGGCCGCTGCACAGGACGCGTTGCTGCGAGCCCGCATCGCGTTGGCCGCCGACCCGGCCGGGCGCGCCAGCGTCGAGACGATTGCCCGCGACAGTGGCCTGGAGGTTGCGCCATGACCCGCAAGCAGCGCAGGCTTGCCATCATTGGCTCGTGCGGCCTTGTCCTGGCGGTTGCCGCCGGGCTCGTGCTTTTTGCGATGCGCGACTCAATCGTCTTCTTCCATGGGCCGACTGACGTGGTCGAGAAATCGATCCAGGCCGGCACGCGCTTTCGTCTCGGCGGGCTGGTCAAGGAAGGCTCCGTGGTGCGGCAGGGCCAGACCGTGACCTTCGAGGTCACCGACATGAACCGCAATGTCCCCGTCACCTACACTGGCATCCTGCCAGACCTGTTCCGCGAGGGGCAGGGCGTCGTCACCGAAGGCGTGTTGCAGGCCGGCGGCCTGTTCAAGGCCGACAGCGTGCTGGCCCGCCACGACGAAAACTACATGCCGCGTGAGGTTGCCGATTCCCTGAAGAAACAGGGTCACTGGCAGCCGCCCGGCAGCAAACCGCAATCCTGAGGCGAAACGATGCTTGTCGAGATTGCCCACTTCGCTCTGGCCATGGCCCTGGGGCTGTCGCTCGTCCAGATGATCATCCCCGTCTGGGGTGTGCGGCGCAACGATATCGCGCTGGCCCGTGTCGGCGAGCCGGCAGCGATCGGCGTGTTTGTGCTGCTGCTCTTTGCCTTTGGCGTGCTGATGTATGCCTATGCCGTGTCTGATTTCTCGGTCCAGAACGTGGCCGAGAACTCCCATTCGGCCAAGCCGATGATCTACAAGCTGACCGGAACCTGGGGCAACCACGAGGGCTCGATGCTGCTCTGGGTGCTGATCATGGCGCTGTTCGGCGCGCTGGTGGCGCTGGCCCGGACCTCGCTGCCGGACCGGCTGCGCGCCGGCACGCTGGCCGCGCAAGCGTCTGTCACCGTGGCCTTCCTGCTCTTCATCCTGTTCACCTCGAACCCGTTCAACCGGCTCGATCCGGCACCGCCGGAAGGCAACGACCTCAACCCGTTGCTTCAGGATCTCGGCCTCGCGATCCATCCGCCGCTGCTTTATGTCGGCTATGTCGGCTTCTCGATCACCTACGCATTCGCCATTGCTGCGCTGATCGACGGCCGCATCGATGCGGTCTGGGCCCGTGCCGTCCGTCCGTGGACGCTTGTCGCGTGGATTTTCCTGACGCTCGGCATCTCGATGGGCTCTTATTGGGCCTACTACGAGCTGGGCTGGGGCGGCCGGTGGTTGTGGGATCCGGTCGCGAACGCCTCGCTCATGCCCTGGCTGGCCGGAACCGCGCTGATCCACTCCACCATCGTCATGGAGAAGCGTGACTCGCTCAAGGTCTGGACGATCCTGCTCGCCATCCTCACCTTCTCGCTGTCGCTGCTGGGCACCTTCCTCGTCCGTTCCGGCGTGCTGACTTCGGTGCACACCTTCGCCACCGATCCGTCGCGCGGACTGTTCATCCTGATCATCCTGATGCTGTTCATCGGCGGCTCGCTGGCCCTGTTCGCCTGGCGCGCGCCGATGCTGCGGCAGGGCGGCCTCTTCGCCCCCGTTTCCCGCGAGGGCGCACTGGTCATCAACAACCTGTTCCTGGCAGCCGCCTGCGCCACGGTCTTCATCGGCACACTCTATCCGTTGGCGCTGGAAGGCCTGACCGGGGCCAAGATTTCCGTCGGCCCGCCCTTCTTCAACGCCACGTTCCTGCCACTGCTGATCCCGCTGCTCCTGCTGTTGCCTTTCGGCCAGTCGATGGCGTGGAAGCGCGGCGACCTGCTGGGCACGGCGCAGCGGCTTGGCGTCGCCATCGGCATAGGCATCCTCGCCACCGTCGGCATCTTTGCGGCCACCTATGGCGGCCCGGTCGCAGCCCCGCTCGGCATCGGCCTTGGCGTCTTCCTGATCGCCAGCGCCCTATGGGATCTGGGTGAGCGCATCATCGGCCGGGCCTCCGGCGCACGCGCAATCTGGTCGCGGGCTGTCGGCCTGCCGCGCTCGGCCTATGGCTCGGCGCTGGCCCATGCTGGCGTTGGCGTCACCGTCATCGGCATTGCTGCCACCGCCTGGGCCACCGAGGACATTGCCGTGATGAAGCCCGGCGACCGCATGACCAATGGCGGCACGGCCATCGTCCTGCAGCAGGTCTTCCCGCGCACCGGGCCCAATTTCCGCGAGCTGGTCGGACGTTTCCGCATCGAGATCGACGGCAAGGAGCGCGGCGACATCGAATCCACCAAACGCACCTTCATCACCCGCAACAACATGCAGACCACCGAAGCCGGCATCCGGACCTTCGGCGTCAGCCAGGTCTATGTCAGCCTCGGCGAGATCCAGCCCGACGGTTCGGTCGGCGTGCGCATGTACACCAAGCCGCTGATGCTGCTGATCTGGATCGGCTCGCTGATCATGGGGCTCGGCGGCGCGCTGTCGATCACCGACCGGCGCTTCCGGGTGGCGGCACCGGCCAAGGCCCGGTCGCCGAAGGGGCCGCAGGGCTCGGCTGGCGGCCCAACCCCACAGCCTGCGGAGTGACCCCGATGCCGATCCGCCTTGCTGCTGCCCTCCTGCTCATCGTCGCGACCTTCGGGCCTGCGTTGGCGGTGACGCCGCAGGAGCGGCTTGCCGATCCGGAACTTGAGCAGCGCGCCCGCCAGGTCTCGGCCGGCTTGCGCTGCCTGGTCTGCCAGAATCAGTCGATCGACGATTCCGAAGCGCCCCTGGCCCGAGATCTTCGCGTGCTGGTCCGCGACCGGATCAAGGCCGGCGACAGCAACACCCAGGTCACCGATTTCGTGGTGGCACGCTATGGCGAATACGTGCTGCTCAAGCCGCCATTCGGGCTGCATACCGCCTTGCTCTGGGGCGGGCCGGCGCTGATCTTCCTGGCCGGCGCCTTCGGCGTCTGGCGGATGCGCCGCCGCACCGCCGGAAAGGGTGTTGGAGAAGCGCTCGACGCCGGCGAGCAGGCCGAACTGGCGCGCATTCTCGACAAGGGTTGATGCGCCGGCGCATCGAAAACGTCTCGCCTTCCGGGCGGAATCGGGTATTTTCCTCAGCACATGACACAGCCGCCGCCCACCAAAGACCTGATCCGCTATGACCTCCTCGTGCAGGAGGCGCTGAAGGGCGTCGTGCGCAGGGTGCTGATCGATGCCGGCAAGGAAGGCCTGCCGGGCGACCATCACTTCTACATCTCGTTCCGCACCGATTTCCCCGGCGTGCGCCTGTCGCAGCGCATGCGCGAGAAGTATCCCGAAGAGATGACCATCGTTCTCCAGCACCAGTTCTGGGATCTTGGCATCACCGAACACACGTTCGAGGTCGGCCTGTCCTTTTCCGGCATTCCGGAGCGGCTGCTGATCCCGTTCGATGCGCTCGTCGGCTTCTTCGATCCGTCGGTGCAGTTCGGTCTCAAGTTTGAACTGAACGGCGAAGGCCAGTCCGCCGGGGCCATCGCCGCGCCTGAGCCTGCCCGGGACAAGCCGCGACTGGCCGGCCCCAAGCTGGCGGTTGCGCCGGTGGATGGCGAGGCTGGCCGTGATGTCGGCGCCCAGGAGCAGGACCAGTCCAGGCCCGATGCACCGTCAAGGCCCGCCCCGAAAGCGCAGCCAAAGGCTCGCGCAGCCAAGGCCGAAACCCCACCCCCGGCCAGCGAGAATGCGCCGGTTGATGGCGATGCAGACGACAAGCAGTCCGCCCAGGTGGTCAGCCTCGATGCCTTCCGCAAGAAGCCCTGAGCATGGCTGCCGGGTCCGGGCTTCGTGCCCCGCCCGGCCTTGTGGTGCCGCTTGAGCGCCGAGATCGTCAATCTCAGGCAGGCCCGCAAGCGCAAGGCGCGCGCCGAGGCCGAGATCGTGGCCGCAGGCAACCGGGTCGCTTTTGGTCGCAGCAAGGCCGAGCGCGAGGCGGCGGAAGCTGCCCGCGAGAAAGCCGTCCGCCATCTCGACAGCCACCGGCGCGAGCCATCATCCGGCCGCGATGACTGATCACCCGACGCCTGCGGGCAAGCGCCCGGCCTTGCGCCTGCGCACCGCGCGCCGCACGGGCTCCGGCCCGGTGCCGGCCGTGGCGCGGGAGGGCGTGGTCAAGCGCTCCATCGCCATCGCCGGTCATGCCACCTCGATCTCGCTGGAAGAGCCGTTCTGGCAGGCCCTTCGCCTGATCGCGCGGGAGCAGGAGATCAGCCTCGCAGCGCTGGTGGCGCTGATCGATGGCCGGCGCGCCCGCACCAATCTCTCGTCGGCCTTGCGCGTCCATGTTCTGGACTACGCCCAGGCGCAGATCCGGTCGCTGCGTGGCACGCCTGTTGCAGAGACGGACGGCGCACGACCGGATCAGGGCGAAGACAACGCCTGATTGACACCGGAAAGGTGTTTTGATCAGATGGTCAAACGTCGTATTGGTCGCATTCCAGACTGCCTGCCGGCATTGCGGCGTTGTCGGCACCCATCCTGCAACATCCAGCCTGCAAATGGAGCCATCATGCCGGACATCAAGGCGGGCCGACTGGACGGGACAGCCCTCAACGACAACTTCTCCGACATGCTGCCAGGCTTTGCCCGCAACGAGGCGCGTGTTGCCGCCGAGCGCTGCCTGTTCTGCCACGATGCGCCTTGTGTGAAGGCTTGCCCCACCAGCATCGACATCCCGCTCTTCATCCGCCAGATCGCGGCGCAGAACCCGATCGGCGCGGCCAGAACCATCCTCGACCAGAACATCATGGGCGCCATGTGCGCCAGGGTCTGCCCCACCGAGAACCTCTGCGAAGGGGTTTGCGTGCGCGAGGTGTCCGAAGGCAAGGCCATCGAGATCGGCCGCCTCCAGCGTTATGCCACCGATGCGGCCTTCGAGGCCGGGCGGCAGTTCTACAGCGCCGGTGCGAGCACGGGCCGCAAGGTCGCCGTGGTCGGTGCCGGGCCGGCAGGTCTCGCTTGCGCCCACAAGCTGGCCACGCTGGGCCATGCCGCCACGGTGTTCGAGGCGAGGGACAAGGCCGGCGGTCTCAACGAATTCGGCATCGCCACCTACAAGGCCACCGACGACATTGCCCGGCGCGAGGTGGATTACATTCTGGAGGTCGGCAACATCACGGTCGAACACGGCAAGCGGCTGGGGCGCGACATCACCGTGAGCGCCCTGAAGCGCGATTTCGATGCGGTCTTCCTCGCCATGGGCCTTGGCGACACCAACGATCTGGGGCTTGGCCACGAGCCTGCCGGCGTGCTCGATGCGGTGGATTACATCGCGGCGCTGCGCCAGGCACCGGACAAGGCCGCGCTGCCGGTCGGTCGCCGCGTCGTCGTCATCGGCGGCGGCATGACCGCGATCGACATGGCCACCCAGATCCGCAAGCTCGGCGCCGAGGAAGTCACCATCGTCTACCGGCGCGGCAAGGACCAGATGTCCGCCTCGCCCTATGAGCAGGACGTGGCCCAGACCCACGGCGTCACCATCCGCCACTGGATGCGCCCCGTGCGCCTGCTCTCGGAAGCGGGAGCGCTGAGCGGTGTGGACCTCGAATACACGAAGCTGGAGCAGGGCCGGCTCGTCGGCACCGGCGAGACCGTGACCATGCCCTGCGATCAGCTGTTCAAGGCCATCGGCCAGGTCTTTGTGCCGGCCGATATCGCGGACGCGGGCACCGGCATCACCATGCAGTCCGGCCGCATCCTCGTCGATGCCGAGCGTCGCACCTCGTGGGCCGGAGTCTGGGCCGGCGGCGACTGCGTGGCGGGCGGCCAGGACCTGACCGTCACCGCAGTCGAAGATGGCAAGCAGGCTGCGCTGTCGATCGATCGCTACCTCAGCACCGCAGCCGCCCAAGCTGCCGAGTAAACCCTGGACGCAGACCAGAGGAGCACATCATGGCCGATCTTCGCGTGAACTTCGCCGGCATCCGGGCACCGAACCCGTTCTGGCTGGCCTCCGCCCCGCCAACCGACAAGGAATACAATGTCGTGCGCGCCTTCAAGGCGGGCTGGGGCGGCGTGGTCTGGAAGACGCTGGGTGAGGACGGCCCGCCGATCGTCAATGTCAGCGGCCCGCGCTATGGCGCGCTGCACGCCTCGGACCGGCGCGTGATCGGCTTCAACAACATCGAGTTGATCACCGACAGGCCACTTCAGGTCAATCTGGAAGAGATCAAGCGCGTCAAGCAGGAGTGGCCGGACCGGGCCATGGTCGTGTCGCTGATGGTGCCCTGCGACGAGGAAAGCTGGAAGAAAATCCTCAAACGCGTTGAATGGACCGAGTGCGACGGCGTCGAACTCAATTTCGGCTGCCCCCATGGCATGAGCGAGCGCGGCATGGGCGCTGCGGTCGGTCAGGTGCCCGAATATGTCGAGATGGTCACGCGCTGGTGCAAGCAGCACACCCGCATGCCGGTCATCGTCAAGCTGACGCCCAATGTCGGCAACATCCTGCGCCCTGCCGAGGCCGCCGTGAAGGGCGGCGCCGATGCCGTCTCGCTGATCAACACGGTCAATTCGATGATGGGCGTTGATCTCGATGTGATGGCGCCCTGGCCCCATGTCGGCGGCAAGGGCACCCATGGCGGCATGTGCGGTCCGGTGGTCAAGCCGATCGCCCTCAACATGGTGGCCGAGATCGCCCGCACGCCGGCCACACGCGGCATCGCCATGTCCGGCATTGGCGGCATCGAAAGCTGGAAGGACGCTGCCGAATACATGGCGCTGGGCTGCGGCACGGTGCAGGTCTGCACGGCTGCCATGGTCTACGGCTTCAAGATCGTCGAGGAAATGAAGGCCGGCCTGTCCGACTGGATGGACCAGAAGGGCTATCGCACCATCGCGGATTTTCAGGGGCTGGCCGCGCCCAAGGTCACCGACTGGCAGCACCTCAACCTCGATTATGTGGTCAAGGCCCGGATCGACCAGGACCTGTGCATCAGCTGCGGCCGCTGCCACATCGCCTGCGAGGACACCTCGCATCAAGCGATCACCAGCCTTGTCGACGGGGTTCGCCACTTCGAGGTGATCGAGGAAGAATGCGTCGGCTGCAACCTGTGCGCGGTCGTCTGCCCGGTCGAGAACTGCATCACCATGGTCGAGATGACTGAAGGTGTCGATCCACGCACCGGCACGCCGGTCGGCGGACACCGCACCTGGATGGAGCACCCCAACAACCCGATGGCGAAGAACCCGCAACCCGCGAAGCTGGCCGAACCGGCGGAATAGGCTGCTGCCAGCCGACCTTACCAAGCTTTAATCCGTCTCCCATCCCTGTGTAACCCGGCCCCCTGCATGGTCCTGTCCACGCCCGGCATCCCTCGTGCCGGCCAGATGGAGATCATTGCATGTCTGACCTGTCCCCCCGTCCCGTGAGCGCATCCCGTTCGGTGCTGCGCCGCGCTGCCCTGCTGGCCGGTGCCGCCGCCCTGTCCGTCGGCCTTGTGGCCGGCCTCGGTGCCAGCCTCGCCACCGGCTCTCCCCCCGCTGCAGCCCAGTCCGCCGTCTCGTTCGTCAGCCCGCCGTCTTTTGCGGATGTGGTCGATCAGGTGAAGCCGTCGGTCGTGTCGGTGCGCGTCAAGGCCCGCGCCGAAGCCACCAGCCAGCGCAGCGGCGCATTGCCTGATGACATTCCGCCCGGCCTCGAGCGCTTTTTCCGCCAGTTCGGTGAAAACGGTGCCGGCCCCGGCGCGCGCGGTCGCGGCCGTGGCGAACGCCCGGTGCAGATGTCGCAGGGCTCAGGTTTCTTCATCTCCGCCGATGGCTATGTCGTGACCAACAACCATGTCGTCGACAACGCCGTCGAGGTGCAGCTTGTCACCGATGATGGCCGCACGCTGGATGCCAAGGTGGTGGGCACCGACCCGCGCACCGATCTCGCCCTGCTCAAGGTCAGTGACGCCGGCACGTTCCCGTTCGTGAAGCTCGCGCCCGGCAATCCGCGCATCGGCGACTGGGTGCTGGCGGTGGGCAATCCGTTCGGCCTCGGCGGCACCGTCACGGCGGGCATCCTGTCGGCGCGCAACCGCGACATCGGCTCAGGCCCCTATGACGACTATCTCCAGATTGACGCCGCCGTGAACCGGGGCAACTCGGGCGGGCCGACCTTCAATGCCGCCGGCGATGTGATCGGCGTCAACACCGCCATCGTTTCGCCGTCCGGCGGCAATGTCGGCATCGCCTTCGCGATTCCGGCAGCCACGGTCCAGGCCGTGGTGGCCGATCTCAAGGCGAAGGGCAGCGTCTCGCGCGGCTTCATCGGCGTGCAGATCCAGCCTGTCACGCCAGAAATCGCCGATGCCATCGGCCTTGCCGGTGCAACCGGCGCGCTGGTGGCGGATGCCTCGCCCGATGGCCCGGCCGCACGGGCCGGCATCCGGCGCGGCGACACGATCCGCGCCATCAACGGCGAGGCTGTGAAGGATGCGCGCGATCTTTCCCGCCGCGTTGCCACCTTCAAGCCCGGCGAGACGGTGAAGATCACGGTCTGGCGCGAGGGGCGCGAGCGCGCGATCTCGCTCGATGTGGGCCGCCAGCCCGCCGCCTGAACCTCCCATTTCGCTGCACAAGCGCAGGGCCGGGTGTCGTCACCCGGCCCTGTCATGTTAGGTGTTCCCCATGCGTCTGCTGATCATCGAAGACGATTCGGATTCCGCCACCTACCTCGTGAAGGCCTTTCGCGAGGAGGGGCACGTGGCCGATCATGCTGCCGACGGGCTGACAGGCTACGCCATGGCAGAGGGCGGAGGCTATGACGTGCTGGTCGTCGACCGCATGCTGCCGCGCATGGACGGGCTGTCGCTGATCCGCTCCCTGCGCGCCCAGAACGACACGACCCCGGTGCTGATCCTGTCGGCGCTCGGGCAGGTCGATGACCGCGTCAAGGGCCTGCGCGCCGGCGGGGACGATTACCTGCCCAAGCCCTATGCCTTTTCCGAGTTGCTGGCCCGCGTCGAGGTGCTCTCCCGCCGCAGGGCCGCCGCTGCCAGTGCCGAGCCGACCCACTACAAGGTGGCCGATCTGGAACTCGACCGGCTGACCCGCAAGGTCACCCGCGCCGGCGAGGACATCACGCTCCAGCCGCGCGAGTTCCGCTTGCTGGAATACCTGATGCGCAATGCCGGCCAGGTGGTGACGCGCACGATGCTGCTGGAGAATGTCTGGGATTATCACTTCGATCCCCAGACCAATGTCATTGATGTCCATGTTTCGCGCCTGCGTGCCAAGCTCGACAAGGGGCAGGCCGTGCCGCTGCTCCAGACCGTGCGCGGTGCCGGCTATTCGCTGCGCGTCGAGGCAAGGTGAGGCCCGTGGAGCCCCGCGCCGGTGCTGCCTCCACCACACCGGCCTCCGCCGGCGGGGCTGCGAAAGCGGTCGCCAAAGGGGCAGCCAAGGTGCCCGCGCCCCGGTCGGCGCTGTTCCGCTCCACCGCTTTCCGCCTGACCTTGCTCTACATGGGCGTGTTCGCGATCTTCGCGGCCTTCGCGCTCGGCTACGTCGCGTGGAACGCCCGCAGCCTGATCGAGGACCAGATCCGCCAGACCATCGATGCCGAGATCACCGGGCTGTCCGAGCAGTTCCGGCAAGGCGGCATCCGGCGGCTTGTGACCGTCATCGAGCAGCGCGCGCGGGGGCCGGGAGCCTCGCTTTATCTCGTCACCACCCCGTTCGGCGAGCGCCTGGCCGGCAATGTCGAGCAGGTGCCCGTCGGCCTGCTGGACCGGGCCGGCGAGAGCGAGATTCCGTTCTCGCGCAACGGCGAGGAGCAGCCCGCTACGCGCCCTGCCGTGGCCATCGTCAGGGTCTATGTGCTGCCAGCAGGCTTCCGCGTGCTGGTCGGCCGCGATGCCAGCGAGCGCGACCGGCTCCGGGCCGTGGTGCGCCGGGCCGGCGGCTGGTCGCTCGGGGTGGTGCTGGTGCTTGGCGTCCTCGGCGGCTTTGTCATCGCCCGCCGCATCCTCAAGCGCGTCGACGCGATGAGCGCCACGACCCTGTCGATCATGAGCAGCGACCTCAAGGACCGGTTGCCGCTGGCCGGCAATGGCGACGAGCTTGACCGGCTGGCAGGCAATCTCAACACCATGCTCGACCGCATCACCGTGCTGATGGGCGGCATCAGGCAGGTGTCCGACACCATTGCCCATGACCTTAAGACGCCGCTGACGCGCCTGCGCAACCGCGCCGAGGAAGCCCTGCGCCCCACCGCCACGCCCGAGGACATGCGCCGCGCGCTCGAAGGCGTCACCGATGATGCCGACAATCTGATCCGTGTTTTCAATGCGCTGCTGATGATCGCCCGGCTGGAAGCCGGGCAGGCCCGCGAGGTCATGGCCCCGTTCGATGCCAGCGCCGCTGCAGAGGGCGTGGCCGAACTCTACGAGGCGTTGGCCGAGGAGGCCGGCGCCAGCTTCACCTGCGCCATCGCGCCGGGCGTTACCGCCCATGGCAACCGCGAACTGGTCGGGCAGGCCCTGTCGAACATGATCGACAATGCCCTGAAATACGGCAGGCCCGCCGCCGGCGGTGCGCCCGCCATCACGTTTGGTCTTGCCCGCGACGGCGCAAACGTGGTGTTCAGCGTCTCCGATCACGGGCCCGGCATCCCGCCCGAGCAGCACAGCCGCGCGCTGGAGCGCTTCGGACGGCTCGACAGCAGCCGTTCGCAGCCCGGCTTCGGACTCGGGCTCAGTCTGGTCAGGGCCGTTGCCCAGATTCACGACGGCACCCTGGACCTGAAGGACAACGCGCCGGGCCTGTCGGTGGTGCTGTCCATTCCTTCAGCGCGCTCCCAGGGAGAGCCCGATGGCCGATGAGCCTGCCATGACCGCGCAGCCCCTGCTGGCGCGACTGGTTGCGGCGCCGCTGCTGCTGCCCCGCCAGCGTGCTGCCACGGTGCTGGCCGAGGACCTGCTCGGCCGTCTCGATGCCGACGAGGCCGCCATGCTCGCGCCGCTGCTCGCGGGCGAACCGGCCAGCGCACTCGTGGCCGGGCTCCTGGCCCATTCGCCGTTTCTCGGGCAGATCATGCGGCGTCATCCGGACTGGCTGGCGGCTGCGCTTGCCCACCCTCCCGAACAGCAATTGCGCCTGTGGCTCGACGAGGCCAAGGCCGCCGCCGCCACGGCGGAGGATCAGGCCGGGATCATGCGCGCCCTTCGCCATCTCAAGAAGAAGGCTGCACTGCTGATCGCACTGGCCGATTGCGGAGGTGTCTGGACAGTTGACGAGGCGGTTGCGGCGCTGACCCTGACCGCCGATATCGCTGTCGCGGCAACCATCGACATGATCCTCGCCAAGGCTGCCGAGCGCGGTGCCTGGCAGCCGCCCGATCCGGCCGATCCCGGCAAGGGCTCCGGCCTGATCGTGCTGGCGCTCGGCAAGCATGGCGCGGGCGAACTCAACTACTCGTCCGACATCGACATCGTGCTGTTCTATGATGCCGAGATGGCTGAGGCTGCCGGCATTGCCGAGCCGTCAAGCTTCTACGTGCGCCTCGCGCGCGATCTGTCGCGCATCCTTCAGGAGCGCACGGCGGATGGCTATGTCTTCCGCGTCGATCTTCGGCTGCGCCCCGATCCGGCCTCGACGCAGGCCGCCGTCTCGACCCGTGCCGCCTATGCCTACTACGAGAGCGTCGGCCAGAACTGGGAGCGCGCGGCCATGATCAAGGCCCGCCCCATCGCCGGTGATCTCGCCCTTGGCGAGGGCTTCCTCGCCGATCTCAGGCCCTTCATCTGGCGCAAGTATTTTGATTTCGCAGCGATTGCCGACATCCACGCCATGAAGCGCCAGATTCAGGCCGTGAAGGGCCACGAGGCCATCGCGGTGGCCGGCCATGATGTGAAGCTGGGGCGCGGCGGCATCCGCGAGATCGAGTTTTTCGTGCAGACCCAGCAACTGGTTTTCGGCGGGCGCCGGCCGGTGCTGCGCGGGCGCCGCACGCTCGACATGCTCAATGCCCTGACCACGGAAGGCTGGATCACGCCGGCCGCGCGCGACGAACTGGCGGCGGCCTACCGGTTCCTGCGCACCATCGAGCATCGGCTCCAGATGCGCCACGATGAGCAGACCCAGCGCCTGCCCGTCGATGCCGATGATCTCGCAGCCTTTGCGCGCTTTGCTGGCCATGCCGGCACCAAAGCCTTCTCGTCCGCTTTCACCGCCGTCGCCCGCTGCGTCGAAGGCCATTATGCGCTGCTCTTCGAGGAAGGGCCGTCGCTGGCGGCGGATGCCGGTACGCTCAGCTTCACCGGAGCGGAGGCCGACCCCGACACCCTCGCCACCTTGCAGCGTCTCGGCTTCCGCGACGCGGCCGCCGCTGCCGAGATCGTGCGCGGCTGGCATTTCGGACGCAGGCCAGCGGTGACCAGCGCCCGCGCCCGCGAGGCGCTGACCGAACTCACGCCGGCGCTGCTGGTTGCCTTCGGCCGATCCGGAGATCCGGATGCAGCGCTGAATGCGCTCGACAGCGCCTTTGCCCGCCTTCCTGCTGCCGTCGAACTGCTGTCTATCCTGATCTCGCACGAGGCGTTGCTGTCGTTGTTCGCGACCATCCTCGGAAGTGCCCCGCGGCTGGCCCGCATCGTCGCCACCAATCCACATGTCCTCGACGGCGTCATCGACCCGGCTTTCGGCAATACCGAAATCGACCGTGACGCCATCGCGGCGCGGATCCGCTCGGTTGTCGGCGATCCGCCGCCCTCGCTTGAAGAGGCGCTCGACCGCATGCGCGATGCTGCCCGCCAGGAGAACTTCCTGATCGGGGCGCGCCTGCTGTCCGGCATCTATGCGCCCGACCGGGCCGGTCTCGCCTATGCCAAGGTTGCTGACGGCATCATCCGCGTGGCGCTCGACGAGGCCCGTCGCGATCTCGTGTCCGTGCACGGCGATGTGGCGGGCGTGCGCCTCGCCATCCTCGGGCTTGGCCGTCTTGGCACGCGCGATCTCACGGCCTCATCCGATCTTGATCTTGTCGTGCTCTATGACGCGCCGGACATGGAGGCGCGCAGCGATGGCCCCCGCCCGCTGGATGTGGTGACGTGGGCGCAGCGCTTCGCCCAGAGGCTGGTCACGGCCCTCACCGCCCCGACCCGGCGCGGCACGCTCTACGAGGTCGACCTGCGCCTGCGTCCCTCCGGCAGCAAGGGTCCGCTGGCCGTTCGGCTGTCCAGCTTCGTCGCCTATCAGACCGAAGGGGCCGAGCTGTGGGAGCACATGGCGCTGACCAAGGCCCGCGTGGTGGCCGGGGACGAGGCACTGGGCGCAGCGGCGATGGCCGTCGTCACCGAGGTGCTCGCACGACGCCGTGATGCTGACATGGTGGCACGCGCGGTGCGCGAGATGCGGGCGACGATTGCCGACAGCAAGGGCGACGACAAGGTCTGGGATCTGAAGCTCGTGGCTGGCGGTCTCACCGACATCGACTTCTGCGCCGAGGCGCTGATCCTGGCCCATGCGGCCGATCACCCTGACCTGCTCACCAGCGATATCGCCCGCGTCTTCGCGGTGGCGGCCGGAGCCGGGCTGCTGACGCCGGAGGAAGCCGACATCCTGACCAGGGGCCACCGGCTGATGAATGACGTCATCCAGTGGCAGCGGCTGACCATCGATGGCGCATTCGAGCCGAAGACGGTGCCCGGACCAGTGATGCGGCTGATCGCGCGGGCCGCGCATGCGCCGGACCAGAAGGTGCTGGCTGCCACGCTGGCGCAGGGACGGGCGGGTGTGCGCCGCGTTTTCGAGCGCGTGGTGCAGGCCGGGCCGCGTTCGTGATCAGCTGACCAGAGCCGGCTCTTCGGCAGCGGCCGGCACACGGACCATCACGACGGTGCCGACGCCGACCTCGGAGCGGATTCGCAGCGCCCCACCATGCAGCATGCACAGCGAGCGGGCGATCGCCAAACCCAGCCCCGAGCCCTTGTGCGACCGCGCCGTGGCGCCGCCCTCGACCTGTTCGAAGGGCCGCCCGATCCGGTGCAGCCGCTCGGCGGGGATGCCGATCCCGGTATCGGCCACGTAGATGTGCAGCATCTCGCCATGACTGCGGGCGCGCAGCGAAACCTCGCCACCCTCCGGGGTGAACTTGGCGGCATTCTGGAGGATGTTGCCAAGAATCTGGCCCAGTGCCGCGCTGTCAGCGAAGGCAGCCAGATTGTCCGGAATATCGACGCTGAGCGCGATGTCCTTGTCTACGAACGACGGCCTCGTGTTCGCCACGGCGTCGCCGATCAGCGGCTGGACTGCCACGCGCTGCGGCACGATCCGGATCTTGCCGCTTTCGATCCGCGACATGTCGAGAATGTCATCGACGATCGAGAGCAGATGCTCGCCGCTGTTCTTGATGTCGCGGCAATAACTCACATGGCGGTCGCAGCCGAGCGTGCCGAACACCCCGCTTTGCATCACGTCGGAAAAGCCGATGATGGCATTGAGCGGCGTGCGCAGGTCGTGGCTCATGTTGGCGAGGAACTCGGTCTTGACCTGGCTGGCGATCTCCGCCTCGGCTTTCTGTTCGAGATAGCGTTCGGCGAGATCGGTGAGCTGCTGGGCCTGGGCTTCCATCTGGCGGCGGGAGGCCTTGAGATCGGTGATGGTGGCGAGGAGCCGGCGCTCGCTGTCCATCAGCTTGTGCTCGTGTTCCTTGATCATGGTGATGTCGGTTCCGACCGAGACCGATCCACCATCCTTTGTGCGTCGTTCGCTGATCTGGAGCCAGCGCCCGTCTTCGAGTTTCACCTCGCTGAGGCGCGAGCGGGTTTCGAGGTTGTTCTGGCGCAGGATGTCCTCGGCGATGACAGGGGGTGCCGCCTTCGCCATCACCATGTCGTAGTGCAGACCTGGCTGGATGGCATCGTCCGGCAACTGGTGCAGCTTCTGGAAACGGGAATTGCAGGTCACCAGGTTCTGCTGGGCATCCCACAGCACGAAGGCCTCCGGCAGTGCCTCGATCGCATCCCACAGGCGCAGGTCCGCCGTGGCTGACTGGTCCGCGATGCGGCGCTCTTCTGTGATGTCGACCGCAATCCCGACGAGATGCTTTCGGCCGCTGCTCTGATCGACAACCAGTTCGGCCCGCGCCCGCATCCAGAGCCATTCGCCATCGGCGTCGCGGATTCGGAAATCATGGGCAATCTCGCTGCGGTTGCCGTCGGAGAGCAGCTTGGCCATCTGGTAGAGGTCCGCGTCTTCGGGGTGGACCAGGGCGTTGACATCGCCGAAGGACAGGAACTCCCCGCGCCGACCGTAGCCGAGCAGGGCATACATCGAGTCCGACCAGTAGATCGTGCCGCGCGACAGATCCCAGTCCCAAAGCCCGCAGCGCCCGCTGTTGAGCGCCGCATCGATGCGTTGACGCACCCGTTCGCAGTCAAGGTCCGCGGCGCGGGCTCGCCCGGTCTGCATCAGGAAGGCGGTTGTCAGCAGGGCGAGCACCAGCACGGAGGCCGTGAGCAGCATCACCACGAGGTTTGCCCGTGTGTCGGAGCTTTGCAGGGCCATCCGGGTGGGCTGGACCAGCGCCATCTGGCCAAGCGGGGCAGGCAGATTGCGCACCGTCGCCAGCGCCTGGGGGGCGGAGGAAAGGGCCTCGCCGCGGGAGCCTGGCACGGCAATGCTGATCACGCCGGCTTTTTCGGCAAAAGTCGTCAGCGGCTGGCTGGAGCCCAGGACATCGATCAGCGTGGTCTGTCCGACCCGCACCGGCGGCTGGCTGGCGATGATTGTGCCGGAGGCGTTGGTGATGACCAGTTGCCGGCCACTGCCGAAGGTCATCGGGTGAAGCCCTGACATTGCCCCGGGCTGAGCCGCTCCCGCCGTGATGCTGGCGGGATTGGCCGCGATCTCTCGGGCCACGAGGCTGGCGATCACATCCATGTCGTTGCTGGCGTCTTCCAGCGTGTCGTGCTGGCTGACGGAGACATACATGGCCCCGGCGAGGGCGAGCAGGACCGCGAACACGGCCACCAGGATCGGAATGGCCAGTTTCAGCCAGGGCTCGGAGCGATGCAGCGCAATCTGCAACGGGTGGGACATCGAACGGGCCACGCCCATGATCGTGCCCACGCGTGCGGAAGTGCTGGCTGCGTTTGCACGCGCCATGGTGGGCCCCCTTGGTCGGTTCTCTGTTCGTCTTTCCGGGAAGACGTGCCGCATCTCCCGAATCACCCTCACTATGAATCTTCGGGAATCATGCTGTCTAGACCTTAAGTGCATGTCGGAGGCGATTTGCAACCTGGACGGGTATCCGGAATCGGCCCGAATCTTTTGCGCGCAATATTCCGTTAACCTTTGGCTGAATCGGTTTAAAATCGCCGTCCGCTGTCGATGGCGGGTCGATCCGGGGGCGTTGGCGTCAGGGACATGGCCCCAGCGCCGCTCTTTCGCCGGTCAGGCCAGCGCGCGCTCGGCAATGTCGGTGACATCGCGCGACAGGCCGGGCATGTCGGCCACCCGTCGGATGGCGGCGTTCGCCAGCGCCTGCCGGCGTGGCTCCAGCGTCTTCCAGGTGCGGAAGGCCGACATGAGCCGCGAGGCCACCTGCGGGTTGATCGCATCGACCGCCACCACGATGTCGGCAATGAAGTTGTAGCCAGCCCCATCCGCGCGGTGAAAGCCGCTCGGATTGCCGTGCGCAAACGACGAGAGCAGGGCATAGACCCGGTTC
>JAIYDY010000099.1 GCA_027487245.1 Hyphomicrobiales bacterium
GGGGCGCTCGGCTTCTGGCTGCTGCTGGTGGCGCTGATCTTCCGCGCCCTGCCCCATGTCACCTTGCTGCCCTCCTACAAGTTCGCCTTCTTCGAACTTGGCCTGTGGAACCGCTACGAGACCCTGATCGTCATTCTCGTCGCTATCAACCAGCCCTTCACGATCTGGATGCTGCGCTCTTTCTTCATGAACATTCCCAAGGAACTCGACGAGGCGGCACTGGTCGATGGCTGCACCCGCATTCAGGCCTTCGTCAAGGTGATCCTGCCGGTGATGTGGCCAGGCATCATCACCACCGGGCTGTTCTCGTTCCTGCTCGCCTACAACGACTTCCTGATCTCGTCCCAGATGATGAACGCCGACAAGATGACGATGACATCGGCCTTGTCGGCCTACATGAATGCCGACGACGACGCCTTCAAGCTGATGCAGGGCGTTGCCGGAGCGGTCTCGATCACCGCCCCACTGGTGGTGCTGGTGCTGTTTTTCCAGAAACAGCTGGTCTCGGGCCTCACACAAGGCGCCGTCAAGGGTTGAACTGACATGACACTGAATGCTGCCGTCAAACGCCATGTCCATGATGGCCTCAACGCCTTGCCACAAGACCTGGGCCGCGCCAGCTCGGTCTTCGCCCGCGATCTGGTCTGGCATGGCCAGCATCCCGTCAATGACGGTGTCGGCCTTGATGGCTGGCTTGATGGTGCCTTGCGCCCGCTGCTCGCTGCGATGCCCGATCTTGAACGGCGCGACGACATCGTCACCATGGGCCAGCAGGACGGGGAGGTCTGGGTGGCGGCCTGCGGCCATTATGTCGGCACGTTCGACAAACCGCTTTTCGGCATTCCGGCCACGGGCCACCTCGCCAGCCTGCGCTATGGCGAGTTCCACCGGGTCGACAGCAAAGGCCTGATCCTCGAAGTCGTGACCCTGTGGGATCTGATCGGGCTGATGCAGCAGGCTGGTGTCGACCCGCTGCCGCCCTCACCCGGCATCCCCCTGTTCTCCCCCGGCCCGCGCCGGCACGATGGCGTGAAGCTTGACACGGTCGATCCGGTGGAAGGGGCGAAAACCCTCGCTCTGATGATGGCCATGGGCAAGGGCCTTGGCGAGTACGATGGCAAGACCCTGGAATCGATGGCGCAGGAGCGCTTCTGGTCGCCGACCATGCTGTGGTATGGACCGGCCGGCATCGGCTCCAACCGCCGCCTCAAGGGCTTCCAGGATTTTCACCAGCGCCCGTTTCTCACAGCCTTTCCCGACAGGCGCGGCGCACCGAACAAGGTCCGCATCGGCGATGGCGATTTCATTGCCTCGCGTGGCTGGCCAAGCCTGGAAATGACCCAGACCGGGCCCTGGCTCGGCCATCCCGCCACAGGCCGGGCCATCACCATGCGCGTCATGGACTGGTGGCGGCGCGAGGGCGACTGGCTGGCCGAGAACTGGGTCTATATCGACATCCCGCACGTGTTCGGGCAATTCGGGCGTGACCTGTTCGCCGAAATGCGGGCACTGGCCACCAAACGTTGAAGGACTGATCCCATGGCCCGCTGGCTCAAGACATCGATGGCGCAATCGGACAAGGATGACGCCGACCTGAAGGTGCGCACCACGGTCGAAACCCTGCTGGCCGACATCAAGGCCCGCGGCGATGTGGCCGTGCGCGAGATGTCGATCCGTTTCGATGGCTGGGACCGCACCGACTATCGCCTGACCGATGCCGAGATCCGGGATTGCATGAGCCAGCTCTCGGCCCGCAACATCGAGGACATCCGCTTCGCGCAGACCCAGGTGCGCAACTCCGCCGAACCCCAGAAAGCCTCGATGCACGCCATCGAGGTCGAAACGCTGCCCGGCATTGTCCTCGGCCACAAGAACCTGCCGGTCAATTCGGTCGGCTGCTACGTGCCCGGTGGCAAGTATCCGCTGCTGGCGTCGGCCCACATGTCGGTGATCACCGCCAAGGTGGCCGGGGTGCCGCGCATCATCACCTGCGCCCCCCCCTATCAGGGCAAGCTCGCCCCCGCGATCGTGGCCGCCCAGCATCTGGCCGGCGCGGACGTGATCTACTGCCTTGGCGGCGTGCAGGCTGTCGGCGCGATGGCTTTGGGCACGGACAGCATCACCGGCGTCGACATGCTGGTCGGCCCCGGCAATGCCTATGTGGCGGAGGCCAAGCGCCAGCTTTATGGCAAGGTCGGGATCGACCTGTTTGCCGGCCCGACCGAGACCCTCGTCATCGCCGATGACAGCGTCGATGGTGAGTTGTGCGCCACCGATCTGCTGGGTCAGGCCGAGCACGGCCCGAACTCCCCCGCGATCCTGCTGACCAATTCCGAGAAGCTGGCGCGCGACACCATGGCCGAGATCGAGCGGCTGCTGACCATCCTGCCGACGGCAGCCGTCGCCGCCCAGGCCTGGCGCGATTATGGCGAGGTCATCGTCTGCGACAGCATCGACGAGATGGTGG
Organism: Hyphomicrobiales bacterium; assembly: GCA_027487245.1. Taxonomy (GTDB): domain Bacteria; phylum Pseudomonadota; class Alphaproteobacteria; order Rhizobiales; family Beijerinckiaceae; genus Allobosea. The sequence goes on from JAIYDY010000099.1 coordinate 2,468, forward strand.
TCGAAGCCGACCGCATCGCCTCCGAGCACGTGCAGGTCATGACGCGCGATCCCGACCTGTTCCTGGCCCGGATGACGAACTACGGCGCGCTGTTTCTCGGTCCGCGCACCAACGTCAGCTACGGTGACAAGGTCATCGGCACCAACCACACCTTGCCGACGCGCGGCGCTGCCCGCTACACCGGCGGCCTCTGGGTCGGCAAGTTCATGAAGACGGTGACCTACCAGCGCGTCCTGACCGATGAGGCCTCGACGATGATCGGCGAATACTGCTCGCGCCTGTGCATGCTGGAAGGCTTTGCCGGCCATGCCGAACAGGCCAACATCCGTGTCAGGCGCTATGGCCGCAAGAACGTGCCCTACGCCACGGCGGCGGAGTGAGCGCGATGCTGCCAGCAAGCCAGAGAACCGGTTGATGAGCGCGCCCCTCGCCCTCCCCGCATCGCCTTCGTTCCGCCTTGACGGCAAACGGGCGCTTGTCACCGGCGCGGGCCGCGGACTTGGCCTCGCCATGGCAGCGGTGCTGGCCGACGCCGGCGCACACGTGACCCTCAGCGCACGCACGGCCAGCGAGATTGAGGAAGCTGCCGCCGCCATCCGGGCCCGTGGGCAGGTGGCCGAAGCTTTGCCGCTCGACGTGACGCGCACCGGTGACGTGGCGCGCGCGCTGGCTGGGCGGCCATCCTTTGACATTTTCGTCAACAATGCCGGCATGAACCGCCCGAAGCCGTTCACCGAGGTCAGCGAGGACGATTTCGACACGGTGATGGGGCTCAATCTCAGGGCGGCGTTCTTCGCAGCGCAGGAGGTAGCCCGCGGCATGATCGCAGCCGGTCGTGGCGGCTCGATCATCCATGTCTCGTCGCAGATGGGCCATGTCGGCGGCGAGAACCGCACAATCTATTGTGCCTCGAAGTTTGCCATCGAAGGGCTCAGCAAGGCCATGGCCCTCGATCTGGCCAGGCATGGCATCCGCTCGAATACGGTCTGCCCGACGTTCATCGAGACTCCCATGACCGCGCCTTTCCTCGCCGATGAGGCCTTCCGGGCACGCGTTCTGGCCAAGATCAAGCTCGGCCGGCTCGGACAGGTCGGCGATGTCACCGGCGCCGTGGTGTTCCTCGCCTCCGAAGCATCGAGCCTGATGACCGGCAGCGCCATGCTGATCGATGGCGGATGGACTGCCGAATGAACAACGCCCGCGCCAGCGCCAATCGCCCTGCCACCGCCACGGATGTCGCGCGCATCGCCGGCGTGTCGCAATCGGCGGTGAGCCGCGCCTTCACCCCCGGTGCGAGCATCGCCGCCGAGACCAAGCTCAGGATCATCGAGGCGGCACGCACGCTGGGTTATCGGCCCAATGCCATCGCCCGTTCGCTGATCACCCGCCGCTCCCGCGTGATCGGGCTGGTCGCCGCCTACCTGCAGAACCATTTCTATCCCGACGTGCTGGAGATGATGTCGCGCCGCTTTCAGGCGCGCGGCTACCACATCCTGCTGTTCACGGCGGATGCGGCGGCCCATGCCGATCCGGTCATGGAGGAAATCCTCGCCTACCGAGTCGATGGCCTGATTCTCGCCTCGACCACGCTGTCATCAGCCCTTGCTGCCGATTGCCGCGCCGCGGGCATCCCGGTTCTGCTCTTCAACCGCACGGCACGCGCCTCGCAGGTCTCGTCGGTGACGGGCGAGAACGAGCGCGGCGGCCGCCTGATCGGCGAGTTCCTGATTGCTGGAGGACATCGCCGTTTCGGCTTCGTGGCCGGCGTCGAGGTCTCGTCCACGAGCCAGGATCGCGAGCGGGGCTTCCGCGCCGCCATGGCCGCCCATGGCTTGCCCGAACCGCTCAGGGCCGTCGGTCACTACACGTTCGAGGGCGCGGCAGCCGCAGCCCGCGACCTGCTCTCGCGCCCTGACAGGCCCGATGCCATCTTCTGCGGCAACGAC
>JAIYDY010000011.1 GCA_027487245.1 Hyphomicrobiales bacterium
ACCTGCGGCTGATAGAGCAGAGCCAGCTCGCTTTTCTTGATGGGTCCGATCAAGCTCATGGAGGCCTCGCTGCCGAAGATGCAGAATTACTCCTGACACTCTACATCACGGTTCGTTCGCGAGCCGTTACCAAGGGCGCGCGGATTTTGGGTTGTTGATCGACTTTCCGTGCTGGTCCGTTCTCTTGCGGATCAGGCCCGGCTTTGACCGGTCTCCGCCGGTTCGGCCAGTTCGATCCGTGTCCCGTGCGCTGCGGCCTCGGCCACCGCCAGGGTCGCCGCCAGCGTGAGGGCCCCATCCTCGACAGGCTGGAGGGAGGCGGCGTCTCCGCGCACCACATCGCGGAAATGGGTGAGTTGCGCCCTGTACGGATCCAGCCGGCCAGCGAACAGCGCTCGCGCCCGTGCCGGCTGGGTCCAGCTCGGCGGGGCGCTGTCCTGCGTCCACAGCTTCAGGTTGGGGAATTCCAGCGCGCCAGCCGAGCCGATGAAGCGATAGCCGTTCTCGTCCGAGAACGGGAACTCCGGCGACTCGCCCACGCCCTGCTCCGTTGTCCATGGTGAGACAGCCGCGTCGGACAGCAGCATTGTCCCGATCGCACCGCTGCTGAAGGCCAGCGCCACCGCCGCCGTGTCCTCGACGGCAAAGCCGCGCTGCCTGTGCGAGGCCAGTGCCGACACGCTGGCAATCTCGCCCAGCACGAAGCGCAGGAAATCGATCTCGTGGATCAGGTTGATCAGGATCGGGCCGCCGCCCTTGAGCTTGCGCCAGGGACCGGCCTCGAAATACGTCCCTGGCTTGCAGGTGGCCCAGACCGCCGAGACGCCGACAACAGAGCCGATCGCGCCTTCGGCCAGCAGCCGCCGCGCTTCGGTCACCGGTGGATGATGGCGGCGATGATGCCCGACCAGCGTGGCGACACCCGCCTCCCGCACCGCCCGGCACAGGGTCGCAGCGGATTCGAGCGTGTCCGTCACCGGCTTCTCGATCAGGAACGGAAGGCCCCGTTCGGTGCAGGCCAGCCCGTGGGCCTCATGCACCTGATTGGGCGAGGCAATGATGACCGCATCGGGCCTGATCTCGTCGAGCAGCGCTGCCGCGTCGGCACGGACCGGCACATGCGGATAGGCCTTGGCGACGGCATCGACGCTGAGGTCGGCAATGCCTGCCAGCACGAAATCGGGATGCTCGGCGATGCGGGCGGCATGCTTGCTGCCAATCAGTCCGGCACCGAACAAGGCGATGCGGATGGGCAAACCAGAGCTGGCAGCAGATGCACTCATGGCAAGGTTCCGGTTCAGGAAGGCGGCCGGCACAGCGTCACGCCCCGCGCGCCCGCCTCATTCCGGCAGGCAACCATGCTGCAAGCCCCTCGGCAAGGCAATTCCGGTGAATGCTGGCGGGCGCGCAATCTGCCGCGAGCCGCCGCTTATGGACCTTTGACATCGAACATGACCTCGTTGCGCCTGAGCGGTCCCGGCGTGAACGGGTCGTTGTAATAGGCATAGGTTGGCGCACCCAAAGCGGTGATGTTGCGTGAAGCGAGCCAGGCCCGCAGCGCCGCCTCTTTGCTGGTAATCAGGGCATCCGTCGCCACGCCCGAAAAACGGATGGCAGCCCGGCGCGCGGGCGGCAGCTGCAACAGCCTGACATCATCACCCGCAGCCCTGGGCAGCGTTTCCAGTGTATACTTGGCGGGCATGACGAAGCGGATGGTCCACGACTGGCCAGCCCCACCAACGCTGGGTGTCTGCGTCACCGGCGCGGTCATCGCAATCGTCTGGCGTTCCTGCATGACCGGCGCTGTCATGCTGACGCTGTCGCCGCCGCGGTTCTTCGCGAAGATATACCCCGCAAGCGGACCAAAGCCTGCCCGAACGGCGGCGTTTCGATCACCCTGCCGCGTCACCTCGGCCACGACCAGAGCGGGATAGTCCCTGATCTCGATCAGGCCATCCTGCGTGACCAGGGCATATTTCGGTTGTTCGACATTGCTCACGGCATAGACCCAAAAACCAACGGCCAGAACCGCAACGACGGCCAGAACCCCAAGACCGATCAACACGATTTTTCGAATGCTCCGCATGATCCTCATGTGGTGACGGTTGCGTCCAATTCCGAGATCGCTCTGAAAACAATTGGGGATCTGGCATCGCCGATATCCAAGGCCTGGCAATTCGGGACCGGTACCGGAACCTGGTGCCGCCGATGAGATGGCCTTGCCAGTACCTTCGCGCCTCACCGTCTGCCAGCTGGGCTGTCAACCCGATGGCGACAGGCGAAGAGGCCGGGTCGATCGCTCCCTGTTTCAGTGGGCTTTTTGCGGGACGCGCTATTCACCGTCTGGCGTCGTCGCCATCACATCGCGCAACTGGCGGTCCGGCGTGAACAGGCAGCGAAAGCGCTTGATGCCCTCGGCTCCCTTGTTGACGGTCCCGTTGATGAACGGCCCTTCCCGGCTCGAGCCAAGGCTCGCAATCCGCACGCGCCCGGACGGAACAGCATACATGTCGCGCACGCGAGCCAGACAACCATCCCGCATTTGTCGATCCGAAACGCCGGCGCTTGCACCGCCTGGCTTGCCCGTGAGTTCTATGGACAGGCTGTAGCGGCAGGTTTCGTTGCGCCTCGCGGCATTGCGCATCAGATATATCTGAAAGCGATACGCTCCGGCCTTGGTCGGGTTGCGGCCAAACTCATTGCCCGAGGTCGATCCGATGTGCGCGGCCTCCTGCGCGCCAGGCTCGAACGCGTTGAAATAGCAGGACCTGTTTGAGACAGTCAGAAGCGCTTGGAGCACTTGACCTTCAACCGCCGGCAAGACGAAATTCGCATCACGATCGCCACGGATGACGCCCTTGAGCGTGGTTGCCGTTGCCCCGCTTTGAAATCGAATGGGCCTCTCGGCACCTTGCGACGGGGTGATAGGCGTTGTCATCAGCAGCATTGACGCAACCAGAAAGCATCGTCCTGCCAGCCTCATGATCACCTCCGTTGCACGTCAGCGTTTGCTGTTGCAACATTAACACAAGACGGCGGCGCAACAACACGACGAGGATTTGGAGGATGGTCGAGGCGGTTTGTGCGTATCGCGCCTTGTGGCTGGATCGCCTGCCAACAAAATCTACATCGCCTATGGCGCAGCTCATTTCCCCGGCTTCCTGAAAGACTTGCAGGCCCTCGATCCAGCGATGAAGATCCACTCGCTGCGATGGGTGCGGCCCATGTCACTGCCCAATGAGCCGCAAGCACCAGCGGGCTACCCGGTTACGCGCTAGCAAAAGAAAAAGGATGAGGCCCTGACATGAGCACGAGTTCTGAATCGAAACCGGCCCTGTGGCTGCGTGTGCTGCAGTTTCCGCTCACCCGGCTCATCGTGCTGGGCTTTGTCATCTTGTACATGATGGGCCTGAGCAACAGCTTCATGAGCCAGTTCAAAGGTGACTCGCTGAAATCCATCGCGGCAGTGGTATGCATGGCGACCGCGGCACTCGCCGTCTATGTGGGCTGGGCGCGGTTCATCGAACGACGCCAGGTGAGTGAACTTTCGCTGTCAGGTGCAGGCAACGAATGGGGAATGGGCCTGTTGATTGGGGCTGGGCTCTACACCACCTGCGTTCTCATCCTGATCGCACTGGGCATATATCGCATCGATGGCTTGAACCCCTGGACCTTCGTGATCCCGGCGGTTGCAATGGCCCTCAGTTCCGGGATGTTTGAAGAACTGCTGTTTCGTGGCGTTCTGTTCCGGTCCGTCGAGGAAATGTTCGGCAGCTGGATTTCGCTTGTGGTCTCTTCCGCTGTGTTTGGTCTCGTGCATTTGTTAAACCCGGCTGGCACGATAACCGGGGCCATCTATATCAGCATCGAGGCCGGCTTGCTGCTGGCCGCGGCCTATATGCTCACCCGCCGCCTGTGGCTCAGCATCGGCTTCCACATGGCGTGGAATTATGTCCAGTCGGCCATCTTCTCCGGGATCGTGTCAGGCGGGGTCTCCGATCCGGGCCTGATCCGTTCCAATATCAAGGGGCCGGATGTTTTGACTGGCGGGAGTTTTGGTCTTGAGTCCTCGATCATCGCATTGATGCTTTGCACGGCGACAGGCATCGTGCTGCTGATCTTGGCTGTCCGGCGCGGCAACATCGTGCCGCCCCCGTGGAAACGCGTCGGCTGACTCGTACGAAGGACGCCTGCAGCACTTGAGCAGAAAACTGGTCCACAGTGTCGCAAGTGGCCGCGCGCGGAGGGAAAGCATCTGTTGCGCAGCCACATGCGTGCCATTTCGCATTCGGGCATACGAGCGCGAAGTTTTGCGTGGGGTGGCGGGGGATAGGCCGCCGGGTTCAAACCTTCTCTGTCGAAACGGCCGGGGTCATCGTCGGAGGCCGAAAAGGAGTCAAACTCCCATGCTGATTCACACCCACGCCATCGGGCTGCAACGCCAATCTCTTCAGCCTTAACGGGAACATTTCCGGCTTGACGGTGTTGAAACTGATCAGGTTCGGAGACCAAAGACATGAACATCAAAGCCATGACTGCTGCGGGGGCTCTGGCCGTGTGCTGTGCTTTTTTGCCCACTGCCGGCCAAGCACAGGATGCCATCAAGGTCGGAACACTGCGATGCAATGTTTCCAGCGGGCTTGGCCTCATCATCACATCCAGTCGCGACATGAACTGCACATTCCGCCCCACGCGGGGTCCGCGCGAAGCGTACCGCGGGACGATCCGCCGCTTTGGGCTCGACATTGGCGCAACATCGAGGGGCATCCTTCTCTGGGGCGTCGTGGCGGGAACGCCGCGGCCCGTTCGAGGCGCACTCGCAGGCGACTATGACGGCGCGAGTGCTGAAGCAACAGCGGGCGTCGGGCTTGGCGTCAACGCACTCATAGGCGGCTCGAACCGTGCCTACAGTTTGCAGCCCTTCTCTGTCGAAGGGCAACTTGGTCTCAGCCTGGCTGCAGGTGTCGCCCAGCTGTCTCTCGTGAGCGTGCGTCGCTAGCTCGTTGTCCAGATCGGCCAGACACCTTCAACAAGCTTCTCCAACCATGGAAGAAATCCGACATGACCCGCAATGAGGCCCAACTGTTCGAGCCTTTCAGGCTCGGTGATCTGGCTCTGCCAAACCGGATCGTCATGGGGCCGCTGACCCGCAACAGGGCCACGCACGGCACAGATGCACCCAACGACCTCACGGCGCTTTATTACGCGCAGCGTGCCAGCGCCGGGTTGATCATCACCGAGGCGACGCAGATTTCGCAGCAAGGCCAGGGCTATGCCTGGACGCCAGGCATCTACACGCCGGAACAGGTCAAGCATTGGAAGTCCGTGACCGATGCCGTCCACAAAGCCAATGGCCGCATTTTCGTGCAGCTCTGGCATGTCGGGCGTGTCTCTCACACCTCGCTGCAAGCCAATGGAGCGGCCCCGGTCGCACCCTCGGCAATCATCGCCAAGACCAAGACATTCACCGAAGCCGGTTTCGCCCCAACCTCAATGCCGCGTGCGCTGGAAGCCAGCGAGATAACCGGTATCGTGGCTGACTATGTTCAGGCAGCCACGAATGCGCAAAAGGCAGGTTTCGACGGCATCGAGATCCATGCCGCGAACGGCTACCTGATCGACCAGTTTCTCAAGGACGGCAGCAATCACCGTACCGACGATTACGGCGGGTCCATCGAGAACCGGGCGCGCTTTGGTCTTGAAGTGACCAATGCGATCCTGAAGGTCTACCCCAAAACACGTGTTGGGATTCGCCTGTCGCCCGTGAGCCCCGCCAATGATGCGGTCGACAGCGATCCCGCCAGTCTCTTCGGATACTTTGTCTCGGAGCTTTCGCGCCGTGGGTTGGCCTATATCCACGTCATCGAGGGTACGACTGGTGGAGCGCGGGATGTCTCGCCGTTTGACTACTTGTCCATGCGAAAGTCGTTTGGCGGGGCCTACATCGGCAACAATGGCTATTCCCGCCAGATGGCCATCGATTCCGTCACCAACGGCGCGGCTGACCTGATCGCTTTTGGCAGGGACTATATCGCCAATCCTGATCTGGTTGAACGGCTTCGGGCCAATGCCCCAATCGCCGCCTCGGTTCAGGCTACCTGGTATGGCGGCGGGGCCGAAGGCTACACCGACTATCCAGCCATGGCGCAGAAGGCCGCCGTGGAGCCAGTTTCGTAGAGCCACATGACGTCCGCCGCGATTGCACGTCATCCTGCTGGGCACGGTGCGGCGTCGTTGCAAATCTTGGCGCTGGCCGAGCAGGTTAAGGGCCGGACAGCGATCACCGTCGGTGAGGTGCTGGACGGTTTTGGCCGCGCCAATCTTGGCCTGACAATCCTCTTGTTCGCCCTGCCGGCCATGATTCCATTGCCAGGCCCGATCGCGGTTTTCCTGGGCGGTTGCCTCGCCATCGTTGCAGTACAAATGATGTGCGGCGTGCGGCGTGTCTGGCTGCCGCTGTGGCTGAGAAAGCGTCAGATCCGCCCTTCGATCGTCGCCGCAATGGCAGACAAGACGGTGCCAACGCTGCGCCGAGCCGAGGCGCTGCTGAAACCGCGACGGCTGAAGCATCTGACGGGCCTTGGCGCACAGGCTGCGCTGGGATTTCCGATGCTGCTCCTGTCGGTCGCTCTGGCGCTGCCGCTCCCGTTGGGCAATGTCCTACCGGTTATCGCCTTGAGCCTGATCGCGCTTGCAATCCTTCAGAGGGATGGCGTTGCGGTGGTTGTCGCCCTGGTCGTCACTCTCCTGGCGTTGGTCTGGACTGCAATTCTTCTGATGACAGGTAGCCGTATTCTCGAAGCGATACTCTCATGGATAGGCTTGTCGTAGGTGCCTGTCTGAAGCGCCTCGAGTTTTGGAGGCAACCCAGGATTCTGTTTTTAACAGTCAGGCTCAGATTTTACTGCTCGGCGGAGATTCATCTCTCTGGTGATCCCGTCCCATTCGTGGAACCGCCGGAGGGTAGAAATTCTGGCCTGCTTCACCGCTCGGCTAAAGCTTAAGCAGAATCTTGTTCAGAAATTCGCGTGTTCGCTCTGCGCGAGGCGTACTAAAAAACTCATCAACCGGAGCATGCTCAACGATCCGGCCCCGATCCATGAAGACAACCTCATCGGCCACCTCGCGAGCAAAGCCCATCTCATGAGTGACGACAAGCATGGTCATGCCGCCCCGTGCGAGATCGCGCATCACATACAGCACTTCCGCGATCATTTCTGGATCGAGCGCGGAGGTCGGCTCGTCAAAGAGCATGGCCTTCGGCTCCAGCGCCAGAGCACGCGCGATCGCCGCGCGTTGCTGCTGCCCGCCTGACAGCCGGCCGGGATGCTTCTGCGCCTGATCGACGATGCCGACACGATCAAGATAATGAAAGGCCAAGTCCTCCGCCTGTTTGCGCGACAGGCCCTTCGCCTTGATCGGCGCCAGCGTGATGTTCTCCAGCACCGTCATATGCGGATAGAGCTCGAAATGCTGGAACACCATGCCCACGCCGCGGCGCAACTTCGGCAGGTCCTGGCAGCCGCGGACACTGACGCCGTCCACCCAGACATCGCCCTTCTGGAAGCGTTCGAGCCCGTTGATGCAGCGCAGAAGCGTGCTCTTGCCGGAGCCGCTCGGCCCGCAGATCACAATGCACTGGCCGGCGTTGACCGAGAGCGATACGTCGTCAAGCGCGACAAAACTGTCGAAGCGCAGTCCGACATTCTCGACCCTGATGATCGGTTGGTTCATCACGCTGCCCCTTTTTCGAAATGGCGGGCGATCCGCGACGCGCTATAGCAGACGATGAAATAGATGGCTGCGACCGTGACATAGAGCTCGACAGGGCGCACAGTCCGCTCGGCGATCGAAGCTGCGGTGTGCAACAGTTCGCTGTAGCCGATCACATAGACGACCGTGGTGCCCTGGAAAACCACGATGCATTGCGTGATCAGCGCGGGCAGCATCGCGCGGATGGCCTGTGGCAACACGATATGGCGCATGGTCTGTGCATAGGTCAGGCCGGACGATAGTCCCGCCTGAATCTGGCGCACGCCAACGGATTGTATCCCAGATCGTACGATCTCCGCAAAGTAGGCTGCAAAGAACACGATGAAGGCCACGATGATCGAGGTGAGATCATTGACGTTGCGCCCGGTGATCAACGGCACGAGAAAGTAGAACCAGAAAAGGATCAGGATGAGCGGATTGCTGCGTAGCACGTTGACGAAGGCAGTGCTTGCGCCGCTGAGCCATCGCCGGTGGCTGAGCCGGCCGATTGCGATGAGGCAGCCCAGTGGAAAGCTGAACAGGGCCGATACAACCGTGAGCTGCAAGCTCTTGACAAGCCCGCTCATCAGCAGGGGGAAATTCGCGATGATGACCTGCCAGTCCATCAGGCCCTCGCTTCACCGCGCTTGATCAGACCGGGGATCTGATACCGCCGTTCAAGCCAGGACATGAACAGGATCACCAGGATCGTGGTGGCGATATATGTGAGGGACGCTACCGTGTAAGCCTCGATGCCGCGGAACGACCATGCCTCGATCCGGCGCGTGGTGGCTGTAATCTCGATGACGCCGATTGTCAGCGCCAGCGCCGTGTTCTTGAAAACGGTCAGGAATTCCGAGGTCAGCGCAGGGATGATGATGCGTAGTGCATAGGGCACAATCACGTAGCGGTAGACCTGCACCTGCGTCAGGCCGGTCGAAAGTCCCGCCTTGAATTGCCCGGGCGGAATAGCGCGCAAGGCTGAGCGGATCTGCTCCGCCAGCCGCGCGGATGTGTAGAAAGAGATGCCGATCATGGCTGTCCAGTAAGGCACGTTGTCGAGCCGGTTCCACCAAAAGCTGAATTCACGTGGCAGCATCTGCGGCACCACGTAGAGCCACAGGAACAATTGCACGATCAGCGGAATGTTGCGGAAAATCTCGACATAGGTTGTGCCGATTGCCCGCAGCACGCGTGAGTTCGTGACGCGCAGAACACCGATCACGATGCCAAGGCACAGCGCCAGAACCCAAGCCAGAAGAGCCAGATGAAACGTCGTCAGGACGCCTTCGACGATCCAACCAAAATAGGGCTCGCGCCAGAGAAGTCCCCAATCGAATTCATAGCGCATCCCCGTTCGCTCCTAGGGCTCAGACCGATTTCAGGTAATGCTGAATCCGGCCGACCCCTTCCTCGATCTCGGGCAGCGGCGCATTGAACACAAACCGGATATGCCCTTCACCCATAGCGCCGAAAACTGAACCCGACAGGCCGTTGACTCTGGCATTTGCCAGCAGCCGGCTCGCGAACTCATCGGACGACAGACCGAACGAGCGAATATCGGGGAACGCGAAGTAGGCCCCGCCGGGCATGGTACAGCGGATGCCCGGGACGGCGCGAAGACCCTCGACAAGCACATTGCGCTGCGCCTCGTAGTTCTTCGACACCTCCTCGATCGTGAGCGTGCCCTGCCCATATGGCCCATCGAGCGCGGCCGCCGCACCTGCCTGCACAAAGGAGGTCACACAGGTGAACAGGTGCGACAGCACCATGCGAATACGCTCGCTCACCGTTGGCGCGGCGACGATCCAGCCCACGCGCCAGCCGAACATGTTGTAGGTTTTGCTCGCGGTCTGGACCGAGATCGTGCGCTCGCGCATGCCCTCCAGCGTGGCGATGCTGATGTGACGGTTTCCGTCGAACAGGAAGTGCTCGTACGCCTCGTCCATAACGACCCACAGGTCGTGCTCGATCGCGATCTGGGCGATAGCTGCCAAAGTCTCGTGAGAGAGCACGGCACCGGTTGGATTGTGCGGCGAGCATAAAACGATCGCGCGCGTCTTCGGCGTGACACGAGATGAAAGATCTGCCGGGTCGAGCTGAAATTCGTTCTCGGGCCGGATCGGGAACGGCACCGGCGTCGCCCCCGTCAACCGGATCATCGGGTCGAAGCTGAGCCAGCCCGGATCTTCCAGCAGAACCTCGTCGCCCGCCTCGACAAGGGCGAGCAGCGTCGCCACCAGTCCGGCCTTGCCGCCTGGGCTGACAGTGATCTCGGTATCGGGGTCGATACTCATCCCGTTGACGCGCGCTTGCTTGCGCGTGATCGCGGCACGGAACTCCGGAATGCCGCGCGGGTCCGCATAGAACGAGGCTTGCGGCTGGTCGAGGTAGCGGATCGCCGCTTCCTTGATGTGGGCGGGCGTGTCGAGCTTCGAACCAAAGTCGATCACGCTGACGCCACTCGCCCGCAACTCCCTGATGCGTTGCATCGATGCCAAGGAGGACGAGAACCGTAGCCGGTCTAGGCGCCGCGCGAAAGTTCGATTGGACATCGTCAGAACTCCGGGAGTGGCCGACGCGCGCATCACTTGGCTTTCAGCCAGTCCTCGATGCCAAACGGGCACTGGCCATAGAGCACCGTCTTGGTCTGTTCGGAGATCGGCAGTGCGAAGCCGGCCTTCGGGTTGCTCTCGCCGAACCATTCATCCCAGAGCTTCATGTAGCCCCCTGTGTGGATGAAATAGCACAGCGCGTGATCGACGGTGCGCTTCCACTTGGAATCGTTCTGCGGCAGGATGAGCCCGTTGGGAGTGCACATCAGGTCGGGACCGGAAACCGCCCATTCGCCGGGGTTTTGTGCGCGCATCGCCAGTGACTTCAGCGCAACATCAAGCGTGACATGCGCATCGGTGCGACCCTGCTCCAGCGCGAGGAAGCCGACCGCATGCGTGGGGAAGACCACGATTTGCGCGGGAGGGCTGATCTTGCCGGTCTGGCCCATCTCGGTGAGCAGCTTCTGCTCGACGCTGCCATTGGTGACGCCAAGGCGCTTGCCGGCGAGGTCGGAGACGGCGTTGACCGGCATGGACTTGCGGTGCAGCGTCTTCACGCAGACCGCATTGTTGATGAGCGAAAAATCGACGACCTGCTCGCGCTCGACCGTCTTCCCGGTCGAGCCGAGCACCCAGTCGAGCGAACCGTTGACGATGAGCGGGATGCGGGTCTGCGGCGTGACCTTTCGGAACTCCAATTCCAGCTTGGTTTCCATCTTCTTCTCGATCAGGACGTGCAGTGCCTTGCTGAGATCGACCGCCCAGCCAGCGAGGTCGCCCTTCTCATCGACATAGCCGAACGGAGGCGTGCCCTCCTGTGCGCCGGCAATGATCTTCTTGTTCTGCAGCACCCGGTCGTACTTGCTCTGGACCTGGGCTTCCGCGCTCGCCATTGCGAGCGGGAGAAGGCTGAGGCCCACAGCAACGCGCAGGCCGGCGGAAAGAAAAACTCGCAGGTTCATTTCAGTCCCTCCACAGGATGATTGCAAGTGCCCTCAGGCACTGGCGCAGGGATAGGCTCCAGGGATTCCGCCGTGTTTTGTCGCTGCTGTCCGGATAGAACCGCGATCGCGTGGCCGGCTTAAAGTCCGCAGAAACCCGCGTTACCCACCCAATGTGCATGTGGCTGACGGGGGCTGTCCAATCCCCTGTTTGTATAGCCATCATCAGATTTATTTATCGGCTGCTTTACAGGTATCGAGATGCTCGACAGGATGTTGCGCATGATCGATCTGCGAAACCTCGAGACCTTCGTCTGGGTGGCGCGGCTAGGCGGCTTTCGCCTTGCCGCCGAAAAGCTCAATATGACCCAGCCGGCGATCTCGGCACGGATCGCCCTGCTCGAAGAGGACTTGCGCCTGCAATTGTTCGAAACGCGCCCGCGCCGCGGCGTGCTTACTCCATCGGGGCAGGAATTGCTGCGCTACGCCGAGCGCATCCTCGCCTTGAAAGACGACATGGTGCGCGCGGTCGGGGGGAACACGTCCTACAAGGTCGCACTCAAGATCGGCGTTCCGGAAACCATCGTCCATACTTGGCTTGCGATCCTCGTCGACACACTTTCGCGCAACCACCCAACGCTGACGCTCGATGTCGAGGTCGATTCGACCACCAATCTGCGCGAAGGTATTTCGACTGGCCGGCTCGATATCGCGATCACCAACGGCCCCTGCAACGACCCGAAGATTCGTTCGGAATTTCTCTGTGCCTTCCCGTTGGCGTGGATGGCGAGCACATCGCTGCCGATCGAACGGAACGGCGCAGATCTGGCGTCGCTCACCGCCTATCCGGTCATCACCTTCCGGCGCGGTACCGCGCCCTATGGCACCATCCGGGAGTTTCTCGACCGGAATGGCTTCGCAACTGCCCGCATGTTCGCGAGTTCAGCGATTGCCGGCATTGTTCGCATGGGGCTTGATGGCATTGGCACCTGTGTTCTGCCGCCGGCGGTCCTGCAGCAGGAACTGCTTGATGGGCGCATGACCATCCTCGATGCCGGCATCAGGCTGCCCCCCCTCGATTTCTACGTCAACGCCTCGCGCGACACCGATGTCTGGCTCACGCAGCAGATCACGGACACGACGATAAAGGTTGCGCGGGCCAGTCTTGAACGCTTTGCAGCGGATCAAAGAATTTGATCGGCGGAATCCAAATTCAGGATTAGACCGGCTCCCTGTCCTGGCGCAAAACGTCATCCGATTGCTCGTGCCGTTCTGGTGCCGGGCCGTTCGGGCGTTGATCATGGACAAGCAATTCCAAAGGTCTTACCGCGTCGGCATCGATGTGGGAGGAACATTTACCGACGTCGTTGCCACCGGCGCGGACGGGCGGATCCTCGTGCGAAAGGTGGCCTCAACCCCCGGCGATCTCAGCCATGGCAGCGCGCAAGGCGTAGCTGAACTCCTTGCTGCAAATGGCATTCGCGCAGAAGAGGTCGATGTCGTCGTACACGCCACAACGACCGCCACCAACGCCGTGCTTGAGGCAAAGGGCGCGCGGACGGCGCTCATCACCACGGCCGGCTTTCGCGATATCCTGGAATTCCGGCGCGTGCGCGTGCCGGAGCTTTACAATCTTGCTTATGTCAAGCCGGCTCCACTTGTGCCGCGCCAACTGCGCTTCGAGGTATCCGAGCGACTCGGCCCCTTGGGCCAGGTTTGGCGGCCGCTCGACGAGAACAGCGTGCGCACGGCAGCTGCTCGCATCGCGGCCTCTGGTGCTGAGGCGGTAGCCATCTGTCTGCTGCATTCTTACGCCAATCCCGCGCACGAAAAGCGCGTGCGCGCCATCGTCGAAGAAGTGCTCGGCGACAAAGTGTTCGTGACATGCTCGCATGAAATTCTTCCCGAGATGCGCGAGTATGAGCGGACCAGCACCACCGTCATCAACGCCTATCTCGGCCCGGTCATGAAGGCCTACCTCAAGCGCCTTGAGGAGAGACTGATCGAACTCGGGACGGGCCGTGCGCTGCACGTGATGACATCTGGCGGCGGCCAGATGAGTCTGAAGGCCGCCATGAACAAGCCGGCCTACCTGGTCGAGTCTGGGCCGGCTGCTGGTGTCATCGCGGCTGCACGCATTGCCAAGCGTCTCGACCTGCCCAACATCATCACGCTCGACATGGGCGGCACGACCGCCAAGACTGCGATCATTGAGGATGCCGAACCGGCAAAGACCAGCGAATTCGAAGTTGGTGCCGGCATTAACCTGTCAAGCAAGCTCGTGCGCGGCGCGGGCTACGCGATCAAGCTGCCTTTCATCGACGTCTCAGAGATCGGCGCGGGCGGTGGCAGCATGATCTGGTTCGACAAGGGAGGTGCTCTCAAGGTCGGCCCGGAAAGCGCAGGCTCCGAACCTGGCCCGGTCTGCTATGGTAAGGGTGGCAGGGTGGCGACCCTGACCGACGCCTTCCTGACGCTGGGCTACGTCAACAGCAAGTATCTGGTTGGCGGCGCACTTGGTCTCCACGGAGAGATTGCGCGGCAGGCAATTCGCGAGCAGGTCGCCGACCCGGTTGGCATCGATCTGCACGACGGCGCCTATGGTGCCGTCACTGTCGCCGTCGCGAACATGGTCCGCGCGGTCAAATCGGTCTCGACCTATCGCGGCCGCGATCCACGCGGCTACACGCTGATCGCCTTCGGCGGCAATGGCCCTCTCGTTGGCGCCATGATTGCGCACGAACTCTCGATGGCACGCGTGCTCGTTCCGCCGCATTCCGGCGTGCTGAGCGCCTGTGGCCTCCTGATGGCCGATCACGAGCAGGAACTCGTGCGCTCCTATCCCGCCCTCACGAGGGAGTGCGACCCGTTGGAGTTGCAGTCGGCATATGCGGATCTCTCACGCAATGCCGTCACCACCCTGACAGCCGAAGGCTTCGCGCCGGAGGACATCGAAGTGCGCCGCTTTGCCGACCTGCGCTATGCCGGGCAGGCCTACGAGCTGACGGTTTCTGTCCCCGGCACCGGCATTCCCGTCATGGCGGAGATCGATTCCGCCTTCCATGACGAACATCACAAGACCTATTCGCACATGTCCAGGACCGAACCAGTCGGGCTTGTCAGCATCCGTATCGTTGCCAGCGTGCGCACGCCCCAGCCTTCAGAAGAGTCGGGCAGTGCACCGGATACGATCGATGCAGAGGCGCAGCCGGTAACGCGGGAGGTCTACTTCGGCAAAGCACGCGGCCTGCATGTTGTGCCGGTGGTGCGCCGGGCCGACCTGCGCGCAGCCGAGCGCGCGGGACCGCTGCTGATCGAGGAATACGATTCCACGTGCCTTGTGCCACCCGGAGCCTCCGCGCGCACGGATTGCTGGAACAACATCGTCATCACGCTGGAGCCGCGGGCATGAGCAGACGTTTCGACCCAATCACGCTGGACGTTATCCAGAACGCGCTCGGCTCGATCGCCGACGAACTGGCGCTTGTCATCATGCGCTCGGCCTATTCCAACATTGTGCGCGACGCGATGGACTACTCCACGGCTGTCTGCGACCGCGAGGGCCGAACCATCGCGCAGGGCCTGACAACACCGGTGCATCTCGGTTCGTTCCCGGACGCGATGCGTGCGCTCGTCTCGCAGTTCAGCAGTCGCATGGCCGACGGGGACATCTTCATCTTCAACGACCCGTATGGCGCCGGCGGCATGCACTTGCCGGACTTCTACATCGTCAAGCCGGTCTTCGATGGCGGCAATGTCGAAGGCTACATCGCCACGCTGGCCCACCAATGTGACGTCGGCGGACTTGCGCCTGGCGGCATGGCGGTCTTCGCGACAGAAATCTATCAGGAGGGGCTGCGGATCCCCATCCTGAAGTTGCATGACGCCGGTGTGCCCAACGAGGTGATCTTCCAGATCATCGCGAAGAATTCCCGCCAGCCAGTCGAGGTTCTTGGGGACGTCCGCGCGCAAGTCGCCGCTTGCGGCAATGGCGAGAAAGGCTTGCGGCAGCTCATCGAGCGCTATGGCGTCGAGGATTTCCGGCTCTACACCGGCGAACTGCACGACTACGCCGAGCGGCTCATCCGCGCCGAGATCAGCGCCCTGCCGGATGGCACATACGAGTTCGAGGACTTCCTGGACGGATTGGGGGAAAACCCGACACCTATCCGCTTCAAGTGCGCTCTCACCGTTGCCGGCGACCAGATCATCGTCGACTGGGAGGGGACATCCCCGCAGGTCAAGGCTGCGATCAACGGCCCGATGCCGACGACGCATGCCATGGCCTATCTCGCGGTGCGCTGCGCCATTGGCGTCGCGATCCCGAACTGTGAAGGTTACATGCGGGCCATCACGGTCAAGGCGCCAAAAGGGTCTATCGTCAACCCAAACGAACCGGCGGCCTGCGGCGCACGCGGCGTCATATGCTTCCGCATGTACGAGGCCATGCTTGGCGCATTTTCGCAGATCCTGCCGGATCGAATCCCCGCTGCGAGCGAAGGTGGCTCGTCTGCACCGCACATCGCAGGCCGCACGCGCGACAACCGTCCCTTCCTCATATCCGGTGGCCTGATGGGGTGCTGGGGCGGCAGCGCCGCACGCGATGGCCAGGAGGGCATCTCCAACCCTGCTGCCAACCTTGGCAACGCGCCGATCGAACTGGTGGAATCACGCCTGCCGGTCGAGATCACCTGTTACGCCTTCGTCGAGAATTCCGGGGGGCCTGGCCGGCACCGCGGGGGCGCCGCGCTCATGCGTGGGTATCGTCTGCTCGAAGAAGAGGCGGAACTGGTCATGCGCTCTGACCGGCGTGCCGTGCTGCCGTATGGTCTGTTCGGCGGCCTGCCGGGTACACCATCGTGGAACTTCATCAATCCGGGCCCGGGGCAGACGGTTCTGCCAGTCTGTCCATTTGCCAGTGTGCCGATGAAGCGCGACGACATCTTCCTGCATATACAGGCGGGTGCCGGCGGCTATGGCGACCCGCTTGAGCGGGAGCCCGGCAAGGTCCTTCTCGATGTTGTCAACGAGTTGATTACGGCAAGCTACGCGGCTGACGTCTATGGCGTCGTTATCGCGAACGGTGGTGTGGACGAAGCAGCAACGTTTGCACGGCGGCAATGGCTGGTGAAACAAGGCCCTCTGTCGACGTATCTCGACCATTTCGCGCAGAGCACCGGCACGCAAGGTCTCGCACGCAGGGGCCCTGGGCTGGGCTGACCGATGGCAAGGTTGACGATGAAGCGGGGGAGGGGTTTCAGTGGCTCACCTCCGGTTGCGCCTGCTTTCGGTCCTTGCGGGGAGGATTCCCAGCCGGGCGTGTCAATCGGCACGCAAAGTTGACCCTGGATCTGGAGTGCGCCCCTATTGCCGGACGGGATCAGGCGGCAGTTCTGGCGATGGGCCGGGCGTGGCGCTCGACGACACGGCTTATGCTGCCGGTGGCCCCCGATCCCAACATGGCGGACAAAAACGGAGTGATGCCGCTCGCGCATGCCCGCGCCAAACGGCCCACGGACGTTGCACGGCTGATTGAGCAGGCTGGCGGCCGGGCGCGGCGTTAGCAAGTCCAGACGACGCCGGACCGTTAATCTGACACCGTCCGGCAATACGAATTGTCCAGTCCAGCGGAGTGATATACCGTTGCGCCACGGAGCGGTGTTTCCGCTCCCTCTGGGGAGAATATTCATGAGTAAGTTCAGTGCACTAAGGATCGCGGCTGGCTTCGGCATGGCTCTTGGTCTTGGGTTGGCCATGTCGGCGCCGGCCCATGCCCAGGCCACGCTTGATGCTGTGAAGAAGCGTGGGAAGGTACTGTGTGGCGTCTCACCCGTGTCGGCCGGGTTCTCGTTTGCTGATGACAAGGGCGTGCGTCGTGGTTTCGATTCCGATGTCTGCCGTGCCATTTCCGCGGCTGTGTTCGGCGATCCGGAAAAGGTCGAGTCGGTTCCGCTCAGCACCAATGTGCGCTTCCAGGCGCTTCAGTCCGGCGAAATCGATGTTCTGTCGCGTCAGACCACCTGGACATTCTCGCGAGACAATTCGCTTGGCCTCGATTTCGGACCTGTGGTGTTTTACGACGGTCAGGGCATCATGGTGCCCGCAAAGCTCAACGTTAAGAGTGCCAGCGAGCTTGCCAGCGCCGTCGTCTGCGTCCTGCCAGGTACGACAACACAGCAGAATCTGGAAGACTTCTTCCGACCCCGCAACATCAAGTACGAGTCGGTGGTGATCGAGAACTCGGATGAGTGGCGCAACGCCTATTTCACCGGCCGCTGCGATGCCATCACGACAGATCGCTCTGACCTCGCGTCGGTCCGCTCTGTTGCGCCCGATCCCAAGGCCCATGTCATCCTGCCGGAGACAATCTCGAAGGAGCCGCTGGCACCGGTCGTCAGACAGAACGATGCCAACTGGCGCGATATTGTCAGCTGGTCGGTCTACGCAATGGTTGCCGCGGAAGAACTCAAGATCACCCAGGCCAATGTCGAAACCTTCCTGACCAGCAAGAATCCCGAAGTGCAGCGCATGCTTGGCGTCACCGGCGATCTCGGCAAAATGCTTGGTCTTGAGCCGCGATGGGCATTCAACGTCATCAAGGGCGTTGGCAACTATGAAGAGGTGTTCAACCGCAACCTGGGACCAGACACCCGCATCGGTCTTTCCCGCGGTCCGAACAAGTTGTGGACGGAAGGCGGTCTGCTCTATTCGCCGCCGTTCAGGTGAGGTTCCCGCCCGGATCCCTTCCGGCATAAATCCAAGAGCCCGGCAGGTGATTGATCATCATCTGCCGGGCTCATCCCTCCTCAGGTCAAGAGTTCAGACGGGCATGCCGGAATGATGCGACTGTTCTACGACCTGCGTGTCCGTGCCGTGTTTTATCAGGTTTTGGCGGTGGCGGGCGTTGTCGCGACCGGCTGGTATCTGGCCTCGAACGTGTCGCAGAAGCTTGCAGAGCAGAACATCGTCACTGGCTTTGCCTTCCTGGGCCGCGAAGCCGGCTTCGTCATCAGCCAGAGTTTCATCGACTACAAGCCGACCGACACTTTCGCCCGCGCGCTTCTGACCGGTGTTCTCAACACGATCTGGGTCTCGTCGCTTGCCGTCACCTTCGCCACATTGATTGGTGTTGTCATCGGCATTGCGCGGCTGTCGAGCAATCCGATGCTCAGGTCACTCGCCTTCTTCTATGTGGAGGTGCTGCGCAACGTGCCGCTGCTTCTGTACCTGTTCCTTTGGTACGGACTGATCATCACGATGTTGCCGCCGGTGCGCGAGGCAATCGAGTTGGTGCCGCATGTCTTCGTTTCAAACAGCGGTCTGACGATTCCGGCCATGATGTGGTCACCAGCCCACACGAACGTGCTTGTGGCCTTTGCAGCCGGCGTTGTGCTGGCCATGCTCGTGCGCAGGCGGATGATCGCGCAGCGGGTCGTGACCGGGCAGGCCAGACGCGTCTGGCCCTGGGTGCTGATGTCGCTGTTTGCACCGGTCCTGATCGCGGTGCTGTTTTTTCAGCCCGAGATCGTCATCGAGTACCCCGAGAAAGGTCGGTTCCGCCTCACCGGAGGAGCGCATCTCAAGCCAGAGTTTACGGCACTCCTGTTGGGTTTGACGCTCTCTGCATCGGCAGGCATCGCGGAGACGGTGCGCTCCGGCATTCTTTCGGTTCAGAAAGGGCAATGGGACGCCGCCAAGTCGCTGGGGTTCAACCGCGGCATGTCCTTGAAGCTCGTGGTCTTGCCGCAGGCGCTTCGGGTCATCATTCCACCGCTCACGAGTTCCTATCTCAGCCTGTTCAAGAACTCGTCACTTGCAACGGCGATCGGCTACCCTGATCTGGTGCTCGTCACAAACACGACGATGAACCAGACGGGTCAGGCAATCGAAGGCATTGCCATCATGATGATGGTCTATCTCGGCTTGTCGATCATGATTTCGATGCTCATGAACTGGTACAACGCCCGCGTGGCGCTCAAGGAGCGTTGAGCGATGGCGCAAACCGAACCAGTAGCAGCGATGCCGCCACCGCAGCCGAGCTATCTGCAGCGCGTCGTGAAGCCGTTGTTTGGAACGCCGCTCAACGCGGTGATCTCATTGATATGCCTGTGGCTGTTCTGGATCATCGTCAAGGCTGTCTGGGGCTGGCTTGTAACCCGTGCGGTTACGGAAGGTGGTGCTGCGGTGTGCCGGGCCAGCAGCGGTGCCTGCCTGCCTTTCCTCGTCACAAAGGCGCGGTTCATGATCTTCGGCGTCTATCCCTATGACGAGCACTGGCGCCCTGGCCTGTCGATGGCGCTGTTCTTCGCAGCCATAGGCGTTTCGATGATGCCGCGCTTCTGGGGGCGATGGCTCCTTGCACTCTGGGCAATGGTGATCACCGCCAGCATGATCCTGATCGCAGGCGGAGTGTTCGGCCTCAGGGCCGTGCCGACAACAATGTGGAGTGGCCTGCCGCTGTCCTTCATCCTCACGGCTGTTGGCCTTGCGCTGGGCTTTCCGCTTGGCGTTGTGCTGGCGCTGGCGCGCGCCTCGAAACTGCCCGCGATCCGCATCATCGCTGTGGTCTTCATCGAGGTCATTCGCGGCGTGCCGTTGATCTCGATCCTGTTCATGGCCTCGGTGATGCTGCCGCTGTTCATGCCGACCGGCGTGACCGTGGACAAACTGCTGCGCGCCCAGATCGCGATCATCATCTTTGCAGGGGCCTATATCGCCGAAGCCGTGCGTGGTGGATTGCAGGCAATCCCGCGCGGCCAGCACGAGGCCGCTGGTGCACTGGGGCTGCATTACTGGCAATCGATGCGACTGATCGTGCTGCCTCAGGCGCTGAAGATCGTGATCCCGCCGCTGGTCAACATCTCGATCGGATTCTTCCAGGATACCACGCTGGTCACGATCATCGGCCTGCTGGATTTTCTCTCGACGATACGGACCGCGATGCTGGACCCGGAATGGATCGGCGCAGCCGTGCTGGAGGGCTATGTCTTCGCCGCGACGGTGTATCTCGTCTTTTCCTATGGAATGGGGGCCTACAGTCGATATCTTGAGCGTCGTCTGCGCACGGGGCACCATTAGGCAGCGACTTACCCGGCTCTCGACGCGCGGAACTCCTTGGCAAAATCCATGGCCTGATAGGTCCAGTAGGTCATCTGGGCGGTGAGCCTGCCGAAGGGACCGCCTGCCCAGTTCAGTCCGAATGGCGCATATTGCCGGTAGCGGTCGCTTGCGCCCAGAATGCCCTCGGCGACCACCCTGCCGCCAATCGCGGTGGTGTTGAGGCCATGTCCGCCGAAACCATAGCAATGCCAGACATTCGGCTGCATCTGGCCAATCATCGGCATGAGATGGCGCGCATAGGACATGAGCCCCGACCAGGCGACATCAATCCTGATGCCAGCGAGTGATGGATAGGTCGAGACCATCGTCGCGCGCAACATGTCTGCAAGACGTGCAGGCTCGCTCGTGCGGGTGGTAATGCGACCGCCCCAGAGCAGCCTGCGGCCTTCATCGACAAGGCGGTAGTAGTCACCTGCGCGCCGGCTGTCGCTGATCGCCCAAGGCACGCCGATGACGGCCCCAATGCGCTCGGGCGCCACCTCGGTCAGCAGCACATAAGTCGCAATCGGCAACATGGCGCGCTGAAGTTTCGGTGATACCTGGCCCGTGTAGCCGCCTGTCGCAAAGACGACGTCGCGGGCCTGCACCTCTCCATAGGACGTGCGCAGCACCTTGGTTGCGCCATCAAGTGTGGCGTCGACGACGGGCGAAGCTTCGAAAACCTGCCCGCCAGACGCCTCGATGCCCGAGGCGAGACCCTGCGCATAGTTGAGTGGATGGAAATGGAACGCCTTGGGATCGAACAACGCGTCGTAATACTTCGCGGAGCGCAGCACGGCGCGGACTTCATCTTTGTCACGGAACTCCAGCTTGTAGTCGAAATCCCGCGCCATCTGATCCTGGCGTGCCTTGAGGCCGGAGGCGTCGGCGTGGCGCAGCACGCTCAGCTTTCCATAGGTCACGACATCGTCTGACCGACCGAAAGCCGCGAGATTGTCCTCGACGATGCGTACGCCCTCGATCGACAGCCGGTAGAGATCATGCGCAGCGTCGCGGCCCGCCATCATCGCAATGTGGGAGAGGCTTGTGGCGTATCCCGGGCCCACAAAGCCACCGTTGCGGCCAGATGCACCCCAGCCAATGCGCTCCGCCTCCACAATCGCCACCTTGCGTCCAGCACGGGCCAGTTCGAGTGCAGTGGTCAGTCCCGCCAGGCCGCCGCCGATGATGGCCGCATCCACGCTGACAGTGCCTTTGAGTGCGCCCCGCGCCGGCGATGGGTTGCGGGTACGTGCGTAGTAGCTATCAACGTAGTCGGCCATCGACCCCTCCTCGAGGAAAGTCAGCCTGATCAGGCAGGAAGATCAAGGGCTGCATAGCGGCAGTGACAGGGGCGCGAGTCTCTTCAGCGAACGGCGCTGCGGGTCAGCCTGCTCTGCCGCCCGGCAGGCTCGTTTCTGCGCATCCTGCAATTGCCGGATTGCTCCCTCGACATCGAGTGTCATGACCTTGCCATCGCGCACGATGGCACGGCCATCCACAAAGACATCGCGCACAGCACGATCGGCCGCGCAATGGATGAGGTTGCGCAGCGGGTCATACACAGGTTGCATGGTCGGGACGGACAAATCCACAAGCACGAGATCGGCCTTCGCGCCAACAGTGATGCGGCCGATATCATCGCGGCCCAGCGCCCTCGCGCCGCCCGTGGTCGCAATGTCGAAGAGTGTTCCTGTATCGATGTCGAAAACCGATCCGGCGGTGACCCGCGAGCAGATGAGCGCCTCGCGCATCTCCTCAAGCATGTTGAACGGATAGCTGTCGGTGCCAAGACCGACATTGACGCCGGCACGGCGATACCCTCCCAGCGTCTGCAACGTCATGCCAGAGCGGGCAAAAGTCACGGGGCAATGCGCCACGGTGGCGCCGGAGCGCGCGAGCCGTCCCAGATCGTCCCGCGTCCGCTGCCGCGTCCAGCTGTGATGATCGAGAAAAATGCAATGACCGATGATGAGGTCGGGCCCAAGCAACCCGAGCCGCTCCATCATCTGCGGCGCAGTCTCTCCCGACCGGCGCAAGAGCTCTTCGTGTTCGGCCATGGTCTGAGCACCGTGGATGGTGATGCGATAGCCGCGGGACCGGGCCTCGGCTGCCGCCTCGCGCAGCAACTCTTCCGAACAGGTCTCAATCTGCGAGGGCGCGATGACGCCGTCGATCCTGCCCGAGGGATGCGCCCGTGCCTCGTCGACGAAAGCCAAGGCCTGCTGGTAGCGCTCACGCCCCCGCACCTTGTCCCACGTGAAATCAAGCCGGTGGCTCCCCTCCATACGCCATGCTGCCTCGCGGAAGCCGGGCGCGAGCCAGGCGCGCATGCCGCTTTGCGCCGCCAGCGGCAGCCAATGGGGATGGACGCCCGCGATGTCGAGATGCGTTGTGACACCGGAGCGCATCAGATCGGCCAGCATCACAATCTGGCAGGCGGCTTTGGCATCGGCATCAGAGTCGACCAGCGCCGAATACTCGTACAGCGCATTGCCCCAGAGCGCGGCGGTGCCAACATCCTCGAAAAGGCCTTTGGCGATGGGTTCGTCGCCGGAGTGACAATGTATGTTGACGAGCCCGGGCATTGCCATGACCTGACGACCGTCGATCTCGGTCTCGGCTTGGCCCCCATAGGCCGGCCCGACATGCAGGAAACCTTCCTCCGAGAATGCGACATCAATGTCCTGCCGGTAGCTATGGGTGGCCTCGCCATCGGCGCGGACAATCGCCCAAGCACAATTTCGGATGACAGTGACGGGAGCGGACATGTGGACCATCGCAGTGTGCCCTGGCGGGAGGAAACGGGTTTGCGGCTTCGGTGAGGTCGGTGAACCGTCCGGAACGAGTTGGAGGCTACTCTCAATTGGGGAGGATGCGAACCGGCATACTGCTGCTGTGAGGGGTCAGCCCGTGGCGTTGGTGCACGGATAGCCCATTGCGGGTGATCAGCCCCCACTGAGTGGACCGGTTGGAATGCTGGTGCATTGACGGCCTCGCTGCCATCGCGGGCGGTGGTCGGCTTGCCGACGGATGGGGTCGCGCAGCTGTCCGCGCGGCCATGGCTCCATCTTGCGGAAAGCCGGTGCCCGGGTCAATTCCCAGCCGTCACGCTGTCAACTCCGAGGGGCGCACTCCAAATGGGCGCGCCCTCCAAATCCAGCGGCCATTGAGTGTGAAGAGCTGTCAGCTCCTCAGGAGGCGCGCCGAACCGTCGAAGGATCAGCCTCGTCCCAGACTTTTTCCGGCATGGGAAGACCTTCAAAAACCTTCGGGCCCAGCGGACGGTCCGGCGCTACGCCAATTCCTTCGAGCACCCACATCACCTGCCGAACATGCTGGCCGGCGTGCCAGACCGTTCGCTCCAGGAACTCGTGCATGGTCTGCTCGCCATAATAGACATCGGCACGCCTTGACCAGTCACAGGTCTGCCCCGGCCCATCGAACCACTCCGACATCCGCCGGCGCATCGTCTCGTTATACGCGACGAGTTGCTCGCGCCCGCTTTGCTCGGGGGTCGGAACGCGCATGTAGCTGTCGAACGTCAGCGGCACGCCATCCTCGTGTTCAAGGAAGGCATCGGCGATGTTGGCGATGTGCCAGCCGAGTTGTGCAAAGGTGCGCGGGCGGTTGGGGAGCATCTGTGCCAGCGCCTCGTCCGGCATCTGGGCGAGAAAGCGCGCAGCCCCGGCCAGCACGACGTCGAGGCGCGCCCGCATCTCCGCCACCGGCAGCATCCGCACATCGCCATAGGCGATCCCGCAAAGCTGGGCGACATCGCGGAGAACCTGGCCGTTGGCCCAGGCGTCGCCGCGCGTCACGATGGGGACCTGCTTCAGGCCGAAGCGCTCGAGTTCCTGAAACGCCGTCTCGTCCTCCAGAACGTTTCGCGACAGGAACGGCACCCCGTTCTTTTGCAGGAACTCCTTGGTGCGCAGGCAGGATGAGCAGCCCGTCATCCAGTAGACGCGGATCGCATCAGGTGCAGTCACGGCGGTTTCCATGGTCACGGCCTCCCTCAAGCGGCGTTGGCAGGAAGGCGAGCGAGGTATGTGATCACCTCATCGCGGCTCACCACGTCGCCGTATTTTGCGTTGATGTCGAACAGATTGGCATCGTGCGGCCCGTCATGCCGATCACCGACGCATTCACGCGGCACGATCACGCGGTAGCCATGCTGTACGCCGTCGAGCGCGCCCGCACGTACACAGCCGCTTGTGGAGCATCCTGCGAGGATCAACGTGTCCACCTTGAGGGCCGCGAGCATTGGTGCCAGCGGCGTCCCGAAGAACGGGCTGGGATATTGCTTCACGAGGACGACCTCTTCCGGCAGCGGCGCAACGTGCGGATCGATCTGGGCAAGCTTCTCGCCTGCCACCATCTTCCTCAGTGTCGGCACCTTGCGCACGAACCAGCCACCATCCGCACCCGACGGGTGATACTCGACCCGGGTGTGGATCACCGGCACGCCTGCCGCGCGTGCCGCTGCGAGCAGCGGTATGGTATCCTGAACGGCGCGCACCACGCCCTCTGCGAACAGGGCCGCTCCCGGCGTCGTGTAGGCCAGCGTAAAGTCGATGACGATCAACGCCGGGCGCGAGCCGAAGCCCACCTTGCCGTCGAAGACCCCGATATAGTTCTGTTCGCGCGAGATGGTCATGGGCGATCCTTTCTTGCTCTTTGTGTCAGTCATCGTGAGGAAAGTGGCAGGCGGCGAGATGCACTGTGGCGCGGGAACCGGAAGCTGAGACGGTGCTGCGCGCAGCATCCGCCCCGCCTTCGGGAGGCGCAAGCATCGGGTCTTGCCGCACGCAGATCGAGGGCAGCCTTGCTCCCGCCGCCTGGACCGTGTCCCCGCCACGCTCCGCGACGAGGCGTGCGCGCGGACAACGAGGATGGAAGCGGCAACCCGACGGCAGCGCTGCAGCGCTGCCAATCTCGCCGATCGGGCGGATGCGGGCCTTGCCGCGCTCCTTTGCGGGGTCGGGTCGGGGCACGGCGGAAAGCAGTGAAACCGTGTAGGGGTGCCGCGGCGCGCCATACAGCATGTCGCGCGGTGCGATTTCGACAATGCGCCCGAGATACATCACCGCGACATTGTCGCTGACGTGGCGGACCACGCCCAGATCATGCGCGATGAACAGGAAGGCCACGCCTGACCGGGCCTGGATATCCGCCAGCAAGTTCAGGATCTGGGCCTGGACGGAGACATCGAGCGCGCTCACGGGTTCGTCCAGGACGACCAGGGATGGATCAAGCGCGATGGCCCGCGCGATGCCGATCCGCTGGCGTTGTCCGCCGGAAAACTCATGCGGGTAGCGCGCCGCCATCGCTCGCGAGAGCCCGACCTGCTCAAGCAGCGCATCTGCCCGGCGCGCGCTCTCAGCCCTGCCAATGCCGTGCGCCGTCATCGGCTCTCCGATGATGTCACTGGCCGTCATGCGCGGGTCAAGAGACCCGTAGGGATCCTGGAACACCATCTGCATGCGCGGACGCATGGCCCGCAGCGCAGCTGGGGAAGCTCCGATGACGTCCTTGTCCTCGAACCGGACCTGTCCGCCGCTCGGTTCGATGAGGCGCAGCACGAGGCGGCCTAGCGTGCTCTTGCCACTGCCGGTTTCGCCCACCAGGCCCAGCGTCTCTCCGCGAGCCAGGGTGAAGGAAATGCCGTCCACAGCCCGCACTGCCGGCCGCGGCCTGCCGAACAGCGTGCGGCCGCCTCCGAAGCTTCTTTGCAGATCGGCGACTTCGAGCAGCGTGCTCATGCTGTCGTCTCCAGCATGCTCTGGCGATGGCAGCTTGCGGCATGCCCGACGCCGGCGAGAAGAGGGCGGACGCTTCGGCATCCGGCAGCGTCCGAAACCGCAAAGCATCGTGGCGCGAAGGCGCAGCCTTCGGGACGCCGCGCCGGATCCGGCGGGCTGCCTGCGATCGGCGTCAGCCTTGTGCCGGTTGGTGCCTCGATATCCGGTATGCTGCGAAAAAGCGAGATCGTGTAAGGGTGCCGCGGCGCGGCAAAGACCTCGGCCACCGTGCCCGTCTCAACGATACGCCCGGCGTACATCACCGCGACGCGATCAGCCTGCCGTGCCACGACGCCAAGATCGTGCGTGATCAGCACCATGGCCATGCCATCGGCATCGCGCAGGTCACCAAGCAGATCCAGCATCTGTGCCTGCACCGTGACGTCCAGTGCCGTGGTCGGCTCGTCGGCGATCAGGACGCGCGGGCCAAGCGCGATCGCCATTGCTGTCAGGACACGCTGGCGCATGCCGCCGGAAAACTGGTGCGGGTAGTCATCGACCCGGCGTGCTGCTTCGGGTATCTGCACGCGCGTCAGAAGCTCGACAGCCCTGTCGCGGGCGGCGGAGCGGGAGATCGGAAGATGCGCCCGCAGGACTTCGGTGATCTGCTCGCTCACGCGGAAGACGGGATTGAGCCCGGTCAGCGGGTCCTGGAACACCATGCCAATGCGCGCGCCGCGCGTGCGCCGCAGTTCCTCGGGACGCAGCTTCAGGAGATCCACGCCTTCCAGCAGCGCCTCTCCGGCGATCACGCGGCCAGGCTTCGGCAGGAGACCGAGCGACGATGTGAAAGTGACGGTCTTGCCGGATCCGCTTTCACCGACCACGGCCAGGGTCTCCCCTGCATGGACGGACAGCGACACATCCTCGACGAGGCGAATTGCTCTCTTCTCGCCTGGCACGGCGGCTGTCAGGCCGCGAAGCTCGAAGGC
The DNA here is from genome assembly GCA_027487245.1 of Hyphomicrobiales bacterium. GTDB lineage: Bacteria > Pseudomonadota > Alphaproteobacteria > Rhizobiales > Beijerinckiaceae > Allobosea. The sequence goes on from JAIYDY010000011.1 coordinate 27,084, forward strand.
GGCGCTCATAGCAGCTTGCCCGTGTTGCGCCGCATCTGTGGATCGAGCGTGTCGCGCAGCCCGTCGCCCAGCAGGTTGAGAACCACGACGGTGTAGGCAATGCACAACCCTGCGGAGAGGGAGATCAGCGGATTGGTTGTGATCGCTGTCTGTCCTTCCGCGATCACATTGCCCCAGGTTGGTGTGGGTGGCTGTACGCCAAGGCCGAGGAATGACAGGCCTGCCTCCGCGAGGATTGCCGTCGCGGCACTCACGGTCGCGACCACGATCACCGGTGGCAGGGCGTTGGGAATGACATGACGCAGGACGATCGTCCAGGGCGTCAGGCCGATCGCGCGGGAGGCCTCGATGAATGGGCGTGGCCGGATCGTCAGAACCACGGAACGCATCACCGCAGCGACGCGTGGGGTGTAGGCGATGGCCACGGCCAGAATGATGGAGTCGAGTGTGTTCCCACGTGCGGCCACCAGTGCCAGTGCCAGCAGGAACGAGGGAAAGGCAAGCAGGATATCGATGACCGCGACCAGTGCCCGCTCCAGCCAGCCCCCGGCATAGCCGGCAACGGCGCCGATGATGGTGCCGGCGCTCAGCGAGATCAGCACGACAAAGAAGCCGACCTGAAGCGAGACCTGCGCGCCATGGATCAGACGTGAGGCGACGCACCTGCCGAACTGGTCCGTGCCCAGCCAGAAGGTGGCCGATGGCCGTGCCAGCGTGTTCATCAGGTCCGTGCGCGTCGGGGAATGAGGCGCAAGCCATGGTGCCGCGACTGCGACCATGACCAGAAGCAGGATGCCGATAGCGCCGATCATGAAGCCGGGATGCCGCGTATATCGCCGGATGGCGGCCCGGCGGCGGGCCGCAGCTTCCGCGACGGCGTCGATGGTCTCGATGGCGGTGGTCATTGCTGGCGGAGCCTCGGGTCGATCGCGCCGTAGAGCAGGTCCAGCACTGTGTTGAGCAGCACCACCGCAGCCGCCAGCACCAGAACGCCAGCCTGCAGCAACTGATAGTCGCGCGCCAGGACCGCCTTGAGAATGGTCGAACCGAGCCCTGGGCGGCTGAACACAGCCTCGACCAGGATGGCGTTGCCCAGTGACCATGCAAAGGTGACGCCGATCACCGCGAGCACTGGGACCAGGGCGTTGCGCAGCGCGAGCTTCCAGACGATGCGCCACTCCGGGACGCCCATGGCGCGCGCCACGCGGATGTGATCCTGCCCGAGGACCTCCAGCATCGCCGAGCGGGTGAGTCGTGCGATGTAGGCGGCCACCGACAGCCCGAGCACGAGGGCGGGCAGAGCCAGATGGTGCAGGCCTTTCCAGAAGCCAGGCTCGCTCGTTGCGCCAAGTGCCGGAAAAAGGCCAAGCGCATGTGAAAGAAGCAGGATTGCTGTGATGCCGACCCAGAAAACGGGAAACGAGATGCCGAGCAGCGCGATGAGCATGACTGCGACATCAACGACGGAGCCTTGCCGAACCGCGGCAATGACGCCGAGCGGAACGCCCACCGCAATCGCGATCGCCATCCCTGCCACCGCGAGCGACGCCGAGGACGGCACTGACGCCAGGATTTCCGCCAGGGCGGGCTCGCCCGTCACGACAGACATGCCGAGATCCCCCTGCAGGGCGCGCGCCAGGAAGATCCCGTACTGTTGCCAGACCGGCAGGTCGAGGCCGAGGCGCGCGCGCAAGGTTGCGAGCGCCTCGGGAGTGGCGAAATCGCCCAGCATATATAGCGCAGGATCGCCAGGGATGGCCCTCATCAGGAAGAAGGCGACCGTGACGATTCCGACCAGCGCCACGGCGAACTGGCCTGCGCAGCGGGCGATGTAAAAGACCATCACGCGCCGCGAAGCGAGACGGGCGAGACGTTGACCGTGAACAGGCTGTTCTGCACGAAGCCTTGCACGGTTGGTCCATGAGCGAGGAAGAGCCGATCCGCGTAGAGCGGGATCACCGGCAGGTCATCCATCGTCTGGCGCAGCAGCCTGTTGTAGACCGCCTTGCGCCCCGGAAGATCAGGCGCGCGCGCGGCTTCGGCGAGCAACGCATCCGCGCTGTCATAGCGGGACGTGTTCAGCCCAGGCGGATGGGAACGCGTGTGATAGAGCGTGACCAGCGGGCTGTCCGGATCGGGCGGGCCGACCACGGCAGTGATGCAGGATTGCACATTGCCGCTGCTGCGGGCCTGGACGTAAGCGCCGCGCTCCAGCACCCGGACAGTCGCCTGGATGCCGACCTGCTGCAGGTCGTTGGCCAGCGGGACCGGGAAGCGGTCAAAGGGATTGAGCCCCACGGTCGTGATCTCGAAGCGAAAGTTCGAGACGTTTGCCTCCCTCAGAAGGGCGCGCGCGCGGTCCGGATCGTAGGCGTAACGCGGGACGCCTTCTTCGGACAACTCCTGGAAGGTCGAGGTCAATACGCTGTTCGCCTCGAACTTCGTGCCACGGAAGAAGCCGTCGATCAGCGCCTTGCGGTTCAAGGCATGTGCCATCGCCCGGCGCACACGGACGTCACGCAGCGGTCCCATGGTGGTGTTCAGAACAAGGTTGGCCGTGTTGTTGGCCGGGCGATCCAGCAAGGTGATGTTCTGTGCCCGACGCAGCCGGTCAATCACATCCGGCGACTGCAGAGCGTAGAAGATATCCAGCTCGCCGTTCTCGAGCGCGATGGCTGCAGCCGTCTCGTCACGCACGATGCGGAAAATCACATCAGTCAGGGTCGAGGCACCTCCGAAGTAGGATGGGTTCGCCACAAGACGGACTTCGCTACCTGCCGTCCAGCGGTCGAACATGAACGGACCAGTGCCGATCGGGTTCATGCTGTAGCGCTCGCCGATCTCGGTGACCGCGCGGCGGGAGACGATCCAGCCCTGGTTGAAGGCACACAGCTTGTGCAGGAAGCCGGAGTTGGCCGAATCGAGCACGAGACGGACGGTCAGCGGGTCCGGCGTCTGGATTTCCTTCAGTCCGGCAAGCTGGCCGCGATAAAGGCTCCCGGTCGCTGGATCGAGCACCCGCTCGAAGGAAAACTTGACGTCGTCCGAGGTGAAGGCACCGTAGTTCTTGTGCCAGGTTACATTCGGCCGCAGCTTGAATGTCCAGACGGTTCCGTCAGCGGACACTTCGTAGCTGGTCGCGAGATCCGGAACGATGGCGTTGGTCCGCTGGTCGTACTGGACCAGGCCATTGTAGATGTGGCTGGCGATCGACTGGTTTTCGTTCTGGAAGATCCGCGCCGGGTCGAGTTGCGAGATGTCCGAGCCGAAGCGCACGCGCAATGTGCGCGAGCCCTGTGCCATGACAGGCGCACCGAACGCGGCGCCAAGTGTGATCCCCGTTGCGCCGGCGAGCACTTCGCGCCGGTTGAATGCAGGCAGTTTCCTCATGTCATTCATCGTCCTTGTCTCCCCCTTCGTTGATGTCATCGACCGACGGGTTCGCCGGTCGCAGTTCCTTCTGCCAATCGCGCGGCAACCGCGCTCCTGCCTGAATCATCATTGCTGCAAGTTCCGCCAGGCGGGCTGCTTCTTCGGCGGGTGTCATGACGGCCTCCTCTGGCGCCATGGTGTCGCCGCCTCGTAGGACATCGCCAGCCGGAACAGAGCCGCCTCGCCACCCTGTGGTGCCATGGCATGCCAATGCAGCGGCAGCCCACTGCGCGAGAAGCCGTTGCATTGGACGAGTGCCGGCAAGCCCGCCAGGCTGGCAGGCGTCAGCATGGTCTCGCTGGTGTAGGCGCTCGACTCTGGCTCGACCCCGAGGCGCGGCGGAAGATGGAGCGCGCCGAAGCCGAGCAGCACGTCGAACTTGGTCCAAAGCCGCGGCATCGCCTCGCTGAAGGCGCGGCGGAAGCGCTGGGCAGCCAGATAATCGACAGCGCGTACGCTGGAGCCTGCGAGGAGCTTGTCGCGAAGCGCGGCGCCGATCCGGTCCTTACCATCGAGCAACTCGCTCTCGTGGATGGCAGCCGACTCTGCAGCGCCGATGAGCCGCGCCGCATCAAGGCAGGTCGCGGCCGGCCAAGGCAGGACAGCGTCAGCAATGTCGGCTCCTCTTGATGACAGGACATCGAGGCCTGCCTCGAGCGCTGCCGCCAACTCCGCGTCGGGTGCGGGAAAGCCCGGTCCTGCATCCCTGAGGACGCCGATGCGCAGTCCGCCGAGGCCTGCCTTGCCGGCACGGTGCAGCCCCGTGCCATGCAAGGCGTCGAGCACGATGGCGGCATCCTCGGCGGTCCAGGTGATCGGCCCTGGGCGATCCAACGAGAAGGTGTTGGGCAGTGCGCCCTCCAGTGGCAGCCGCCCGGGCGTCATCACGAGGCCGCAGCAGCCAGTGGCGGCAGCGGGCAGCCTGACGGACCCGGTGGTGTCCGAGCCAAATGCAAGCAGGGCCATGCCCGTCGCGACGGCGACGCCGGCACCGGTGGAAGAGCCGCCGGTGAATCGGCTCACATCCCAGGGGTTGCGGGCCGGAGGCGCCGGCAGGTCGAAATGCTCGGCACCGGTGCCCGTGCCGTATTCCCAGGTCGACAGCTTGCCGAGCAGCACGGCGCCTTGCCCGCGCAGGCCAGTGACGAGGGCCGCGTCGCTTTCGGCTATTCGCCCCTCGCGAAATCGGGAATTGGCGGTGGCGGGAAGACCGGCGACGTCGAACGTGTCCTTGATGGCCCAGGGGATGCCGGCGAGTGCGCCGCGCCGCGGCGTCCGAGCCGCGGTGCGCGCGCCGACTTCGTCAACATGCAGGAAGGCATACAAATCGGCATCGCGGGCTGCGATCACCGCCAGGCAGGAATCGAGGAGACCTTCCGCCGAAACGACACCTGCATCGAGCGCAGCGAGGGCTTCGGCCAAAGTGAAATGGCGACTTTGTATGCAATGAGCATGCAAGGCAGCCATCACATCGCCCACTTTCCGTCACGACTGCGGCTCACAGCCGCAACGAAGACAGCCCGTCCGGCCTCGACATGGGCGCGCATCACCGCTCCGGCCCAAGCGGCATTGCCGGAGGCAATCGCCTTGATCATTTCACGGTGCTGATCGAGGCTGCGGCGCAGCCCTGCCGCATCAAAGTTCCGGAAGTTCCGCAGCATCATCGGCGGCACGGCGAGGCTATGCAGGGTGGTGCGGCAACGGGCCCGGCCGCTCATCTCCCAGAGGGCGCGATGAAAGTTGACATTGGTATCCGAGATCACCTCGATCGCGTTCAGATCGTCGCCGGGCAGCGCTGCTTCGGCCCGATCGCATGCTTCTTCCATCATATCGAGCCCGCGGCGATCAGGCATTGAGGCGGCATGCTCTGCCGCGTAGGTCTCGAGGAGGGCCCTCAGGTCAAAGATCTCGTTGATATCGGCGATGGACCATTCCGTCGCGAACGCGCCCTGGTTCGGCACAACGCGCAGCCAGCCCTCGGCATCGAGCCGCCGCAATGCTTCCCGGATCGGAGTCCGGCTGACTCCGAGCTGGGCGGCGAGCTCCTCTTCAGGCAAATGTGAGCCCGGGGGGTAAGTCCCGTCGGCAAGCCGTCGCCGAAGCGTCACATAGGCCTGTTCCCAGGCGGTGGCCATCTCGTCTCCTGCTTTGCCGAGGGTTCCACTCAATTTCTGCTTGCATCATACAGTCGTCCTACGATTGTATGCAATACCCAAGTCGGCTTCAAGCTGCTCCATACACCTAAAGCGATCCCGGAAAGAGAAACGATGCCCCGTCAGTCCCTGAAGCCCCTCCTTTCCCGCGGTCGCTGCCTCGTCGCACCCGGGGTTTTTGACCTGCTCTCCACCCACATCCTGAATCAGCATGGCGCCGAGGCGACCTACATGACAGGGTTCGGCGTCGTCGCGTCCTGCCTGGGGCTTCCGGACGCCGGGATTGCGACCTACACGGAGATGGTTGACCGGGCGCGCCGGATTGCAGAGTTTTCAAAGGCTCCGCTGATCGCAGATGCCGACACGGGCTATGGCGGCCTGCTGAACGTGCGGCATACGGTGCGAGGCTATGAGGCCGCCGGGGTTGCTGCGATCCAGCTTGAGGACCAGGAGTTCCCGAAGAAGTGCGGACATACCCCCGGCCGTCGCGTCATCCCTCTGGCCGACATGGTGCGCAAGATCGAGGTTGCTGCAGACAGCCGATCATCTGCCGATTTCCTGATCATCGCGCGCACCGACTCACGCACATCGCTCGGCCTTGACGAAGCACTCAAGCGCGCGGAAGCCTATGCGAAGGCCGGTGCCGACATCCTGTTCGTCGAAAGCCCGGAGACCGAGGCCGAGATGGAGCAGATCGGGCGCTCCTTTCACCAGCCGCTGCTGGCCAACATGGTGGACGGAGGCATGACGCCGATGCTGACGCGCGATCGTCTGGCTGAACTTGGTTTCCAGATCGTCATTTATCCTGCAGCGGGCTTCCTCGCGACCGCATCCGCGCTCGACCGGATGTATGGCCACATTGCCGCAACCGGCAGCAGCCTTGGCGCTCCCGTGCCTGTCTTCGACTTCAACAAGCTGACCGAGATCATGGGCTTTCCGGACATCCACGCCTTCGAAAGCCGCTGGGGCACCAATCGCTGAGGATGCACGGCATCAGGCCGGCCCGGTTCTTCCTCTTCAGGAGGGCTTGTGGCTGTAGACCCAGGGCCTCCGCAGGCGATCCGCCGCGTGAAACGCGTTGATCTCTTCACTCTTGGCCAATGAAGCGCCGATTTCGTCGAGACCTTCGATCAGGTCCCGGCGCCGCGACGGATCCATGGTGAAAGGCACATCGAAGCCTTCCGCCGCCCGGACACGTCCGCTTTCCAGATCGACAATCACTGGCTCTGCGGGATGGCGCTCGGCTATTCCCTGCAACGTGACGGTGGCCGCCTCGGCGATGATGACCGGCGCCAGTCCGTTCTTGAAGCAGTTGTCGTAAAAGATGCTCGCAAACCCCGATGCGATCACAGCGCGGATGCCGAATTCCCGAAGGGCCCAGACGGCATGCTCGCGGGATGACCCGCAGCCGAAGTTTGCACCCGCAACGAGAAGGGTAGCGTTGCGCCATGGTGCACGATTGAGCACGAAATCGGGCTTTTCGGCACCGCCGGGCCCGTAGCGCCAATCCGAGAACAGGCCCTTGCCCATGCCATCGCGCGTAACGCTGATCAGATGGATGATGGGAATGATCTGGTCCGTATCCACGTTCGCTCTCGGCAGAGGGGCGGCGATACCTTCGATCCTGGGTTGGCGGTTCGTCATGTCGTGAGTTCCTGAAGGGTGCGCCTGTCGGGGATGCTGCCAGTAACGGCTGCCGCCGCCGCAAGCAGCGGGCTGGCGAGATGTGTCCGCGAACCCGGGCCCTGCCGTCCCTCGAAATTGCGGTTGGAGGTCGCGATACAGCGCTCTCCCGCGCCGACCTTGTCCGCGTTCAGCCCGGCGCACATGGAGCAGCCCGCCTGCCGCCATTCAAGCCCGGCATCGCGGAAGATCCTGTCGAGCCCCTCGCGTTCTGCCGCAGCGCGAACGGAGCCCGAGCCAGGTACGACCAGCGCCCTGACCCCCTCGGCCACGCGCCGTCCGGCGACAACTCTGGCCGCGGCCCGGAGATCGTCCAGCCGGCTGTTGGTGCAGGAGCCGATGAAGACCTTCTGCACGGCAAGGCCCGCCAGACGCTCTCCCGGCTTCAGACCGACATAGGCGAGGGCGCGCTCGGCGGCCTTGCGGGCGATCGGGTCCGCGATGCCTGCAGGATCGGGAATCGCCTCCTCGATGGAGATCGTCTGTTCCGGGCTGGTGCCCCAGGACACCTGAGGCGCGAGGCCACTCACGTCCACCGTCACGTCGGCATCATAGACGGCGCCAGGATCGCTGGGCAGCGTTCTCCATGATGCAATCGCCTCGTCCCAAGCAGCGCCCACGGGTGCATAGGCGCGGCCCTTGAGATAGGAGAAGACCTTCTCATCAGGCACCATGAGGCCCATCCTTGCTCCGGCTTCCACGGACATGTTGCAGACAGTCATCCGCTCTTCAACGCCGAGGGCCGAAATCGCCTCTCCTGCATACTCGACCGCGTAGCCCGTTGCGCCAGCGGTCCCGATGCGTGCGATCAGCGCCAGGATGAAGTCCTTCGCGCCGACGAAGGCAGGCGCGACCCCGACGAACGTCACACGCATCGTCTTCGGCTTTGTCAGGATAGCGCATTGCGTGGCGAGGATGTGCTCCACCTCGCTCGTGCCGATCCCCCAGGCCAGCGTCCCCAGCGCGCCCACCGTGCTGGTATGGCTGTCGCCGCATGCCAGCGTCGTGCCGGGAAGCGCGATGGCAAGTTCTGGCGCGATCACATGGACGATGCCCTGCCGTTCATCGCCGAGATCAAACATGGCGATACGGTGCTCATGCGCATTCTGACGCATGGCCCTGATCATCGCTTCTCCGCCAGGAACTGTCGCATCGGTCCGACCTTCCTCGGTGGAAACAAGGTGGTCGCTTGTGGCGAAGGTCAACTCGGGATGCCTTACAGACCGCCCGGCCTTTGCAAGGCCCGAAAAGGCCTGGGGGCTTGAAACCTCGTGAAGCACGTGCCGATCCACTGCGATCAGGTGCCGGCCGCCCTCGAGTTCAGCGACGTGATGGTCGCTCCAGATTTTTTCGAACAGAGTACGCGCAGGCATGCTGGCCAATCCTCATTCAATAGCGCGGTGATGCCGTACGGCTTTCAGATGGTGAGGGGAACGGGCAATCACATCGGCTCAAAGGACGCGTAGCTCCACAAGACATTGCGATGCACGGATGTCTCCCAAAAGCGACCTGCCTCGCCGGAACAAGGCGATGAGCTCACATTCGGCATGGGAAGACCGCGCACAGGCCTGAGCAGAGCATTCCGCAAAGATTCCGCTATTCCATCCTGTCCTGCGCTCGCCTTCTTCAACGGCTCAGATGATGGATACAGTGAAAGACCTTGTCCAGAGGCATCCGTGAGGCGACCCTCCCACTCAAGCCGCAGCATGCCGCGCCCCGGGTCAGAGTCCGCGAGTCCAGCCGCCATCCACATCGAGCGACGCGCCTTCGATGTAGGCGCTCAGGTCCGAGGCGAGAAAAGCCGTGATCCTGCCGATTTCCACAGGCTCTCCGAAGCGCCGCACGCCGATCCCATTGAGGATATCACGACCGACATTCTCGGGGGTCGAACCTGTTTTTGCCGCAACGGATCTCAGCCTGTCCATCAGCCGATCGGTCTGGATATAGCCCGGATTGATGCTGTTCACACGCACGCTGTCGCGTCGACCAATGTCAGCCATTGCCTTGCCAAAATTCAGCAGGGCGGAGTTTACCGAACCGGCGATGGCGTGATCTCCTGTCGGCGTCCGCGATGCCACACCAACGATGTTGATGACGCTGCCGCCGGCGGCTTTCAGATGAGGCCATGCTGCGCGGGTCATCCGGACATAGCCGAAGAACTTCAATGCAAAGCCATCGGTCCAATCCTCATCGGTCAGATCGAAGAAGTCGCCTCGCTTCGTGGCGCCAGCGCAATTGACCAGGATGTCGAGCTTGCCGAAGGCGGCCACAGCCGCTTCCACGACGACGGCGGGTGTCTCGGGGAGCGACAGGTCGACCGGAACCGCCAAAGCCTCGACACCGTATCGGCTCTCGATCTCCCGGGCGCCATTCTGGAGGCTGACCCCGTCGCGCGATGCCAGTGCAACGCGAACGCCTTCTTCTGCAAGAACATGCGCTATTGCCTTGCCGATGCCGCGACTGGCGCCGGTGACGATTGCAGAGCGGCCTTTGAGTCCGAGATTCATGTTCCTGCCTCCGACTTGGTGATTGCATGGCAGGTGCTGTCAGACAAACCAAAATAGTCTCGGAATGCGCCCCAATCCGTGATTGCTCAGGCCGCACAGATCTGACGCCATTCGGTCAGCGCGGCGGTGCGACGGTCCTTGAACCGAGGGTCCGCGGAGCGAAATTCTGTCGGCTGATCAGGGTGCGTTCCTGGTTGAAGTGGTTGTGAATCGAGCCGTGGACTGCGGCGAATTTCTCCAGATTTCGCATCCGCCGGAAGCGGCGCATGGCCCGTTCCCGTCGTCGGAATGGCTGGTGCGAGTTCTCAGCGCAGTTGTTCAGCCAACGGCCGACTTCGCGTTTGTCGATGGCAGCGAGTTGCTTCAGGGCGGCACCGTGGGACGCCAGGCAATCCGTGACGAAAACCTCGGTCTGACAGTGCCTCGCGACAATCTCTTCGGGCTTGTGACGTTTTCTCGGCATGGATCAGATCCTCCTCGTTGCCAGAGGACATACTTCGAGGTGGACCAATTCAAGGGGAGTGGATCAGTTGGCTGTCATCCTCGGCGATTATCTCGACCGCACGATGGAGCGCGTCCGCGACGCAATTTGAGGGGGAGGCCGTCGGGCGGCCCCGGCTTCAGCTCCGAGGGTGGCCGGTCGGAGGGCCGCAGGCCGTGCCGTCGGCGCCGAAGCTATGCAGGTTGCCAGTGTCGATCCGGAGGTCGATCCGTTTGCCCGCCTGAGGCTCATCACCCTGATGCACCACGAGGCAGATGGCGCCGCTGTCGAGCTCGACATGAAGCAGCGACGAGGCGCCGGTGTACTCGGCGATGGCCACGCGCCCGCTCACAATTCCGGAGCCGGGATTTGTGATCGCCAGATGCTCGGGCCTCATCCCGATCGAGACGGCGTTAGCTGGAGCCACCAGCCCGGGCGGAAGCTCGACATCCGCGAGCGGCACCACATTCATCTTCGGGCTGCCGATGAACTGCGCCACGAACAGGTTGCGCGGCCGCCGGTAAAGCTCGTGCGGCGTACCGACCTGCTCGACGATGCCGTCACGCAGCACCACGATCTTGTCGGCCAGCGTCATGGCTTCGATCTGGTCATGGGTCACATAGATCATGGTGTTGCCCAGCCGCTGGTGCAGCGCTGCGATTTCCGAGCGCATGTGCACCCGCAGTTCCGCATCGAGGTTGGACAAGGGTTCGTCGAACAGGAACACGTCAGGCTCGCCGACGATCGCCCGACCAATGGCCACGCGCTGGCGCTGACCACCGGATAACTCGCGCGGAAAGCGCTCGAGGAGCGCGTCGAGCTTGAGGATCGCGGCGGCGGCCGCGATACGGCTGGCCCGCTCCTCCGGCTTCACGCCGCGCACCTTGAGGCCGAAGCCCATGTTGTCGCGGACGGTGAGGTGCGGATACAGCGCGTAGGACTGGAACACCATCGCCACGCCCCGCCGGGCCGGCTGCACCTCGTTCATCACGCGCTCGCCGATGCGAAGTTCGCCTGACGTGATGTCCTCCAGGCCGGCGATCATGCGCAGCAGCGTGGACTTGCCGCAGCCAGACGGGCCGACGAACACCACGAACTCACCGTCCTCGACCTCGAGATCCACGCCGCGGATCACGTCGACCTTGCCGAAACGCTTCTTGATGCCGCTGAGGGTCAGACTGCTCATGTTCTTCCTCAGCCCTTGACGCCCGACAGGGCGAAGCTCTCGACGATCTGGCGCTGTGCGATCACATAGACGATGAGGATCGGCACGACCGCCAGGGTGGTTGCCGCCAGCTGCAGGTGCCAAAGTGGGGCGCCGTAAGGGTCGGTAAAGTTGGAGAGCGCCAGCGGCAGCGTGAACTTCTCCAGCGACGACACGAAGATCAGCGGCTCGAGGAACAGGTTCCAGGAGTTGAGGAACGTGATGATGGCCACGGCTGCCAGCGCCGGACGCGACAGGGGCACCGCGATCCGCCACCACACGCCGAACCGCGAAAGCCCGTCCATCTTGCCGGCCTCCTCAAGCTCGCGCGGCACGGCCATGAAATACTGGCGCATGAGGAAGGTGGCCATGATGCCCTGCGGACCGAATACCGGCAGCAGGATCAGGGGCCAGTGCGAGTCGATGAAACCGACCCGGCGCATCATGAAAAAGTTGGGAAGGATGGTCACCTCCTCGGGCACCATCAGCGCGGAGACGAGGAACAGCCCGATCAGCGCAGAGCCGGCGAAGCGCAGGCGGGCCAGCGCGTATCCGGCCAGGGACGAGACCAGCAGCGTCGCCGCCGTCACCGTCAGTGCGATGTAGAGCGAGTTGAAATACTGCCGGGCAAAGGGCTGGTAGCTGAAGACCTCCACGAAGTTCTGCCATTGCCAGGCGCGCGGCACGATGCTGGGCGAGCCAAAGATCTCGTTGGCGCTCTTGAGCCCGGACGAGACCATCCAGATGAAGGGAAAAAGGAACGGGATCGCCGCGACGCACAGTGCCAGCGTCCAGCAAATCTGGTTGATCAGGCGCAGGCGACGCGGCGTGAGGGCGTCCATCATGTATCCTTCCGCCTGAGCGCAAGCTGCACCACCGTCAGCGCCATGACGATGACGAACATGATCATGGCCAGCGCCGATGCATAGCCCACGTTGAAGAACTCAAAGCCCTGCTGGTAGATATAGAAGGCCAGCACAAGCGTTCCGTTCTCGGGACCGCCCCCGGTCATCAGGTAGATGTGGTCGAAGACCTTGAATGAGCCGATGGTGGTGATGACCATGATCACGAGTGTGGTCGGCCCGAGCAGTGGCCAGGTGATCATCCGGAAAATCTGGAGGCCGGAGGCTCCTTCAAGGCGCGCCGCCGCATCGTAATCACGCGGGATCGCCTGCAGCGCTGCGATGTAGAGAATCATGTTGAGGCCCACCATCTTGATGACGCGGGTCACGATCACCGCTGCCATGGCCCAGTTGGGCTCGCGAAGCCAGTTGGGACCTGTGATGCCGATGCCGGCAAGCACCTGATTGATGAAGCCGGCCTCGCCCTGCAGCTGGAACTTCCAGACGATGGCCCAGGCCGCTGCCGAGGTGACGACCGGCGCGAAGAAAATCGTCCGGAACACCACCACGCCCCGAAATCGGCCAGACAGGGCCAGCGCCAGCAGCAGCGCCAGCGCCATGTTGAGCGGCACGAGCCCAAGGGCGAACACCGCCGAGTTCCGCGCCACATGCCAGAAATCGGCATTGCGCATCAGCGCGTCGTCATAGTTGGCGAGGCCCACGAAAGTGGCCTGCTGCGAGAGCAGGTTCCACTCTGTGAGCGAGTAGCCCAGCACCGCCACGAGCGGCGCGACGAAAAAGATCAGGAAGCCGGCGAGCGTGGGGCTGAGGAAGAGCCAGGCTTCCATCGCCTCGCGCATCTTCAGCGTGAGCCAGGGAGCGTCGTTGCGCTGCGCCCTGGCTGCCATCGTCGCCGGCTGTCCCATGCAGCAGGCCTCAGAGCAGCGGCTGGATGGCCGCGCAAACGGCCCTCAGCGAACGCTCGACATTGGCCTCGGCCCGCCAGAGCGCATCCACCCGCGGCTTCATCGCGGCCAGGATCTGTGGGCTTTTGTCGTGGCTGGGCAGCACCTTGCCCTTGACGATGGCATCGGCGACGACCCGCATCTGCTCCGGCGGGATCAGCTTGTTGGAGTTGACGAAGTCATTGCTGGCCAGCACCGAGGCGCGGGCCGGCGGAAAGAACTGCGCCGCGACCGCAACGTTCTGCTTGTTCGTGACGAAGGCCACGAACTCAGCCGCAAGCTGCTTTTGCTTGCCGGCTGCGAAGACGACGATGCCGGCCTGCCCGATGACCGGTGATTCGCCGCTCGGCCCGGTCGGCAGCGGTGCGATACCCCACTTGAATGCTGCGTTCGCCATGATCGACGCACGCGAGATCTGGTTGATCGTCATGCCGGCATTGCCGGAGAAAAAGTCGCCGCGCTCGCCGGGCGGCACGATCGACTTGTCCTTGAACACCATGTCATGAAGCTGCTGCACGGCCGCGATGGCGTTCGGCTTGTCGAGGCCGCATTCCTTGTTGGCCCAGGCGTCCCCGCCATAGGCGCGGATCGGCGGCATCAATCCGTGCATGATGCGCGATTCATAACCTTGGCCATCCTTGAACTCGAAGCCGAACCGGCCATTGGCGACGGTCAGCTTCTTTGCGACGTCCTGGAAGGTTGTCATGTTCCACTGGCCCTTTGCCGCCAGTGCGAGCGGATCCTCAAGCCCAGCCTTGTCGAACATGTCCTTGTTGTAGAACATCACGAACGGCGAGGTGGAGAAGGGCACGCCATGAACCCGCGCGCCATTGGTCCACAGTCCGAGCGCAGGACGCGAGAAATCCGCGAAGTCATAGTCCTTCTTCGCGTTCAGCACAGGCGCGAGATCCTCAAGCACCCTCGCATTGGCGAAAGTGGGCGCGGCGTCCTCCATCAGCCAGCCTATATCCGGCGGATTGCCGCCAGCGATCTGGAAGGTCAGCTTCTGCGTGTAGTCGGCCGGCGGAATGGTCTCGAATTTCACCGTCACGCCGGGTCTGACGGCCTTGAACCCTTCAGCGAAGCCGTTGAGCATCTTCAGATGCGCCTCGTTGCCGGTCCAGATGGTGAAGCGCAACTCCGACGCCCAAGCCGGCGAGCCGGCGAGCATGAGCGCGAGTGCTGCCAGCACCGGAGCGCCCGCCCGCCTCGCGCCATGACCTGCTGTCTCGCTTCGCGCGATCGGCAGAAGTCTTGAAATCGTCAAAGGCCTGGTCTTTTTCGCATGGTCCATGAGGTTCCTCCCTCGTTTGCTGCTTGCGCGCTTGTCTGCACCCCGGCCCATGGCCGCGGCGTTGTTGCAGGCAGGAGCAGATTGCCCGGCCCGATGTTGCCGGAGGCGTTGCGCCATCCGGATTTGGTGGTGTGCCCCGGCCGTCATGCCCGATCTCCCGGCAGCGCCCCGGGGGCGTCGCCAATGGTCCAGCCGCCATCGACGGGAATGTTCGCACCGGTGATGTAGGATGCAGCGTCCGAGCAAAGGAACAGCACAGCCCCCACGACATCCTCCGGCTTCCCTGCCCGCCCCGCCGGGATCTTCGCCACGACGGCGCGCCGGAATTCCGGTTCGGCATAGCGCGCGGCATTCTTTTCGACCTCGATTGCGCCTGGCGAGACGACGTTGGCCGTCACGCCACTGCGCGCCGTGTCGCGGCCGATCGCCCTCAGGGCGGTCAGTTGCGCGGATTTGAGCGCTGCATAGACGACAGTCTCGGATCTGGGCCGCGTGGCCATCACGCTGCCGATCCCGACGATCCGGCCCCAGCCGCGCTCCGTCATGGGCGGCACGAGCGCCTGCGCAAGGCCCAGAAGCGCGCCCAGATTGGCCATGAACTGGGCCATGATCTGGTCATCACGGATCTCGGCCCAGGGTGCACGCAGTTCGATCGCGGCATTGGCAATGAGGATGTCGATGGGCCCATGCGCGCGCAGGGCCTCAGCGGCGAGAGCTTTGGCGGCTCCCGTCGCGGTGAAATCAGCCTCCAGGATCGGTGCTCCCCCGAGCGCGCTGGCGGTGGCCGCCGCGCCTGCCGCGTCGCCGCTGTGATGCAGCACCACGCTGGCACCCTGCTCGGCAAGGCCGATCGCGATAGCCCGGCCTATGCCCGAGCTTGCGCCGGTGACAAGTGCCCGTCGGCCAGCAAGGGAGAAGCGCTGGTTCATGGCCCGTCCATCGTCACGCGGAGCTTGCCGGTCACCTGCAGCGAGGCGATGTCGGCAGCAGCGTAATGGCGTGCGATGGCGCGCTCTGCGCCGTCGCCGTCGCCGGTCCTGATGGTTCCGAGCAGATCCCTGTGCCGCTGCACAGTCGCCTCCCAGTCGGCCTGGGTGCGGTTGGCGCGGCGGGAGAACATGTCGGAGACTTCGCGCTGCACCGAGCGCATCCCTTCCATCTGCACCCGGAACATCGAGTTGCCTGTCGCCATGGCCAGTCCGAGATGAAACAGCACGTCAGCTTCCGTGAAGGCTGCCGGGTCGCCGATGCCGGTCTGCATTTCGTCGAGCCCGCGCTGCATGGCCGCCAGCCCCGCAGGGTCGCGCCGCTCAGCCGCAAGGCGCGCGATGCCGGCTTCGATGACGCGGCGCATCTCGTTCGCCTCGCGCAGGCGCGGCAGGCTCGATCGCACGGCATAGCCATAAATCCGTTCGAGCGACTCCCCGTTCAGCGCCTTGGCGCGGGCCACCTTGCCCTGCTGGCTCATGATGAGCCCTGCGGACGTGAGTTGCCTCAGCGCCTCCCGCGCGATCGGCTTGGAGATGCCGAACTCGCGGGCGATCTCGGCTTCCGAGGGCAGAGCCTCGCCCGGCGCGATGCGGCCATCGAACAGCGCGGCCGCGATGGCGTCCGACACCGTATCGGCCAGCCGCCCGGGACTGACCTGGCCCACGCCGAACAGGGGCTTGCGTGCCGGCTCCGCGCTCATCGATGCTCCATTGGTGGCAAGACGCATCATGCCTACCACCATCGCCAGCAACTTAGCAACTAAGTTTGTCAGTTGCTTTGTCTTGAGCAGTGGCGTTATGCTGCTCTGGGCCGGACGGATTCAGGCGTTCCCGGGGTGAGGCATGGCAGGCGACAATGAAGGGCTCTGACGGCATCACGATCACCGACGTGATCGCGCATCCCCTGTCGCAGACGCTGCCGCAGCCGACCGTCACCTCCTGGGGGCGCTATGATGTGGTGTCGATCTGTCTCGTCGAAATCAGGACAGATGCAGGCGTCACCGGGGTGGGCGAGGCGCTGGCCCGCTTCTCACCGAAGGCCTACGCGGAACTGATCGAAACCTCGCTCAAGCCGCGCCTCGTCGGGCGCAACCCGACGGACATCGCCGCGCTCTGGCATGAGATGCGCCGCGCCCTGTCCGGGCGTTCGGGCGGCATGCTCTTCGAGGCCATCGCCGGCGTCGACATTGCGCTGTGGGACATTCTGGGCAAGGTCGCCAATCTGCCAATCCATCGGTTGCTTGGAGGCATGGGCCGCGCAGCCGTGCCGGTCTACGCCGCTTCGGTCAACTGGGGCGATGACGCCCGGATGGAGGCCGAGCTCGAGCGCTATCTCGAGAAGGGTTTTCCCCGCATCAAGGTGAAGGTCGCCAAAAGCGTGAAGGAGGCCTGCCGCCGCATCGAACGCCTGCGCAAGCGGGCGGGCGATGACATCGAGCTGTGTGTCGACGCCAATTGGGCCTACTCACTGGAGGAGGCGGTGGAGGTGGGTCGCGCGCTGACCGATAACCGTTACTTCTGGTTCGAGGAACCGCTGCGCCCCGAGGATGAGGACGGCTACGAGGAGCTGCACCGCCGCTGCGCCACGCCGCTGGCCTGCGGCGAAAGCAACTACACCCTCGATCAGGCCATGCGTCTGGTCTCGCGCCGCGCCATCGCCTACCTGCAGCCGGATGTGGCGCGCGCCGGTGGCATCACCGAGACCCGGCGAATGGCCGAGTTTGCGGCGGCCCACGATGTTCAGTATGCCCCGCATATCGGCATGTCGGGTATCATCTGCGAGACGGCGAGCGTGCATCTGGCCGCCGCCATGCCGAACATCAAGGCCATGGAATGCGAGACCGACGCCAGCCCGTTCAAGACCTGGATCACCGGCGCAGCGCCCGGCATCGAGCGCCAGGTGAATGGCATGTTGCCGGTGCCCAGTGGCCCCGGCCTCGGGCTCGAGATCGACTGGGACGCCGTGGCCCGGCTGCGCGTGACATGAAGCCGGACGACATGAGGGAGAGACGGCCGTGACGACTCAAACATCCCATGACGACATGGCAAGGGCGCTGCGCCTCGCCATGCTGCAGGCAAACCCCGATCTCAGCCGGTTCGACCCCTTGTCGCGCATCATCTCGCACGATGATTTCTCGCGCGGCCATTGCGGCTGGTCGCAGCTGGTCGGCAATTACGAGGATGATCTGGATTCGATGCTGCCTGGCTACGCGCAGCACAGCAGCGCCATGCTCTCCACGCTTGCCCACTGGGACGCGGGCTCGCATGGCGGCATGGATTCGTCCTACGCCCTCAAGGTGGCGACGCGTCCCCGCATCGGCGCGCAGAATGTCGTGATCAAGCGGCACACCTTCCGAAAGCGCGGGCCGATCCGCTTCGAAGCCTATGTCACCTTCAAGCCGGAAGCGACCGAGCTGCGCCTGAGCGAAGCGGACGTCCGCTCAATCGGATTCCTGTTCGATCTCCAGGGTGGCGACCAAGATGGTGCCACGCACCGCGTGATGCCGCACCTGCGCTATCTCAATGCCGAGAACGGCGCTCTCGCACAGAAATGGCAATTCAAGTCGGAAACGACACCGTTCAAGCCAGTTGGGCATACCAACTCGACCGCCACCCACTATCATCTTGCACCGGAAGGCTGGCGAGACTTGCCCGGAGCCAGCCAGCGCCTATGCTACAATGAGATCCCGACCAAGGTGAACTGGACCTATCTGCGTTTCGACTTCGACCTGGAGACGATGCAGGCCACCGGCTTTCGCTGCAATGACCGCGTGTTCGATGTCGGCGGTTTCGAGCCCATCAGCATTCCGGCGATGAAGAACCTCTGGTGCATGCTGAACTTCTGCATGTTCGTCGAGACGGACACAGCCAAGCGCGCCTTCCTCTATGTCGATTCCATCTGCATATCGGGTGATTTCTGATGCTGGCCGAAAACATCACAGCCATTGTCGCGCGCAACGAACGCTGGACCGGTGCCGCAGCCAGCGAGCCTTACGAGGCGGGCTGGGCGCGCGAGGCCGTTGTCTTCATCCGGGCGCTCAAGCAGCCCGGCGGCAAACAGCCCGTGGTCCGCGTCGAGATCTCGCCTGACGGCATGCGCTGGCTGCCGGAGGGCGCGCACGTGCCCATGCCCACGACGGAGGACGGGATGGCTATCCTCCGCGTCAGCCATTTCGGCAACTGGCTGCGCGTGGCGGCCGATTTCGCGCCGGACGCCCATTCCACGGTGCTGGTCACCATCCACCTGAAGGGCTGACGGTTCAGCGCAGATCGCATGACGCGACAAGGGGCGCAGGGCCCGGTCGCTCAGGCGGTGTTCGGCGCATTGCAGAAGCGGATGGCGATGTCCGCGAAGATGTCGGCGAGGGCCTCGACGGAAGCCGTCGTCGTCCATTCGGAGGCGGCATGCGCCCAGCCGCTATCGGCGCCGAACGGCACGCAAGGGATACCGGTGTCGTGCAGGATCGCGCAATTGGGCCAGAGTGGTTCGCCACGCCAGGCCGGCGTTGTTCCCAGACGCACGGTCGCGGCTATGTGTGAATCGGCTTGGGAGATTGATCCCGTTAGGCGTCCAGAAATGACTCCGGTGCTCCCGAACTTTATTGAATGATATCACATTACTACCGGTGTTTTGGCAGGGTCAGCCTTTGGAGCCGATTGGGGGTCAATTGGCGTGCCGGTTGAAAGAACGGCGCAGGCGTTCCGTCGTGATCGCGCGCGACAGCCAAGTGGCGATGCTGAGGGCGTCGTGCTGATCGCCGGTGCGATGCTTTTTCGCGAAGCCGCGTGACCACCGCCCGTGCTGGCGGCGAGACAATCAATGCACTAGCATTCCGCCCGGACCGCTCGGTGCGAGCCGATCAACCAGAAAGGTGATTGATGACGCGACTTATCATCCTGACATGTATCGTCTGGGCGATTGCAAATGCAAGTCCGGCGCAGGCTGAAGATGTGCCCCGCTTTGATGTCGGGCTTTTTTGCCAGGCCAACGCCTCGGCACGCGGCGGAGCCACTTCTTGCCGGCGGGCAGAAGAAACCCAGAGGGTCCTGCTGACCGAAAATTGGGAGACCTTTCCAAAACAGCGCAAGCATTTCTGTGTGCAATCGGTCAGCTTCAAGCCGCGCTCGGAGCGTTCCTACCAGATGCTGGCACAATGCCTCGAGGACAGGACGACGAGCTGATTGAGTGTCCGGCCATCAGCCGCCGCTCAAGGCCATGGCTTGGACATCAATGGCTGCTGAATTTGCCATGCGCGACGACCGGGCCCTGGGCTGTGCCGCCCCGGGCAACGGGCACCGGCTCCAAGGTGATCACCAGTCCTGCCATGAGATTGGCAAACCGCAGCATGTCGCCAGTGAGATCGAGGTTGACCGGCTTCAGCGGATCAAGCGCGCCAAGTCCGATCGGGTCGCCGTCATCATTGGGCACAAGCCATAGAAACGGGATGCCTGCCCTCGAGGGCAGGGTCGAGGCCGGCACGATGATCAGCCTGCCGCGATCGCCATCATAGGTGGCGACATACTCCGGCGGGCCATCTCGCGGCATGATCTGGCTGACCAGCAGCACGCGTTCGGATGGGATCGTGGCAACGTCCTGCCGTGCGGGAGATGGCGGCGGGATGGACGGTTGGAGCAAAACCGCAATCAGCACAGTGGCAGCCGCCGCAAAGCCAGCCGCCGCCATGCCGCGCCAGAACACGACACTTTGCATCATGCCAGCAGGCCGTGTTGGCAAGTTCGGGGATGATTGTGCGACAGGCTGTCTGGCAGACGAAGCCAGGTCATCCACCAGCGCAGTTTGCAGCCGCTGGAGAACACGGGGATCGGGCGACACCGCTGGCGCCTCCAGCGCAAGCGTGGCGAAATCGTCGCTCCATTGCTGCACCTCGGCTGCGAGCAAGGGATCACGCGCCAGCTCTGCCTTGGCCTCGTCACCGGCCACGAGCCCAAGAGCGATCTCACCCGCCAGCGCGGTGCGCATCCTTGCTGCGTCGTCGTGATCGGTTGCCTTGCTCATGTCCCGTCCATGCAGGCGCGCAGTTTCATCAAGCCGCGCCGGATCCTGCTCTTGACCGTCGAAAGCGGGAGTCCCTCGCGCGTTGCCAGTTGATCATATGTAAACCCGTCAAAGAAGGCGGCACGTATCATGCGCTGTTGATCATGCTCGATAGACCCAAGGCAGCCATGCAGCCTGTCATGATCCTGCCCGGTGATGATCTGATCAAGGACAGGGGTCGAGCCGTCATCGACCTCGATGTCATCAAGCGGATCGAGCAGGCCCGACCGGGAGCGCTCGGAGCGCAGCCGGTCGATGGCGCGGTTGCGGGCGATGACCGCCAGCCAGGTCATGGGCGCGCTTTTGAGCGGATCATAGGATGACGCCTGTTTCCAGACATTCATGTAAGTATCCTGCAAGACTTCTTCAGCCAGTGCCGCCTGCCGCACAACGGCAAGAATGACGCCGTTGAGTTTACCGCTCGTCAGGGCGTATAGCCGCTGCATGGCCTGTTCATCGTGCTGGGCGACCCGCATCAGCAGATCGGCCAGCACGATGCGCCCAGCATCACGGATGTCAGCGCTCTTGTCATGCCTTGATGTCATGCGGCTCTTCAGCGCTGTCATCTGATCCTTTGCGTCGCTCGTTTTGCTTACGCGCAGGTTTCCGGATTGGTTCAGCCTGCCCTTCAGCTATCGGTTCAACGCTTCCGCTGCCCAGGGATCAGGACGCGGTCGATGACGTGAATCACGCCATTGCTTGTGTTGATGTCGGCTTTTGTCACCCGCGCGCCATCGATACGGACAATCCCGTTGCGGCGCACGGCGCGGATGCTGTTGCTGCTATTGAGGGTCTGAACCAGTGTCGGACGGTGTGGTACATCCTTGGCCTCGATGCGTGATCCAACCACATGATAGGTCAGGATCGCCTGCAGCTGCGCCTTGTTCTCTGGCTTCAGCAGGCTTTCGACCGTACCGGCAGGCAGGCGGCGGAAGGCACGATCAGTGGGTGCGAGCACGGTCAGCGGACCGGGCGCGCTCAGGGCCGGCACGAGACCAGCCGCTTTCGCAGCGGCGATCAGGGTCTGGAACTGACCGGCTGCCGCGGCTGTTTCAACGATGTTTCGGCTCTGCGCCACGGCCGGTGCCGCACCAATGAAGGCTGCGAATGTGGCGGCGAGGGCAAATCTCTTGATCAATGTCATCGGGGGTCCTTTTGCGGTTTTGCGGGTTGCGGTGAAAGCTACGCAAACACCTGCGAAAAAGACGCAGCTGCCCATCAGCAAAGGGAAACCCTTGGTTCCTGAGTTCTGTGCCGGAGAACCTGTCAGAGGACGCTCCTCTTGCAAGGTGGGGGCCCGCCCGGCGGTGCCAGAAGACAATCGGCTTGCCTTTGAAGAGGCACCGGCGTCTGAACCGCCCCCGGTTTGTCGGAGGCTCCAACTTCCAAATAGGATGGAGCCATGATGAGCAAGACGACGAACAAGTCTTCTCCCGAGGTACGCGAGTGCGCCGTGCGATTGGTGCTGGATCACGAGGGCGATTGCCCCTCGCGTTGGGCAGCCTGCCAATCGGTTTCCGCCAAGATCGGCTGCTCGGCGCAGACGCTGCTTGACTGGGTGAAGAAGGCAGAAGCCGAAGAGCGCTTCTACGCCATTCTGGAACAGCCAGCCATGGCGGCATAACTTAACCCAAACAACCTCCGGCGAACCGGGGGCGGTTCACGGCGGGTCTGGCTCCGCCTCCGGACCGGATGCCGAAGGTGAGACCGGCTTGCCAACGTCTTCGGGCCTGACCTGCCGGGAAGGCTGGTCGTCGTCCTGTGGGATCATTGAGAAGAGGTCGAGATCAGCGGATGCGGATTGTTTCGCGATGACGTGCGGACGGCTGTTTACCGTTTCCCCGAAAGCACGTCCTGCGCTGATGTGAATTTGCAGTGCTTGAGAAAAATGAACCCGAACTGCAACGGGTTCAACCCCCGTAACGTCGATGGGTGTGAATACCCTCGAGCTTGTCGCGTCCCCATCAGAGCCACCGTGTGGGGCTGGATGTGGGGCTGGAAAAGCAAGAGTCCAAAAAAGTTATATAAAACAGGTTCTTAGTTGAAAAAATGGCGGTGGATCGGACAGCGGATGCGAACGTTCTGCTCCGGTTCCTGCGCAACCTATCGCAACTGGGGCAGTTGCTGCGCTGATCTTTGCGCGGTCGAGCAACAAGAGTGTCGGATTTTGTCTTTGTCCTTCCGGCATGTGATGCAGACAGCATCAATGGGGTGCTGGAATAAAACGCCAAGGTAGACTTCAGTCGAGGGGAACCGTTATCGTGTGGCGGGGAGAGCTTCACCATGGACCATGCGCAGATTCTGGCCCTGATCGCAGCCCTTTCCGGCACGCCGGAGGTTGATCCGTTTGCGCCATTGCGGGCAGAGGCCACCAGGCCAGGCGCTGTTGTCAGCGTCGAGCCATGCCCCCGTCCTTTGCCTGCCAATGAAATCGAAGGCGTAAGCCTGCTCTGTGGCCGAGTGAAAGTCGCGGAGGATCGCTCGAAACCGGGTGGCAGCACGGTGTCCCTGGCTTTTGCCGTTCTCAAGGCGACCTCGCGCTTCCCGGAGGTTGATCCGGTCATTTACCTGCAAGGTGGACCCGGTGGCAGCGCGGTTGCCCAGATTCCGTTGATCGAGCGCATTTTCCGGCCTTGGCGGGACAGGCGTGATGTTGTGATGTTCGACCAGCGTTCGGC
>JAIYDY010000037.1 GCA_027487245.1 Hyphomicrobiales bacterium
AGTGCACCGCGATGATCGCTTCCATGGTCTCTGCATCCGGAAAGCGGATGTAGTGGAAGAAGCACCGCCGGAGGAATGCGTCGGGCAATTCCTTCTCGTTGTTGGAGGTCACGATCACCACCGGCCGCCGCGCCGCCTTGATGGTTTCGCCGGTCTCGTAGACGTGGAACTCCATGCGGTCGAGTTCGAGCAGAAGGTCGTTCGGGAACTCGATGTCGGCCTTATCGATCTCGTCGATCAGCAGCACCGGGCGCTCAGGCGCGGTGAAGGCCTCCCACAGCTTGCCGCGCCGGATGTAGTGGCTGATCTCCGAGACGCGCGGATCACCGAGCTGGCTGTCCCTGAGCCGGCTGACGGCATCATACTCATACAGCCCCTGCTGGGCCTTGGTGGTCGATTTCACATGCCAGGTGATCAGCGGGGCCTTGAGCGCCGCCGCGATCTCCTCGGCCAGCACGGTCTTGCCGGTGCCGGGCTCGCCCTTGACCAGCAGCGGCCGCTCCAGCGTGACGGCGGCATTGACCGCGATGCTCAGATCGTCGGTGGCAATATAGGAGGCGGTGCCGGAAAAGCGCATGGCGTGTCTTTCTGTCAGTCCGTGATGTCTAGGTCGGCCCAACGGAGACCGCAAGAACCGGTGATATCGCCAAGACGGATGAAAGCGGGGACACCGACTTTTGCGATGCGACCGGAGCGCCCATATCCGCTACACTGGACGCCAACCCGAAGGATTCCCCATGTCGAAAGCCCGCTATTCCAAGGATCGCATCGGCAACCACGCGCTGCATCCCGAAACCATGATGCTGGGCTATGGCTATGACCCGCTTCTCTCGGAAGGCGCGGTCAAGCCGCCGGTGTTCCTGACCTCGACCTTCGTGTTCAAGTCGGCGGAAGATGGCGAGGAGTTCTTCCACGTCGTGGCCGGCCGCAAGGCCGCGCCCAAGGGGGAAGCGGCGGGGCTGGTCTATTCGCGCTTCAACCACCCCAATTCCGAGATCGTCGAGGACCGCCTCGCCATCTACGAACAGGCGGAAGCGGCGCTGCTCTTTGCCTCCGGCATGGCCGCGATCGCCACCACCATCATGGCCTATGGCCGGCCAAACGACGTGATCCTGCACTCCCAGCCGCTCTATGGCGGCACCGAGACCCTTGTCACGCGCACCCTCGGCACATTCGGCATGGTGGGTGTCGGCTTTGCGGACGGGCTCTCGGGCAAGGCTGTCCGCGCTGCCGCGCGCGAGGCGCTGACGCTCGCCCGCAAGCGCAAGGGCCGGCTCTCGGTGATCATGATCGAGACACCGTCGAACCCGCTCAACACGCTGGTCGATGTCGCGCTGGTGCGTGCCGTCGCCGAGGAGATCGCGACCCGGCAGGATGGCATGCGCCCGGTCATCATCTGCGACAACACCCTCCTCGGCCCCGTCTTCCAGACCCCTCTCAAGCAGGGTGCCGATGTCTCGGTCTATTCGCTGACCAAGTATGTCGGTGGCCACTCGGACCTGATCGCCGGCGCGGCGCTGGGTTCGGCCGAGATGATCAGGCCGGTCAAGGCTCTGCGTTCGGCCATCGGCACGCAGCTTGATCCGCACTCCTGCTGGATGCTCGGCCGCTCGCTCGAAACGCTTGGCCTGCGCATGAACCGGGCCGCCGAGAACGCCAAGAAGATGGCAGCTTTCCTGCGGGCCCATCCGGCCATCGACAAGGTCCATGATCTGACGGCGCTGCCGCGCGGCTCGGCAGCAGCCCGGGTGTACAAAGCCCAGTCCACGGGGCCAGGCTCGACCTTCTCGTTTGATGTCCGGGGCGGCAAGGCGGCAGCCTTCAAGGTGCTCAACAGCCTGTCCATCTTCAAGCTCGCGGTCAGTCTTGGCGGCACCGAATCGCTGGTGTGCCATCCGGCGACAACCACCCATTCGGGCGTGCCCAAGGAGGTGCGGGACCGGATCGGCGTCAGCGATGCCACCATCCGGGTCTCAATCGGCATCGAGCACATCGACGACCTGATCGCGGACGTGACACAGGCGCTAAAAGACATCTGAATCGGCAGTTCCGGCGGATGCGCATCGCCCCTGCGCCGATTGCGGGTTCGCAGGCCCTGCGACGTGGTCTACGGTCTGACAACACTCCGGAAAATCCCCTGCCTGCAAGACCAAGCCCTTGAAGCCGCTCCTTGGAATCTCGCTGAAGCTCCTGTCCACCCTGGCCTTCACGCTCATGGCGGCTGTGGTGAAGACGCTCAGCGTGCGCTATCCGGTCGGCCAGCTGATCTTCTGCCGGTCGTTCTTCGCGCTGGTGCCGCTGCTGGCCTGGCTGTCCTTCCAGGGTCCGCTGCTGGCAAACATCCGCACCGCGCATTTCGGCGATCATCTCAGGCGCGGAGTCGTCGGCAGTATCGGCATGCTCTGCGGCTTCATTGCGCTCGGCAGTCTGCCCCTGCCCGATGCCATCGCCATCGGCTATGCCGCGCCGCTGGTCGCGGTGGTGCTCGCCGCCGTCTTGCTGAAGGAGACCGTGCGCATCTATCGCTGGTCGGCGGTCGCCTTCGGTTTCATCGGCGTGCTGATCATGCTCTCGCCCCACCTCAACCTCGGCACGCTGACTGCCGTTGCCAGCGGCGGGGCCGCGACCGGAGCTGCCTTTGCGCTCACCGGCGCCTTCTGCTCGGCCTGGGCCATGACGGAGGTCCGCCGCCTGACCCGCACAGAGACCACCGGCGCCATCGTGTTCTACTTCACGCTGCTCAGCTCGATGCTTGGCCTGGGCAGCGTCGTGCTGGGCTGGGTCGCACCGCTCAGCCTCGCCGATGCCGGTCTGATGCTGCTCATGGGCATCCTCGGCGGTATTGGCCAGATCCTGCTGACCAGCAGCTACCGGCACGGCGACGCCTCGCTGGTCGCGCCGTTCGAGTATTCCTCAATGATCTGGGCGGTTGCGCTGGGCTGGTTCCTGTTCGGCGACATACCGCAAGAGGTGGTGCTGACCGGTGCCGCCGTGGTGATTGCCGCCGGCATCTTCGTGATCTGGCGCGAAAAGCAACTCGGAACGCTCAAGTCCGTGAACCGCGAGGCCGGCGCCTCGATCTCGAAATAGGTCCGGCTTGATGCGGTTGTCTCGTCTGAACATGGGCTTTGATGGCTGGCCGCCTGGCGCGGTGCGCGCACTCGTTGTCCTGTCGATCACCATGATCATCGCCTGGGGAACGCTGTTCTACGGCATCACCCTGATCGGCCCGCGCATCATGGCCGAGACGGGCTGGAGCAAGACGCTGATCTTCGGCGCCTTCTCGCTGGCCATGCTGTGCTCAGGCCTGATTGCGCCGCGCGTCGGCGCCTGGATCGATGCACACGGCGGCCGCGGCCTGATGGCGCTGGGCTCGCTGGTGGGCGGACTGGGCTATCTCATGCTGGCCTACGCCAATTCGCCCGTGATGCTCTATGCGGCCTATGCGACCATCGGTTTCGGCATGGCCGGCAGCCTGTATGACCCTGCCTTTGCCACGCTGGCGCGCATTGCCGGCACCAAGGCCCGCACCGCCATCACGCTGCTGACGCTCGGCGGCGGTCTGGCCTCCACCGTGTTTTGGCCGCTCGGCCTCTGGCTGCTCTCGTTCATGGACTGGCGCGCCCTGTGCCTGGTCTATGCCGGCCTCAATGGCGTGCTCTGCGTCCTGCTGCATGGGCTTGGTCTCGGCACTGGCAAGGGCGAGATCGCTACCGCCGCCACAAAGAGCCCCGCAGACGCCAAGGCAGACTCCCCGTCAGAAGCCGGCGGCAGCGCACCGGAGGCCTTGCGCGGACGGATCATCGCGCTGCTGGCACTGGTGTTCATGATGCACGGATTGGTCAGCAATGGCATGGCGGTCCACATCACCACGCTGCTCGG
>JAIYDY010000050.1 GCA_027487245.1 Hyphomicrobiales bacterium
ACACTGAGGGTGCAAGCTTTGGCCGGATAATCAAACGGTCGTTGGTCGCTCGAATCGACCCTTCGGAAGTAAGGGATTTTTAACGACCTTGGGCGGCGCGCAGCTCATCCAAAAGTCCTGAGACCAAAGTCCCGGATCGGCTCAGCGCGGCACTTTGCGACACCCGTTCGCGGTATTGGTGTAGGGCTTGACCATATTCGATTCGCGCTCCTACCCGAGAAGCTCAAGCTCGGCTTCCGTGAGCCATGAGGCTGCGCGCATTGAACGTCTGGAGCAAGCCGGTCACATCGCTCTTGACGGCCTTTTCGCCGATGGCGAGATGGACCGCGATCTCCCTGTTTTTCTTGCCGACCAGCTGCATCTTCGCGATCTGCTCCTCGCGACGCGTCAGTCGCATCATGATTGCCCGGCTAAGCGAAGCCTGTGCACGATGCAGGACCTCGGCAATCTGCGTGGATAATTGCGAATCGATGTTCGCATCGCTGCGCATAGCCCACTCAATCTGTCAAATTTTGAAATTTAAATGTTATTTCAAATTTGAAACGCCACATTATTGACTCAATCAACAATTGGCGGCTATCTCGCAATACTAGAAGCACCTTACCAAGATGAGTTAATGAAGTTAACTATAAGTATTTATACTATGCGCTCTGAGTTAGCGTTTTTTGTGGATAAGCGAAACCATGGCAGCGTTTGCAGTTTTTGCCCGTTCCGAGATTTTCATGGAGGGCATGGTTTCGGTCCTCGCCAGGATCAAGGGCTGGACCCTTGCCGCAAAGGGAACCCGCACAGGCGGCGCAGTTGATCACTTGTCCGACGGCGGAAGCTCCTACATTTTCATCGACTTGTGCCTCGCCCTGCCGATGCGCGAACAAATCGCGGAGCATACCAAGGGTGGCATCTGCAAGTTCATCGTTCTTGCTGACCGCAATACGGCTGATGACGCTATCCAGGTGCTGAATTCAGGTGCCTCGGCATTGCTGACCCATGACTGCGGCGAAGACGAGATCCAGCGTGCGCTCGCCGCGGTGGCAGCAGGCGATGTCTACATCACTTCGCAACTATCCACCCAGATCATCGAGGCCCTGCAACGCGCTCAAGCTTCGCGGAGACAAACAACCACGATGCGATTGACGCATCGCGAAGAACAGATCGCGAAGATGTTGCTGGTTGGCAAGAAAAACAAGGAAATCGCGGCCCATCTCGCCATCAGCGAGAAGACCGTCAAGAGCTATGTGACCAGCTTGCTCCAGAAGTTCAATGCGCGCAGCCGGCTCGAGATCGTTGTCAACCTTCACAGCAGCGGCATGTTCAGCGGCTTTGAGCGAACGTCTCGCAACGTCGGGGTTGGCAGCGCCCCCATTCGCATGTGATGGCGATTTCAGGACTTATTGACCTGACACTGAGATTTTCATCCACGCAGAGTTAGAGCCCGGCCCTGATGAGGCCACTGTCATCGGAAAAATCGGTTTGCGCCTTGAACTCGGGTCGATAGCCTTCCGGGCATGAGTAACGCCCGCAATTTCCTCTACGTTAATGCGTCGCCCGAGATCATCCGCCTGGCTGTGATGATGTATGTCCGCTAGCCGACGCGGGCGGCCTTTCGACCACCCGCTGCAACGTTGTCCGTGTGACCCCTGATCAGGCGTCGTCCACCAACTTCTTCACGGTATCCTTGGCCTTGCCCATGGCCTGCTGGGCTTCGCCCTTGTGTTCCTGGATGGTGCCTTCGACCTCCATCTGCTTGTTGCCAATGGCTTTTCCAAAGCCCTGCTTGACGTTGCCGGCAGCCTCGTTGGCCACGCCCTTTGCCTTGTCGGTCATGCTGCTCATGCTGCTCTCCTGCTCGCAGGGAACCGGATGGCTCCCGCGTCAGGTCAACGTCCCGGCACCGCAATTGTTCCGTTCCTGCAGCGCCGGGCTGCGTCTCCGCTTCGCGCAAGGTCGCCCCGGAAGGTCTGGTCAGTGCCCGATCAGCACCACTGCTGCGGTCAATCCCGAGCCACGGCCGGACCAACACGGTCAGCCACGACGGCACCGCGAAGGCCCATCGGTTTGGGGGCCCCGTAGGTCGTGTCCTGCGCGGTCTGATGTTCAAGTTCCGCATTCAGCTCCGCGCCAAGCAGGATCACGGTGGCGGACAGCCAGAGCCATGTCATGAAGACGATGACAGCGGACAGCGAGCCGTAGGTCGCCGTGTAGTTGCCGAGTGTCGAGACGAACCAGGAGAAGCCGCCAGACATGGCAGCCCACAGCAACGCCGCGACAACCGACCCCGGCAGAACCCACGGCCAGCGGGCGGGGCGCCGGCTCGGACCGATCCAGTAAAGGACGGATATGGAAGCGACGGCGACCACCAGGAAGGCGGGCCACCGTAGCGCGGCGACGACCCACTCCAGCCGCTCGGCAAAGGGTGCGCCGTGGATGAGGGCCGGGATCACCGCAATCACGAACAATGCGGCGATCAGGAGGGCGATTGCCCCGAGTGTCGTCATGAGCGAGATCGTGTTGAACAGGACGAACGAGCGCTTTTCCGTTTCGCCATAAATGACGTTGAAGCCATCGAACAAGCCCTTGATCGCGGCATTCGCGCTCCATCCGGCGATCGCCAGACTGAGCAGCAGGTTCAACGACAGGGCCGCCGGTGGCTGGGAGGTGAGACGCCCCGCCTGATCCTCGATGATCTGACGTCCGGCATCGGGAAGGAAGGATGCGATCGTGCCGATCTGGCCAAAGGCCTGCGCTGGGTCGGCGAAGAGCCCGTAGACCGAGACCAGCACGGACAGGCCAGGCACGAGCGCCAGCAAGGTGAAAAAGGCGACCGAACCTGCCACGGCGGTGAGGCGGTGTGCGATGGCCTGGTTCCAGGTCCGGGCGAACACGTCTTTCCAGCCCAGCCAGGTCATCTGGAGAGGCGTGGCTGCCAGCCGGCCGCGTCGCTGGGCGCTCCGGCCTTGCTCGATCGACAGGCGCGCTTGCCGGAAGCCATAGCCAATGGCCATCCCTGCCGAGGCGAGCAGTGCAATCCATCGCATCTTCCGCATCTGGTATGCCTGCTCCGGAGGCTAGCCCGTCTTGCACGGCGGCCAATGTTCCAACGCGGCGGGCGGCGCGATGTTCCGTGACGATGCGGTGCTGTCCCGCGCCGGTCACCTGACGGGAACAATCCATGCCATCGGGCGTTTCCCCTCCATCACCGCCCGCATGTCCTGCGCGCATCTGACATCCAGACCAGCCACGGAGATCATCATGTCCACCACCACCAGCCCGCGCTTCGGCCGGGTGCCCAAGGAAGCAGCCTCCGACAACCTCACCGATCGCGTCAGGAAGGGCGCTGAAACCATGGAGAAGGACGCCAGCGAGCTGGCCAGTTCGGTCATGCATGGTGCAGGCGAATTGGCCGACACTGTTTCAACGAAGCTCAGGACAGTGGGTGTCGATACCGATGTCATGGCAAAGGCCTCGGCGGCATGACGCTGGAGCCGGAGGATTTCATCCTGCCGCCCTTGCCCAATCAACTGTTCACCCGCGACACGTCGTGCTGGATCTATGGCGGCGTTTCGATCAACCCGATGTACTGGCCGGCCCGACGGCCAGAGGCGGCGAATGTCGCTGCCGTCTACCGGTTTCATCCGCGCTTTGCCGATGCCACCTTCGAGACATGGACGACCATCGCAGACAGCGATCCCGGCATCCAGACACTGGAAGGCGGAGATGTCATGCCCCTTGCCGACGGCCTCGTGCTGATTGGCATGGGCGAGCGCACGACGCCGCAGGCGGTGTCCGCCCTCGCCCTCCGGCTTTTCGCCAACGGTGCCGCCACGCGCATCATCGCGGCGCTGATGCCGCGCGACCGGTCTTTCATGCACCTCGACACGATCTTCACTTTCGTCGACCGCGATCTGGTGACGACTTTCCCGCCCGTTGTCGACCGCATCCGCACCTTCTCGCTGCGCCCCGGCTCCGCAGCCGGAACGTTGAAGGTGACCGATGAAAAGGAGCCGTTCCTGTCCGTCATCCAGCAGGCGCTGGGCCTCAGGAAGCTGCGCGTGATCGCCACCGGCGGCAACACCTACGAGGCGGAACGCGAGCAATGGGATGATGGCAACAACCTGCTCGCCATCGAGCCGGGCGTGGTCATTGCCTATGATCGCAACGTCTACACCAACACCTTGCTGCGCAAGGCCGGCGTCGAGGTCATCACGGTCAGCGGCTCCGAACTGGGTCGCGGGCGCGGCGGCAGCCACTGCATGTCATGCCCTGTTCGCCGCGACCCCCTGTGAACCGGACCCGAGGAGCCTGAGCATGCCGATCAACCTGCGCGGACGCAGCATTCTGACCCTTGAAGACCTGACGGCAGAGGAGATCCGTTTTCTGTTGCAGCTGGCTGCCGACCTGAAGGCAGCGAAGCGCGCCGGCACCGAGGAGCAACAGCTGCTGCGGAAGAACATCGCGCTGATCTTCGAGAAGGATTCGACCCGCACCCGGACCGGCTTTGAGGTCGCAGCCTACGATCAGGGCGCGCATGTCACCTATCTCGGCCCATCGGGCAGCCACATCGGCCACAAGGAGAGCATGAAGGACACGGCCCGCGTGCTCGGGCGCATGTATGACGCCATCGAATATCGCGGCTTTGCGCAGAGCCTGGCCGATGAACTCGCAACCCACGCCGGGGTGCCCGTCTACAACGGCCTCACCAACGAGGCCCATCCGACACAGGTGCTGGCCGACTTCATGACCATGCGGGAATTCACCCACAAGCACCTGTCCGACTGCAAGCTGGCCTTTGTCGGGGACGGGCAGGACAACGTCGCCCATACGCTGGCCGTCGGCGCCGCCAAGGTTGGCATCGAAATGCGCATCGCCTCGCCGCGTGAGCTGTGGCCCGAGCATGACTTCGTCACGCGCCTGAATGCCGAGGGCAAGCAAACCGGCGCCAGCCTGATCCTGACCGATGACGCGGCAGAGGCGGTCAAGGACGCGGACTTCATCTACACCGACGTCTGGCTGTCGATGGGCCAGGATGAAATCGGCTGGGAAAAGCGCATCAAGGCCCTGATCCCGTATCGCGTGACCAGCAAGATCATG
The DNA here is from genome assembly GCA_027487245.1 of Hyphomicrobiales bacterium. GTDB lineage: Bacteria > Pseudomonadota > Alphaproteobacteria > Rhizobiales > Beijerinckiaceae > Allobosea. The sequence continues at coordinate 5,089 of JAIYDY010000050.1, forward strand.
GCGGCCAGCGGCAATCCGCATGCCAAGTTCATGCATTGCCTGCCAGCCTTCCACAACACGGCAACCGAGGTTGGGGCGGACATCCAAAAGCGCTTCGGCATCGACTGCATGGAGGTCACCGAGGAGGTGTTCGAATCCCCTGCTTCAATCGTCTTCGATCAGGCCGAAAACCGGATGCACACGATCAAGGCGATCCTTGTCGCCACGATCGCAGGGTGAGGCCCATGCGGATCGTCGTCGCCCTCGGCGGAAACGCGTTGCTCAAGCGCGGCGAGCCGATGACGGCCGAGCAGCAGCGCAACAATGTGCGCCACGCTGCAAAGTCGCTCGCCGAGCTGATCGCGGCGGGGCACCAGATCATCATCACCCATGGCAATGGGCCGCAGGTTGGCCTGCTCGCGCTGCAGGCGGCGGCGGGCCCGCCCGATGGGGTTCACCCGCTGGATCTGCTTGGCGCGCAAACCGAGGGGATGATCGGCTATCTGATCGAGCAGGAACTGGGCAATCTGCTGCCTGACGACGCCATGATCGCGACCTTGCTGACACAGGTGCGGGTGGATGCCCGCGATCCGGCCTTTCGCAACCCCACAAAACCCATTGGCGCCACGGTGGACGAACTCACCGCAAAGCACACCACGGCATATCGCGGCTGGACGTTCGCCCCCGAGGGGCAGGGCTGGCGACGGGTTGTGCCCTCTCCGGCACCGCTCGACATCCTCGAACTGCGTGTCATCGCGATGCTTGTGGAGCGCGGCGTCGTGGTGATCTGCGCAGGCGGTGGTGGCATCCCTGTGGTGACGCAGAAAGATGGCAGTCTGATCGGTGTGGAAGCGGTCATCGACAAGGATCGTGCCAGCGGCCTTCTGGCGGACAGGCTCGGCGCCGACGCGCTGCTGCTGCTCACCGATGTCGACGCCGTCCAGGTGGGGTTCGGCGAGCCGGACGCGCGGGCCATCGCCCGCATCGGGGCCGACGTGCTCAATCCCGACGATTTCGCCAAAGGCTCCATGGGTCCGAAGGTCGAGGCGGCCAGGTGCTTCGCCGGATCGAAGGGACGCATCGCGGCGATCGGTCGTCTGGAAGACGCGATCGCCATCCTGGCCGGCAAGGCCGGAACGATGGTGGTTTCCGGCGACGAGCCTGTCAGCTTCCGCCTGCCGCACAAAAAACTGGCGTTCGGAGATAAGTCACCTGGCGAACCCGGACCGCAAGGATAGGCGGGGTTTCTGCCCGAGAGCGGCCTGGGAGGCACGGTCAGAGGAAGATTGCGCTTGCCGGGTGGGGTGAGCGTGACGTTGCCCCCAGGTTTTATCCATCTCTGAGTTCGTTTCCGGGGACGGCCTCATGTGAGGTTGACCTCGAGACAGTCGCCTACACCCTCAGGGCTCTGGCGCTTAACCTCTTGTTCGTATCGATTTCCGCTGAAATTCCTCTGAACGTCAGGATTAACCTGATGTTTTCGCCTCTGCACGATGGTCGCTCTGATGAGTGGGAACGTGGAGGCGGACATGAGCGTGGTGGGTTTTTCGGGTGATACGGGCCGGTCCCGGAGCGCTGTATCGGGCACGGCCGTTCTCGCTGCGTTCACCGCAGCGATCTTCACATCCGCCTTTTTGCTCTTTTCCATCCAGCCCATGTTCACGAAGATGGTGTTGCCGCAGCTTGGCGGCTCGCCGGCGGTCTGGTCGATCGCGATGGTGGTTTTCCAGGCATTGCTGCTCGCCGGCTATGGCTATGCGCATATCTCGACAACGCGCCTGTCGACACGAAACTCCGCGATTCTCCATATTGGTCTGCTCGCCGTCACGCTGATTGCGCTGCCCATTGCGGTGACCACATCCTTCGGAGAAGCGCCGGCAGAGGGGCAGGCAGGCTGGCTGATTGGCGTTTTCATCCTGTCTGTCGGGCTGCCCTTCTTTGCGGTCGCCGGCAACGGTCCGCTGCTGCAGGCCTGGTTCTCCCGCTCGGGCCACGCGCAGGCAAAGGACCCCTACTTCCTTTACGGTGCCTCGAACCTTGGTTCGTTTGCTGCACTCATCCTCTATCCGATCCTGTTCGAACCGATGCTGCGCCTGAAGACCCAGAGCGTCTCGTGGTCGGTTGGCTTCGGCGTGCTGATGGTGCTGATCGCCATCGCCGTCTATCTCATTCAGGACCGTGCCGCGGCACATGACGCGGCAGAGAACTCAGCTACCGCTGTCGCCGCCGACGAGCCCGCTCCGACCCCAGGCAGGATCGCCGGATGGGTTGCCCTGTCGTGCATTCCTTCCGGTCTGCTGGTTGCGGTGACTGCCCATCTGTCAACCGATGTTGCCGCAGCACCTTTCCTCTGGGTTGTGCCGCTTGCGCTGTTCCTGCTGACATTCGTCCTCATCTTCCGCGACAAGCCGCTGGTGCCGATGGAATCGGTCGCGCGTCTCCTGCCGATTCTGGCAGCGAGCCTTGTGCTTTTCAGCAACTTCGGCGCGCAGCTCTTTGTGGTGGTCCTGGTCGTCCATACGGGTTTCTTCTTTGTGGCGACGCTGGTCTGCCACGACCAGCTCTATCGCCAGCGGCCTTCAGCCCGCTATCTGACGCACTTCTATCTCTGGATGAGCGTCGGCGGTGTGCTTGGTGGTCTGTTCTGCGGCCTGATCGCACCGATCATCTTCGACCGCGTTCTCGAGTATCCAATCCTTGCTGTGCTGGCTGTCGCTGCACTTCCGCAGGTCTGGCAGGCCAAGCGCGCCGAATGGATGCGTCAGGCTCTGCCGATCCTGGCCGCTGGATTCATCGTGTTGCTTGGGCTTCATCTCTTCTTCGGGCCGGAGAATGAGCCTCCAAGCCTGATCTATGCGATCTTCTTTGGCTTTTCGGCCCTCGCACTCCTGCTCTACCGCCGTCCGCTGATGGTGGTCGCGAGCCTTGTGATCCTGTTCACGGGCCTTGATGCGATGCAGCGCATGCAAGGCGGCCGCGTTGATGAGCGGTCCTTCTTTGGTGTTCACAAGCTGCAAACCCGCCAGGACGGTCAATTCCGTGTCCTGAGCCATGGCACGACCATCCATGGCGCCATGCGGATCAGCAATGCCGATGGCACGGCCTTCACCGATCGTCCAAAGCCCCTCACCTACTACCATCCGGATGGCCCGATTGCTGAAACGCTGCGGGCGGTGCCATTGGCTGAAAAGGGCCGCAATCTCGGTGTTGTCGGGCTTGGCGCCGGCGCTCACGCCTGCAATGGCACCGATGCGGACGCATGGACCTTCTTCGAGATTGATCCGCTCGTCGTCAAAATCGCAACTGATCCCAAGAAGTTCCGGTTCCTCTCGACCTGCGCGCCACAAGGCCGCATCGTTGTCGGCGATGCCCGCATGACGCTGACGAAAGAACCGAACGGTCGCTTCGACAATCTTCTGATCGATGCTTTTTCATCGGATTCGATCCCGGTGCATCTGATGACCAAGGAAGCGATGGCGCTCTATCTCGACAAACTCACGCCCAACGGCGTTCTGACGATGCACATTTCCAATCGCCATATGGAACTTGCCAGCGTTCTGGCGTCGTTGGCGCGTGAATTGAACGTGCATGCACGGGTCAAGCACTACCAGCCGCCGAGCGCCTCCCTCAACTACGACGAACCCGTCCCGGCAAGTGTCGTTGTCGTTGCGCGCAACGCGGACGCGCTGCTGCCGCTCGGCAGCGCGGCGGGCTGGACACCCATCGAGGATCGCGGCACCGCTGTCTGGACTGACGATTTCTCGAACATCGTCACAGCAATCTGGCGGCGCTACACGGTCGTTTTCGGGGCCATGTGGAGCAACTGGAAAGCAAAAGTTGGTCTGTAAGACCCGCGGAACAGGAGCAGCCTGCTAGACGCGTGCCCAGTCGGCCATCAGCCACGACATCGCCTCGCCTGAGGGCGAACCGGGTCTGCACCTGGTCGACCGCAGCGAAAGGAAGCCGCGCCTGATCGATTCCGGCAAGGCTGTGCTCACCGACGCCAGGCCGGATGGGACATACAAGAGGGTCGGCCTGGCAGGAACCCCGGCCAAGGCAGGCTGTCCTGGCCAGCAAACAGGACAGGGGCACCCCAAGACCGAATGCCAGCATGGGGGCAGCGGCCGCAGGACGGCCCGAAACCAAGGCAGCGACCAGGCCGAAAAGACTCACGGTCGCGGATGCTGCAAGCAAACCACCCGCCCAAGAGGCTCCGTGACCAGCCCTTGACATCAGGGCGCGCTGGACGTCGGGCGCAGCAGCCAGCCCGGTCCAGTACCGGCCTCAAAGCTGCAAACATGACGACTGAAAAATCTGCACACTGGGCCATCGCTTCTCAGTATTTGCGTTTATTTGCTTTGTTTTTTGTAATCTTTTCTGGACAAAACCAATCCATGAGCATTAATAA
>JAIYDY010000111.1 GCA_027487245.1 Hyphomicrobiales bacterium
TAGGCATCCACCATGATCGGGTCGAGCACGCTTGCCGAGGCCCGGCCCGTGCGCAGCGAGTTGAGATCGTGCTTGAGCGAAGCCACCGCGCCTTGCATGCGGCGCTTGACGTCGTTGAGATCAAAGATCGGAGGAGCCATGGACGGGGCCTTCTTCTGTCATCTGGAACGGGGACCGTGCTTCGCGGGACAACCGGATGACGGCCAGCCCCGGCATGCGCGACGCATCCCGGATGACCATGCTGATCGGACCAGACCCGGTCAAGCCTTCTGCACCGGGCGGCGAAATGTCTTCACGGGACAACATAGGTGGCACGGCCATTGCCGCGCAGCACGGCGGAGATCGCGCCGGCCTGGGCGATCGAGAACACGCCGATGGTGAGTTGGGCATCGCGGGCGAGTGCGAAGGCTGCGGTGTCCATCACGCCGAGTTCCTTCGAAATCGCTTCGGCATGGGTGAGCTGGTCGTAGCGCGTGGCAGTCGGGTCCTTCTTCGGATCGGCGGAATAGACGCCATCGACCTGTGTTGCCTTGAATACCGCCTCGCATTTCAGTTCCGCTGCCCGCAGCACCGCTGCGGTATCGGTGGTGAAGAACGGATTGCCGGTACCGCCCGCAATGATGACCACATGGCCGCGCTCCATGTGGTGCAATGCCGGCTGGCGGGCATAGGTCTCGCAGATCGTGGGCATGGATACAGCCGACATGGTGCGCGCCGTGACGCCGGCGGCATTGACAGCATTTTCGAGGGCGATGGAGTTCATCGCGGTCGCCAGCATGCCCATGGAATCGGCCGTGGCCCGGTCGATCCAGCCGGCTGAACTGACGCGGGCGCCGCGTATGATGTTGCCGCCGCCGATGACCAGCGCGATCTCGATGCCGGCGCTGGACGCTTCGGCGATGTCGGCAGCCAGCGTGTTGAGCACGGGCGGGTATAGCCAGTAGCCATCCGGCGCCGCGAGGGCTTCGCCGGAGAGCTTGATCAGCACGCGCTTGAACCTGGTCATGCCCCGGCCTCCTCCTGCATCAGGGCGAACGCCGCCCTGCATCGGTCAAAAAAAAGCGGCGCACCCGGCGCCGCTTTGGTGGTCCTGGCTGTCAGGCTTTGCCGCCTGCCACCGCCGCGACTTCCGCCGCGAAGTCGCTTTCCTCTTTCTCGATTCCCTCGCCGAGTGCAAATCGAGCAAAGCCCGTGAGCTTGATCGGGCCGCCGACCTTGCCTTCGGCCTCCTTGAGCGCCTGGCTCACGGACTTCGAGCCGTCGTGGATGTAGGTCTGTTCGAGCAGGCAGTATTCCTTGGCGTAGGACTTCATGCCGGACTCGACGATCTTGTCCATGACATGGGCCGGCTTGCCCGCATTCTTCTCGGCCAGGATGGCCTTCTCGCGCGCCAGCACTTCCGGGGCGACCGAGGCCAGATCGAGCGCAACCGGGTTGGCGGCCGCGACATGCATGGCAAGCTGGCGGCCGAGGGCGGCCAGTTCGTCACCCTTGCCGGGAGACTCGAGCGCCACGAGCACGCCGATGCGGCCAAGGCCTTCGCCGGCCGCATTGTGCAGGTAGGACGCGACAACGCCGGCGGAGACATCGAACTTGCGGGCGCGGCGCAGCGCCATGTTCTCGCCGATGGTGGCGATGGCGTTGGCAATGGCATCCTGCACCGTGCCGCCGCCCGGATAGGCCGCAACCTTCACGGCTTCCACATCGTCGCCAACCTTGAGCGCGACACCGGCGACATTGCGCGCCAGCGTCTGGAACTGTTCGTTCTTGGCGAGGAAGTCGGTCTCGGCATTGACCTCGACAACCACGCCGCTCGTGCCGGCAACCGCAATGGCCACGAGGCCTTCGGCGGCGATGCGGCCGGCCTTCTTGGCGGCCTTGGAGAGGCCCTTCTTGCGCAGCCAGTCCACAGCTGCTTCCATATCACCGCCGGTTTCCACCAGCGCGGACTTGCAGTCCATCATGCCTGCGTCAGTCTTGTCGCGCAGTTCCTTCACCAGAGCAGCCGAAATCACGGACATCTCTTTTCACCTTTCGAACGGAGGGCCCGGTTGAACCGGGCATGCTGATAACGAGAACCGGCGCACCCTGAAGGCGCGCCGGCGCGTATGGATCTGGCGTGGCCGGGGCACTGACGCCCCGTGGCCTCAGGCGTCGCCGAGCGAACGGGCCTGGGCGATCCAGCCATCGCGCGCAATGCGCCCGCTGAGCTTGAGCGACGCATCGACCGACATCTCGTCGGCTGGCGACATCGCGGCAAACTGCCAGTAGTGGAACAGGCCGCCTTCATTCAGCTTCTTCTCAAGCTCGGGGCCAACGCCCGTCAGCTTGGTGAGATCGTCCGGAGCGCCGCGCGGCGCGGTGAGCAGCTCGAAGCCGGTGGCTGCGGTCTCGACCGGCAGCACTTCGACCATCGGAGCTTCGGACGCGCCCATGTCGACGCCACTGTTGCCCTGCCCACGTGCGATGCCATCGAGGGCGGCGCGTGCCACCAGATCGCAATACAGCGAGATGGCGCGGCCGGCATCGTCATTGCCCGGAACCGGGAAGGTGATGCCATCGGGGTCGCAGTTGGTGTCGACGATCGCGGCGACCGGGATGTTCAGGCGCTGGGCTTCCTTGACGGCAAGCTGCTCCTTGTTGGTGTCGATCACGAAGATCATGTCCGGCGTGCCGCCCATGTCCTTGATGCCGCCGAGGGCCTTTTCGAGGTTGTCGCGCTCACGCGACAGCATCAGGCGCTCCTTCTTGGTGAGGCCCTGCGCCCCGACCGCGAGCATCTCGTCGAGCTTGCGCAGGCGCTGGATCGAACCGGAAATGGTCTTCCAGTTGGTCAGCATGCCGCCGAGCCAGCGCGAGTTGACATAATACTGGGCCGAACGCTTGGCCGCATCGGCGACCAGATCCTGCGCCTGGCGCTTGGTGCCGACGAACAGCACGCGGCCGCCACGGGCCACGGTGTCGCTGACGGCCTGGAGGGCGCGGTGCAGCATCGGCACGGACTGGGCCAGATCGATGATGTGGATCTTGTTGCGCTCACCGAAGATGTACTGCGACATCTTCGGGTTCCAGCGGTGCGACTGGTGGCCAAAGTGCGCGCCAGCCTCAAGCAATTGGCGCATGGAAAATTCAGGAACTGCCATGGGTCTTCTCCGGTTACGAGTGCCTCTGCGGACCAGTGCGGCGGATCAGGGCAGAGCCAGGATCAGCCACCGGATGGACGGAATAAGCTTCCGCCCGATAAAGCCCGCATGTGGGATGACGCGCGAGTACATTCGATTGCAGCTTTTGGCAACCCCGAAAGGCACATTGCACCCTTCCGTTGCCCCCCTTCACATCAGATCCACGCTCACCACACCCGGCACGGCGCGCAAGGCGCCGGCGATCTGGGGGCTGACGAGGCGTTTGCCGGGCAGCTCGATCTCGATCTCCTCGTCGCCCTGATCGACGATGACCACGACCGAGACGCGGGCATCGCCCTGCTGCTTCAGCCGCTCGGCCAAAGCCGCGACGGGCTTGTCGTCGCGCACGAAGATCCGCATGTCCTGTTTCTGACGCGCGGCGGCGGCATCGAGCGGCTCGACACTCTCGATGCGCGGCTTGACCTCGTCGCCATCGAGCGTGGCCGACACCATCAGCAGCACGACCTTGCCCGGCTCCAGCAGATCGCGGAAGCGTTGCAGGCCTTCCGAAAACAGCACCGCCTCGAAATGCCCGCTCTGATCGGAGAGCTGCACGATGCCCATCTTGTTGCCTGTCCGGGTGCGGCGCTCGGAGCGGTCGATCACGGAAGCGGCGATGCGGCCCATGGAGGCTCCGGTCTGCCGCACCGTGGCAGCGAACTCGGAGAAGCGCCGCACGCGCATGCGCTGGAGCACGCTGGCGTAATCGTCGAGCGGATGGCCGCTGAGAAAGAAGCCGACCGCCGCATGCTCGCGCTGAAGCTTCTCGGAAGCGAGCCACGGCACATGCGGCGGGATCACCAGCGCATCGATGGCGCCAGAGCCGAACAGCTCATCCTGCCCGCCCTCGGCAGACTCGCGCGTGCGCTGGGCCAGCGCCACGATGCCATCGATGGCGGCGATGGCACGGGCCCGGTCGGGCTCCAGCTCATCGAAGGCGCCGGCCGCGATCAGGGCCTCAAGCGTGCGCTTGTTGACCTTGCGTGTGTCGAGCCGGCGAGCGATATCCCCTAAGTCGCGGTAGGGACCACCCTCCCCGCGCGCGGCCACCAGCGAGGCCACCGCCTCCTGCCCGACGCCCCGGATCGCAGCGAGCGCATAGAAGATTTTGCCATCGCGCACATCGAAGTGCACGCCCGAGCGGTTGATCGACGGCGGCTCGACCTTGATGCCCATGCGTTCGGCATCGCGCCGGAACTCGGCGAGCTTGTCGGTGTTGGACATGTCGAGCGTCATCGACGCCGCCATGAACTCGACCGGGAAGTTCGCCTTGAGATAGGCCGTCTGGTAGGACACCACGGCATAAGCGGCCGCGTGGCTCTTGTTGAAGCCGTAATCGGCGAACTTGGCCAGCAGATCGAAAATCTCGGAGGCGAGATCCGGAGACAGTCCGCGTTCGACGGCCCCGCGCGTGAACCGGTCACGCTGTGCGTCCATCTCGGCCTTGACCTTCTTGCCCATGGCGCGGCGCAGCAGATCGGCCTCGCCGAGCGAATAGCCCGACAGCGCCTGCGCCACCTGCATCACCTGTTCCTGATAGACGATGATGCCGTGGGTTTCGGACAGGAAAGGCTCGAGCTTGGGATGAAGATAGGTCGCCTTTTCGAGACCCAGCTTGCGGCGGCAATAGGTCGGGATGTTGTCCATCGGGCCTGGCCGATACAGCGCCACCAGCGCGATCAGGTCCTCGACGCGGTCGGCCTTCATCTCGACCAGCGCCTTGCGCATGCCGGCGCTTTCCACCTGGAACACGCCGACCGTCTCGCCGCGCGCCAGCATCTCGTAGGTCTTCGGGTCATCGAACGGAAGGGCATCGAGCGCGACCGCGATGCCGCGCTGCGCGATCAGCCGCACGGCCGTGGTCAACACCGTGAGCGTCTTGAGGCCAAGGAAGTCGAACTTGACGAGGCCGGCCTGCTCGACCCACTTCATGTTGTATTGGGTGACGCGCGCGCCTGTGCGCGGGTCCCTGTAGAGCGGCACAAGCTGATCGAGCGCCCGATCTCCGATCACCACGCCGGCGGCATGGGTCGAGGCATGGCGGTGCAACCCTTCCAGCTTCTGCGCGATCTCCAGCATGCGCGCCACGATGGGCTCGTCATTGGCAGCCATCTGGAGTTTGGGCTCGCCCGCGATCGCCTCCGCCAGCGGCGTGATCTTGCCCGGCGCCTGCGGCACCAGCTTGGTCAGCTTGTCGACCTGGCCATAGGGCATTTCGAGCACGCGCCCGACATCGCGCATGACTCCGCGCGCCAGCAGCGTGCCGAAGGTGATGATCTGCGCCACCCGCTCATCGCCATAGCGCCGCTTGACATACTCGATCACCTCTTCGCGCCGGTCCTGGCAGAAGTCGATATCGAAGTCCGGCATCGACACCCGGTCCGGGTTGAGGAAGCGCTCGAACAGCAGACCGAACCGCAGCGGGTCCACATCGGTTATAGTCAGAGCGTAGGCCACCAGCGAGCCCGCGCCCGAACCACGGCCGGGACCCACCGGGATGTCCTCGGACTTGGCCCACTTGATGAAGTCCGCCACGATCAGGAAATAGCCCGGGAACTGCATGCGCTCGATGATCGACAATTCGAACGCGAGACGCTTCTCGTAGTCCTCGATCGTGAAATCCGCGCACGGACCATGAGCTGCGAGCCGGGCCTTCAGGCCGGCTTCGGCCTGGTCCCGCAACTCCGATGCCTCATCGCGGCCATCGGCCGTCTCATATCGCGGCAGGATCGGCTTGCGCACCACCGGCCTCCAGGCACAGCGCATGGCCACTTCGAGCGTGGTTGCCAGTGCTTCCGGCAAGTCGGAAAAGCGCCGCGCCATCTCAGCGCGCGAGGCAAAGAACTGGCCCTCGCTGACGCGGCGGCGCTCGTCATCGGACATCAGCCGGCCTGACGAGATCGCCATCAGCGCGTCATGCGCCTCGTGATCGGCGGCCTTGCCGAAGAAAGGAATGTTCGTAGCAACGATGGGGAGATCGGCCGCATAGGCAAGGCCGAGCAGGGCCTGCTCGGTCGGCAGCCTGCCGCTGGTTGCCGGGCGCTGCACCTCGACATAGAGCCGGTCGCCGAATGCGGCCTGCAACACGCCAAGCCGGACCTTGGCCAGTTCGTGCCGCCCCTCCGCAAGGGCCAGGTCGACCGGCCCGCCCGCCCCGCCGGTAAGCGCGATCACGCCCTCCCCGTGCTCCGCCAGCAACCCAAGCCTGACGACCGGCGACGCGCCAAGCTCCGGCTCCATGTAGGCGGCGCTGACAAGCGCAAGAAGATTGGCATAACCCCGTTCACTGGCGGCCAGCAGCACCACATGCGGATGAACCACATGCAGCGGCTTTCTGGCATCCGCAGCGATGTCCTCGCAATCAATGCTGAGCTGGATGCCGACCAGGGGCTGAACGCCCGATCCGGCCAGCTTCTCGGAAAACTCAAGCGCACCAAACAGGTTGTTGGTGTCCGTCAGGGCCAGCGCGGGCTGGCGGTCGGCAACGGCGAGCTTGCTCAACGTCGCGATGGTCATGGCCCCTTCCAGCAGCGAATAGCTGGAATGGACATGCAGGTGAACGAACCCCGCGTCGGACGCAGCAAAAGCCATGTTCAGCGCCTCCCCAGCGTTTCTTGCCGGGCGACTCTCGCCCGCGACACCCGCTCCAGCTATCGCGCCGAAGGCTCCCGAGGTCGAGGGCTTTTGCCGGCCATGGCAAGGTTGTTCACACGCCGGGGCCTGAGAAGATCGCCGCCCATGTCAGGATCATGGCGATGAAGGTGCCGAGGGATGCCACTTCGGTGAAACCAACAACCAGACGCCGGGTCATGACCGAACTCATTGTTTATGTTATGTCCTCTTATGTATCTGTTTTGTTCTTATGTCAACAGGTTGGCCTGTGTGATCTGCGCCATGACCTGACCTGAGGATTTCCACGACGGCGGATGGCATCCACACGTTCGCGGACCGGCTCTCCGGCAAGGCACCTGCGCGAAGGCTCGGATCGTCAAGACACGACAGTGCTCTTGATGGACATCTCGCCGGACCACGCGCCTTGCTGCGGCTGTCAACGGAGCGTGGCCAGCCCCGCTCAATCCATCGTCACGACCTGCCCGCCCTTGATCGTGACGCGGCGGTCCATCTGGGCGGCGAGTTCGAGATTGTGGGTGGCGATCAGGGCAGCGAGACCTGATGCGCGCACCAGCGACAGCAGCGTCTTGAACACGTGCTTGGAGGTGCCGGGGTCGAGGTTGCCGGTGGGCTCGTCGGCCAGAAGCAGCCTTGGCGCGTTCGCAACGGCGCGGGCCAGCGCGACGCGCTGCTGTTCTCCACCGGACAACTCGCCGGGGCGGTTACGCAAGCGTTCGCCGAGACCGAGAAATCCAAGCAGGTCGGCGGCGCGCTTCGCCGCTTCTGCCTTGCCAAGACCGCGGATAAGTTGCGGCATCACTACGTTCTCAAGCGCGGAGAATTCGGGCAGCAGGTGATGGAACTGGTAGACGAAGCCGATCTCTGTGCGGCGCAGGCGGGTGCGGGCGCTGTCATCAAGCTTGGCCGTGGCGACACCGCCGATGAAGACTTCGCCGGCATCGGGGTGTTCCAGAAGCCCGGCCACATGCAGCAGCGTCGACTTGCCGGTTCCGGAGGGCGCCACCAGCGCGACCAGTTCGCCGGGCCAGATAGCGAAATCCGCCTTCTTCAGGATATCGAGCGAACCGCCCGTCTGCGGGTAACTGCGATCGACCTGCGACAGGAACAGCGCGGGTGTGACGGGCGGGCTTGTGCCGGTTTCGGTCATGCCCGCCTCACCCGTATCTCAAGGCTTCGACCGGATCGAGCCGAGCAGCGCGCCAGGCCGGATACAGCGTGGCCAGCAGTGACAGGACCAGCGCCATGCCGACGACGGCTGCGACTTCGGTCGGGTTGGTTTCGGCGGGAATCTCGGTGAGGAAGCGAACGGTCGGGTCCCAGAGCTGGGTTCCGCTGATGCGCGAGACGAAACTCTGGATCGCCTGGATGTTGGCGCAAACCAGAAGCCCGAGGCCGAAGCCGGCTATGGTGCCGACCACGCCGATCGATGCCCCGGTGATCAGGAACACGCGCAGCACGGAGCCGCTGGTCGCGCCCATGGTGCGAAGGATGGCAATGTCCGAACTCTTGTCCTTCACCAGCATGATCAGACCGGAGACGATGTTGAGCGCAGCGACCAGCACGATCAGCATCAGGATCAGGAACATCACGTTGCGCTCCACCTCCAACGCCGAGAAGAAGGTGCGGTTGCGCTGCCGCCAGTCGGTCAGCACGAGCGGACGCGGGGCATTGGCCTCGATGGCGTCCCGTACCGTCTGGGTCCGGTCTGCGTTCTCGATGAAGACCTCGATGACGTTCACATCGTCGTCGCGGTTGAAATAGGCCTGTGCCTCACCCAATGGCATGAAGGCGAAGGTGCCGTCGAATTCGGACATGCCGATCTCGAACACGGCCACCACCGGATAGGCCTTGATGCGCGGCGCGGTGCCGAACGGTGTCGCGGCCCCCCGCGGACTGATGATGGTGATCTGGTCGCCCGCCCGGATCGACAGGGCTTCTGCCAGCCGGATGCCGATGGCAATGCCGTTGTTGGCATCGAAACCATCAAGCGTGCCCTGCTTGATGTTCTTGGCGATGAACGGGATTTTCTGGATGTCGCTTTCGCGCATCCCCCGCACCAGCACGCCGCTGTTGCCATATTGCGAGGAGGCCAGCGCCTGACCTTCCACCATGGGAATGGCCAGTGTCACGCCCTTGATGGCCATCAGCTTGGTCGCGACCTCGGCGTAATCGTCGAGCGGACGCTCGATCGGGGTCAGGAAGATGTGGCCGTTGACGCCAACGATCTTGTCGAGAAGCTCCTTGCGGAAGCCATTCATCACCGACAGCACGATGATCAGGGTCGCGACGCCGAGCATGATGCCGAGGAACGAGAAGCCAGCGATGACAGAGACGAAGCCCTCGCGGCGGCGTGTCCGCAGGTAGCGCGAGGCCAGCATCCATTCGAA
>JAIYDY010000033.1 GCA_027487245.1 Hyphomicrobiales bacterium
CCCATCGAGATGGCCTTCTCGAAGTTGAAGGCTCTCCTGCGCAAGGCGGCGGAGCGAACGATCCCGGCGCTATGGGACGCCATCGGACGCCTCATCGACCTCGTCACGCCAGCCGAGGCAGCCAACTTCTTCACTGCCGCAGGATATGAGCCGGATTAAACCGAAAACGCTCTAAAGCGGATGGGGATCGCACCAGACCATCTGACCGGGTGGCCTGTGGCGTGTTGCGAAAACGTTGATCGGCTGTGGGCTTGCCCAAGCCAACAAGAGCATGCCACCATCAGTTCATGAGAGGTATGGGAGCAGGTTGATGGTGAGATTGAATGTGAACGGACGCATGGTTGAGGTCGCGGCCTCGCCAGACACACCGCTTCTTTGGGCCCTGCGCGAACAGATTGGCCTGACCGGCACCAAGTATGGTTGCGGAATCGCACAATGCGGTGCCTGCACGGTGCATGTCGATGGTCAGCCGGTACGGGCCTGCTCGATGCCGATCAGCGCTTTCACATCGAATCAGAAGATCATCACCATCGAAGGTTTATCGCCCGATGGCATGCACCCGGTGCAGGTGGCATGGCGGGAACTGGATGTGCCGCAATGCGGCTACTGCCAGTCCGGCATGATCATGGCTGCAGCTGCGCTGCTGGCCGAGAAGCGCAATCCGACCGATGCCGAGATCGACGCTGCAATGACCAACATTTGCCGTTGTGGCACCTACAACCGTGTGCGCGCTGGCATCAAGCAAGCTGCGCAGACACGTCAGGGCTGAGGACAGGCACATGACCATGACCGAAACCACCCAGCCTTCCCGTCGCGCACTGCTCAAGGGTGCTGCCGCAGGTCTTGTCGTCGGCTTCCATCTGCCGGGCCGCGACGCATTGGCGCAGGCCACGACCACAGCCGCAACGACGCCCGAGATCAACGCCTGGGTGGTGATCCGCCCCGATGATACCGTGGTCATCCGGATGGCGCGCTCGGAAATGGGGCAGGGCACCCGCACCGGTCTCGTGCAGATGATCGCCGAGGAACTGCACTGCGACTGGTCGAAGATCGTCACGGAGTATGTCACGCCGGGCCAGTCACTGGCCCGCAACCGCGCCTGGGGCAATTTCCAGACAGCCGGCAGCCAGGGTATCCGCCAGAGCCAGGACTACGTGCGGCGGGCTGGGGCCACAGCACGGGTCATGCTGATCAACGCCGCCGCCGCCGAGTGGCAGGCGACACCCGAGCATTGTGTGGCGAAGGACAGTGTGGTGACACACAGGCCGACTGGCCGCACCCTGCGCTATGGACAACTGGCGGCCGCTGCCGCCAGACAGACTCCGCCTGCCGCCGTCACCCTGAAGGACCCGAAGGACTGGACCGTCATCGGCACCTCACGGCCCAGGCTCGACACGGCCGACAAGACGACTGGCAAGCTGGTCTATGGCTCCGACCTGAAGATGCCGGGCATGCTGCTGGCCGCCAGCCAGCAATGCCCTGTCTTTGGTGGCAAGGTGAAGTCATTCGATGCCGCCAAGGTGCGGAACATGGCCGGTGTCAGGCACGTGGTTCAGGCCGGTGACAATGCCGTTGCCGTCATCGCCGACACCTACTGGCAAGCAAAGACCGCACTTGATGCACTCCCCGTCGAGTGGGACTACGGGCCGAACCGCAACGTCTCGTCGGACACCATCGCGGCCATGCTGCGCGAAGGGCTCAATGCGAGCGAGGCTTTTGTCGGCAATACCAATGGCGACGCCAAGGCTGCCATTGCTGCCGCTCCGCGCAAGATCGAGGCGACCTACGGCTATCCCTTCCAGAACCATGCACCGATGGAGCCAATGAACGCCACGGTGGTGTGGACGCCCACGCGCTGCGACGTCTGGTGCCCGACCCAGAATGGTGAAGCGGCCCTGGCGGCGACAGCCGCTGCCGCCGGCCTGCCGCAAACAGCTTGCGATGTTCATCGGGTCGACCTTGGCGGCGGCTTTGGCCGTCGAACCACCCATGACTGGCTGACGCAGGCCGTGCTGATTGCCAAGCAGGTGCCCGGCGTGCCGATCAAGACGCTGTGGTCGCGCGAGGAAGATATGGTGCAGGGCCGCTATCACCCGGTCACCATGTGCAAGATGAGCGCGGGCCTCGATGCGTCCGGCAATCTGACCGGTCTGCACATGCGCATCTCCGGCCAGTCCATCCTGGCTTATGTCTTCCCGACCGCCTTGCAGAATGGACGTGACGCGGCCACGTTCCAGGGCCTCAACCCGACCGGTGCGGAAGGCCAGTTTGGCTACACCATTCCGAACCTGCTGATTGACCACGCCATGCGCAACACCCACGTGCCGCCGCACTTCTGGCGCGGGGTCAATCACAACCAGAACGCAATCTATATTGAATGCTTCATGGACGAGATGGCGCATGCCACCGGCCAGGACCCTCTGGCATTCCGCCGCAAGCTGATGGGCAATCACCCCAAGCACCTCGCCGTGCTCAATGCCGTGGCGGAGCGCATTGGCTGGGACAAGCCAGCGCCACAGGGCGTTTTCCGAGGCATCGCCCAGCAGATGGGCTTCGGCTCGTATGTGGCGGCGGCTGCAGAGGTCTCCGTCGATGCTGCCGGCAAGCTGAAGATCCACCGCATCGTTGCAGCGACGGATTGCGGCGTCGCGGTCAATCCGCGGCAGATCGAGATGCAGGTCGAGGGTTCATTCTCGTATGGGCTGTCGGCATTGCTGTACGGCGAATGCACTGTGAAGGATGGTGCGATCGTCGAAACCAACTTCGACACCTATGATGTCCTGCGTCTGGCCGAAATGCCGCCCGTCGAGACCATCGTGATGCCGTCTGGCGGTTTCTGGGGTGGTGTCGGAGAGCCTACAATCATGGTGGCTGCGCCGGCCGTGCTGAATGCCATTTTCGCCGCCACCGGCAAGCGCATCCGGCAAGTGCCGCTCAAGGACCAGGATCTGAAGCGCGCGTGAGGGCTTTCTGGTTGGTGGCTCTGGCATTGTTGCCGGCGGCGGTTTCGGCGCAGAATCTTGTGCCGTTCACGGTGTCCGGCGACAGCATCGAGGGCGCTCTGGAAGGCAGGGCTGGTGACGCAACGCGTGGCGAGGCGGTCGTGAAGAACCGCGAAACAGGCAATTGCCTGATTTGCCATACGATTCCCGACCGGCGCGAACGCTTTCAGGGCGACCTTGGTCCACCACTGGCAGGCGTTGGCCTCAGGCTGACGGCGGGCCAGATCAGGCTGAGGCTGGTCGATCCAACGCAGGTGAACGATCGCGCGATCATGCCGGCCTATCACCGTGTGCATGGACTGGTGAATGTCGAACCGCGCCATGCCGGTCGGCCTGTGCTCGGAGCGCAGGAAATCGAAGACGTGGTCAGCTACCTGTCCGGGCTGAAGGAGTGAGAGCATGAAGAGGCAGGGCATCACAAGGCGCACGATGGCGGGTGCGCTGGTGCTGGCGCCGACAGGGCTTGCACTGGCTCAAGGTGTCGATGCCAACATCAACCGCTCGCAGTCCGACCGCAACTTCGAGGTGACCGAGCGCGAACTG
The DNA here is from genome assembly GCA_027487245.1 of Hyphomicrobiales bacterium. Taxonomy (GTDB): domain Bacteria; phylum Pseudomonadota; class Alphaproteobacteria; order Rhizobiales; family Beijerinckiaceae; genus Allobosea. The sequence continues at coordinate 3,546 of JAIYDY010000033.1, forward strand.
CTGGCGGGTCGCACGCCGATCAACTCCGGCATCACGCTCGACATCCCGACATTGTCGGAGAATGGCAACTCGGTTGATGTGGGCATCAAGGTCGACAGTCCGTGGACCCGGGAGGACCATGTCCGTGTGGTGCACATTCTCTCGGAGATGAACCCATTTCCGGTGGTCGCGCGGTTTCAGCTTGGGTACCGGGCGGGCAGGGCTGATGTCGCGACCCGCATCAGACTGGCAGCGACGCAGAAAGTCGTGGTGCTGGCGGAGACGACACGCGGCCTGATCCACCGTGCCGAGCAGGAGGTCATCGTGATCCTCGGTGCTTGTCTCGAAGGAGGCTGAGCCCATGAGTGACCTCACCACACGGATCACCATGCCGCAAAACGCCAGCAAGGGTGACATCATCGAAATCAAGGTTCTGGCTCGCCACATCATGGAGCGGGCCATCGACGCAGTCGGTTTGAAACCCAGTCCACGCAAGATCATTCATACATTCCGCGTGTCGTATGCCGGCGAAGAAGTCTTCCGCATGGAATTGTCGACGGGGATTGCTTCGAACCCCTACATGAGCTTCACCACCGTCGCGACAGAGACGGGTGTCCTGCTCTTTGAATGGCTGGAGGACGGCGGGGCAAGACACACCCGTGTCCAGACACTGATCGTCAGCTGAGCGCGATGCGTTCCTGGTATCAGCGCCGGCAGGCCAACCGGGCGGGATGCGGCCGATTTCTTCGACGATTGTCCGCAGCCATTCCGAGTACCGCATCCGGCCTCGCCAGGAGTGGGAGCCAGTGGCATGTTGCTGTCCAGACATGCGTGGTTTTGGCGTTTGCGCTATTCAAGCCAGCCTTTGCCAGCGACATCCGGCCCTCGCGCGAATTCCTGTCGCCGGAGTTGCGCACCCAGCAGGACGATCCGTCCCGGCATCCCGGCTGGCTCTGGGTGGAGCAGGGCGAGACGCTATGGCGTGCTTCGCCGCCATCAGGAAAGCCATCCTGTAGCGGCTGCCATGGCGATGTTTCCGGCATGCGTGGGGTCGCCGCGCGCTATCCCGCCGTGACGGCCGAGGGCACACTGCTCAATCTTGAACTGCGCATCGAGCAGTGCCGCAGTCAGCGGCAGGGCGAAGCGCCATTCGGTTATGAAAGCGAGGCGCTGCTTTCGCTGACCGCTGCCATCGCCGCCCGCTCGCGAGGGCTGCCCTTGTCGGTGGTCACCAGCGGTGCGGCAACAGCCTATCTCGCAGAGGGCACACGGCTCTACAGCCTGCGTCAGGGCCAGCTCAATCTGTCATGCAGCCAATGCCATGACGACAACGCAGGGCGCAGACTGCGTGGCGATGTCATTTCCAGTGGGCTCGGACTGGGCTATCCGGCGTATCGTCTCGAATGGAATGGTGTCGGCTCGCTGCACCGGCGGCTCAGGGCCTGTGCGCTCGGCGTCCGCGCCACCCAGTTGCCGCCAGGCTCCGCCGAGTACCTCGCACTCGAGCTTTTCCTCGCCGACCGCGCACGGGGGCTTGCCATCGAAGCGCCCGGCCTGCGCCGCTGACGGTCGGGCAACACGCCTCTTCCCCCGGCAGATCGATGTGAACCGGCTTCGGAGTTTGACCCCTTTGGGTGTCCAGCCATGACCCTTTTGCTCTGGGGGTTTATTGCGCCGCATCCAGTGCTTGCCAGCATTCGGGTGGGGTCAGCCTTCGGAGCCGATCGCGCGTCAAATGGCGTGCCGGTTCACCAGCTGACCGCTTTTCGCGGTCAGGTCGTCAACATGGCGTGGATCTCGTCCTTCAGGCGCAGCCGCTGCTTGCGCATGGTTTCCTCGGTCATGCCATCGACGGGCTCGATCAGGGTTTCCGCCCGGTGGATGGCCCGGTTGATCTCATGATAGGCCTCGGCGAGGCGCGCGAAGTGCGCATTCGTCGCCTTGAGCTGCTTCATGTGCTCGGTGTGCTCGGGAAATTCCTCGGCCAGTTCATGGGGCGTATGCGACACGGGCAGCTCTCCGGGCTTTGGGTGATGGTCAGGGTCATCACAAGCCTAGACGGCGCGCGGCGTCGCATGTTGCGCAAGGTCAATGGCGCGCTGGTCACGGAAAGCCCGGTGTGCCGGGAGCTTGCCCGGATCTGGCTCAGGCGTCGACGGTGGAGCGGGCGACTGATGCTTCGGCGGCCTGCGCCATGCGCGCGCCGAGGGCTGCGGCGGCGGAGCGGTTCGAGACCTTCAGCGCCCTGAGCAGCGCAGCGACATGGATCTTCACCGTGCCCTCGCCGAGCCGCAGCCGGCGGGCGATTTCCTTGTTGGGCTGGCCGGCCACGATCAGGCCGAGCACTTCGCGCTGGCGCGGCGACAGGCGCAGGGCAAGGTCCGGCTCCGCCTCGCTGCCGGGGGGCGCGGACGGGCGGGCATTGCGCTGGGGCAGGTTGGCAAGGATCGGCGGCACATAGATCTGCCCGGCGAGAATCATGTCGAGCGCCTGGCAGAGCTGCTCCGGGCCGCTGCCCTTGGGGATGTAGCCATGGATGCCGACACCAAGCGCGCCCAGGATGTCTTCGCGGGTGATGGAGGCGGAGACAACGGCCACCGTCACATCCGGCGCGCACTCGCGCACCGCGCTCAGGCTGGCCGCATGTTTCATGCCGGGCATCGACAGGTCGAACAGGGCCAGCGTGATCTCAGGGCGGGTGCCCAGCAGATCGAGCGCATCATCGAGGGTCTCTGCCTCGATCACGGTCTCAAAGCCAAGCTGCCGGCTGAGCAGGGCCGAAAGCGCGATCCTGAAGAAGGCATCGTCATCGGCAATCAGGGCGCAGGAGCGGACATCGGACATGATCGGGGACCAACTCGGAACGGCATGACGCGGCCAGGACTGGCGCACGGACGCGGATTTGACGGTGTTATAGCCCGCGAGCCTTTCACGTTCGGTTAACGCTAACGGCGAGAACCTGGATCAGCGCGTCGCCGTCAAGGCGGGCGATCCATGCGCATCCGGCGCTGCCGGCCGCTGCCGCGACCGTGCGAACTAGGCCTGCCGGTCTAGGGACAGGACAGGACGTGCCGGCCCCCTGGCCGGGTTGGCGGAAAAGATGGTGCCGTGCCTTTCCCGGGAAGGCGCGAGCCGGTCGCTGCGTGCAGTGCCGTTGCTGCCGGAGCCGGTGTGTTCCGGAACGGGGCGCGACCATCCGGCCTATGCCATCAGGGCGCCGCCGCCAGCGTCTCCGGAGAAGGAATTGTTTACCGCGAAAACGCGACGGTCATCGCGCCTGCCATGGATCTGTCGAGCCATGCAGGGCGTTGTGGAGTAACGAGAAATGTTGTGCTGCGTCCATCCTTGCGTGCCGAAAATCCGCCCGTCCGCGCGCCGTCCGCGTGCTGCTGGCCGCCTTGCCCTCGTGGTGGTCTTGCCGGCTTTTGGTGCCCCCGCCGCGCTTGCTGCCGAATGGTACAAGGGCGTTGCCCCCGCAAAACGTGATGAGTGGATCGTCACCGATGGCTCGACCAGCGTGACCTCCCACGGCTCGGTGTTCGTCAGCACCGGCGTCACGGCGGCGCTGAACGGCAAGCTCCAGCAGAGCGGCGCCCGCGTCAGGGTCGAGGCCATGGCAGGCAGTTACGGCTACACCAACGATGCGGGCGCGCACGTCAATGGCCGGCAGGTCGAGGGCGGGGCGCTCATTGGCTATGAATGGATCTGGCGCGAGGCGCGGCTGGCCGGGCTCGTCGGCCTGTCGGTGCGCAACACCACGCTGTCGATCACCGATCCGGGCAATCCGGTCGTCGGCACCAGTGTCGGGGTCAAGGGCTCGCTCGATTTCTACACCCGCCCGACCGACAACACGATGGTGTCGGCCCATGGCTCGTTCAGCAGCAACGACATGGCCTACTACACCCGCTTCAAGGCCGGCTACCGCATCGGTTCCAACCTGTTCGTGGGGCCCGAGGCCTACGTCATTGGCAATGATTTCTACAGCCAGTGGCGGATGGGCGTTCATCTGACCGGCATGCAGATGGGGCCGGTGCAGGCCGGCATCTCGGCGGGTTATCTGCATGACCGCGAGCAGAAGGGCGGTGCCTACGGCACGTTCGACCTCAGGGCGCAGTTCTGAGCATGACCATGTCCTCGCCGATGTCCTCCCCGATGCCCGCTGCCATGCAGGCCGCAACCGACGCCGGCCCTAAGCGCGTGCTGGCCCGCGCCATGTCGCTGGCGCGCCTGCGCTGGGTGCTCTGGCTCGGCTCCGGCCTGCTGATGCTGGCGCTGATGACACAGCCGGTCAGCGTCGGCGCGCAAGGCGTGCTCAGCCTCGCCGTCGTGGCGGCCATGGGGCTTGTCATGCTGGCCGGGCGCAAGGACTGGGCGCGCCACGCCTTTGTGGCGCTCGGCAGCGTCGTCATCCTTCGCTACCTCGCATGGCGGCTGACCAGCACCTTGCCGTCGCTCAGCGATCCGGTCGGTCTTGGCCTCGGCATCATCGTGCTGGCGGCCGAGCTGTTCTGCGCACTGGTTCTCGCCATCAGCCTCGTGATCAATGCCGATCCGCTGCGCCGTCCGGCCCTGCCACAGGACGAGGATGCCAGCCTGCCGAGCGTGGACATCTTCATCCCGAGCTACAACGAGGATGAGGACATCCTGGCGATGACCGTGTCGGCCGCGCTGAACATGGATTATCCCGCCGAAAAGCTGACCGTCTGGTTGCTCGATGATGGCGGCTCCGACCAGAAATGCCAGGACAAGGACACGGCCAAGGCGGCTTCCGCGCGCCAGCGCCGGGCCAGCTTGCAGCGCCTGTGCCGTGATCTTGGCGCGGTCTACCTCACCCGTGAGCGCAATGAACACGCCAAGGCGGGCAATCTCAACAACGGACTCAAGCATTCCAGCGGCGAGATCGTGGTGGTGTTCGATGCCGACCACGCGCCGTTCCGGCAATTCCTGCGCGAGACGGTTGGTCACTTCGCGCGCGATCCCAAGCTGTTCCTCGTGCAGACGCCGCACATCTTTCTCAACCCCGACCCGATCGAGAAGAACCTCCAGACCTTCGACCGCATGCCGTCGGAGAACGAGATGTTCTATGGCGTGACCCAGCGCGGGCTCGACAAGTGGAACGGTTCGTTCTTCTGCGGCTCGGCGGCCCTGCTGCGGCGCAAGGCGCTTGAAACCACGGGCGGTTTTTCCGGCATCACCATCACCGAGGATTGTGAGACGGCGTTCGAGCTTCATGCCCAGGGCTGGACCAGCCTTTATGTCGAGAAGCCGCTGATTGCCGGGCTCCAGCCCGAGACCTTCGCCTCGTTCATCGGCCAGCGCTCGCGGTGGTGCCAGGGCATGTTCCAGATCCTGATCCTCAAGAACCCGGCGCTTCGCCGGGGCCTCAAGCCGATCCAGCGCATCGCCTACCTGTCGAGCATGATGTTCTGGTTCTTCCCAATCCCGCGCCTGATCTTCATGGTCGCGCCGCTGCTCTACATCTTGCTCGATGTGCGCATTTTCGTCTCCAGCGTGGACGAGACCATCGCCTACACGCTCTCCTATGTCGTCGTGAACACGATGATGCAGAGCTACCTTTATGGCCATGTGCGCTGGCCGTGGATGTCCGAGCTTTACGAATACGTGCAGGGCATGTTCCTGGCCAAAGCCATCGTCTCGGTGGCGGTGTCGCCGCGCAAGCCGACCTTCAATGTCACGGCCAAGGGCCTGTCGCTCGACAATGACCATCTTTCGGAACTGGCCTGGCCGTTCTTTGCCATGTTCGGGCTGCTGCTGGCCGGGGTCGGCATGGCCGCCTGGCGCTACATGTTCGAGCCGGGCGTGACCGGGCTGATGCTGGTGGTCGGCCTGTGGACGGCGTTCAACCTGATGATCGCCGGCGCAGCGCTGGGGGCGGTGGCCGAGCGGCGGCAGGTGGACCGTCATCCGCGCCTGGCGATCCTGCGCAAGGGCTCGCTTGTGATCGGCGGACACGCGGTCGCGGTAGCCATCGACAATGTCTCCGCCGGTGGCTGCGCACTCAGGGCCGACAGCCTTCCTGCCGGGCTTTCCACCGAGCCGGGCAAGACGCGGGCGCTGCTCCATATCGAGCCGAGCCCCGGCGTGCCGGCCGGGCCGGGCATCGAGATCGTGCTGACGCATGTCAACGGCGCTGGCGCGGGCATGCAATGCGGTTGTGCCTTCGCGGGCCTGAGCCCCGCCACCTATCCCGTCGTGGCCGACCTGATGTATGGCGACGCAGACGCGATCGGGCGCTTCATCGCACGCCGCCGCACGCCTGTCGGTGTCTGGCGCGGCACGCTGCAGTTCTTCACCTGGGGCGTGTGCGAGCCGTTCCGTGCGCTGGCCTACCTGTTCCTGAAGGCTCCCGAAGCCGGCGCTGCCACCCAGCCAGTTGCGCAACCGGTTACCGTTCCCTCCCTGGTGCCCGCCTTTGATCCGGCGCTGTTTGCCTCCGGCCTGTCGCGGCTGGCAGCGGCCCGACCGGCCCTCGCCGTCTCCGGCGCCAGCGGGCTTGATCGCGATGCCTGGTTTGGGGCCATCGCGGGTCTCAGCCGCGACGAGAGTGTCCCTCCGGCCCCCGCGCGTGCCGCGCCTGTGCCCGTTCTTATGTCCGGAGTTGCCTGAGATGGTGTTCATCCAACGCATCGCCCTTGGCTGCGCTCTGGCCCTGATGCCGGCGCCGGCGCTGGCGCAGAGCTTCACCGGTGCTGGCCCCTTGCGGGCTCTGGTCCTGCCGGTCGAGCCACGCGGACCTGCCGCAGGGCCGTTCACCGGCGCGCTGCCGCCGCAGGGCGCACCCGGCCTGGCGGACGAAGCGGGCCCCATGGCCGCAATCCGGCCCGCTCCCCGCCCGGAGCCGGCAACCCTGACCGAGATCGTGCGCCGGCTGCCGGCCAACCTCGGTGGCTTCAGGCTGGCCGGCGAGTGGGCCCGCTCGGAATGGGCCGTGCATCTGACCGCGGCGCAGGCGCAGGCCGTCACCCGCTTTCGGCTGGGCCATTTCACGGCCATTTCCGCCCTGCCGGAGGCGTCACACCTGACGGTGCTGGTCAATGACACGGTCGTGCACCAGCAGCCCTTGCATAAGGTCGGTGCCCTTGTGGCGAGCGAGATCACGATCCCGGTCGGCTTGCTGCAACCGGGCTACAATGCCGTGCGGATCATGGCGCAGCATCGTCACCGGGTCGATTGTTCACCCGCCGCGACACATGAACTCTGGACCTCGCTGGACGGGGCGCAGTCCGGCTTCGTGCTGCCTGCCGAGGCAGCCCGCAAGGGCCTGCTGGGCTTTGCCGATCTGGCCTCGCTGGTGCCGGCAGCCGATGGTTCGCTGCCGATCCGCATCAGGCTCGACGGCAAGCTGCCGGCCGCGATGATGTCGCGCGCGCTGCGGGCTGCCCAGCTTGTCGCCCTGTCGGGCGGCACCTTGCAGCCCGTGGTCAGTTTCGGCGAGGCGGAAGCAGATGCCGCCGGTGTGACGCTGGTGGTTGGCACCCGCGACGATCTGGCTGCCATGGCCGATCTTGGCCCGATGCCGGCTGTGCCCGGCGGAAGCCACGGCTTCGTTGCCCCGGGTCCGCGCCAGATTGCCGGGCTGGCGCCTGTCTATGCGGTCAGCGGCCGGGATCTTGCCGAGATCGATCAGGCGCTTGATCGCTGGTCCGCGCAACTTGCCGCCCGCAGCCTGCAGGGCACGGCGGCCGGCCTGTTGGCTGCGCGGCGCCTGGCCGGCCTTGCCGTCAGCGGCGAGGGCGAGCGTATCAGCCTTGCGATGACCGGTTTTGCGGACATGGCGTTCACGGGGCGGGTGCTGAAGGTCGGCCTCGATCTGGTGATACCGGCCGACATCCTGCCAGCCGACTATGACCGCCTGATCCTGAACCTAGCCGGCTCGCACAGCGCCGACCTCATGGCCGGTGCCAGCATCCTTGTCGAGGTCAATGGCCAACTTGCCGCCACCCAGCAGCTTGGCAAGTCAACGGCCAGTTCGCTCGACCGCAACGAGATCTTCCTGCCCTTGCGCCTGCTGCGACCCGGCCACAACCGGATCGTGATCACCGCCGAGACCGCTGCCAGAAGCGACGCGCGTTGCGCGCCGGGCCTTGCTCCGGAGGACAGGAGGCTGGAACTGCTGGCCGCTTCCGAACTGGTGCTGCCGCGCATCGCCCGCGTGGGCCGCATGCCGGAGCTGGCGATGGCCCTCAACGGCGGCCTTGGGACCGAGGCAGACAGCCGCGAGCGGGTTCTGCATGTTCCGGCGCCCGACCGGCAGGCCATGGCTGCCGCAGCGACGCTGACGGCGCGCATGGCCGTGGTGGCGGGCCGGCCCGTGCCGCATGTGCTGATGCTGACACCGCCCACTGCAGACGCGAGCGATCTGCTGATCGTGGCACCGGCTCCACAGCTCGATCCTGACATGATGCGGCAGGCCGGGCTCGATCCGGAGACGGTGCGGCAGGCCTGGCAGGCCCAGACGAGCCCTGACCAGCCGCTTGCGCGGCGCCAGCGCCACACGGACGACGAGTTGTCGGCGGGTTGTCTCCTGCCGCAGCGCGCGGTGGAGAACGCCGACCGCGGCCTGCCGGCGCCAGGGCAAGGGCACCCCATGGCCGCTTTGCCGGGCCTCTCGCTGGCGCGGCTCTGGCAGATGGCGAGCCTGCCGGAAGGCGCTCTGCCGCGCTTTGTGTCACCGACGGCTGAAGCGATGCCGTCACTGGTCACACCCGATGCGGTGTTGCTGCTGGCCCAGGGGCTCATGCCGGGTGGCCGGACGGTGACCATTGTCACCGGCGCCAGCCCGGCGGCACTGGCCCTCGGCGTGCAGTGCCTCGGACCAGGTGGTGGCTGGCCGGCGGTCGGCGGCCAGCTTGCAGCGCTGCGCCATGACGAAACCATCGCGGTGCAGCGCAGCGGCGCAGCCATCCGCTACGTTTCCACACAGCCGCCCGCCTTGGGCAACCTTCGTCTGGTTACGGCCGGCTGGTTCTCCCTCAACCCGATTGTCTACATGGCCCTTTCGCTTTTGCTGGGCCTCATCGTGGCCGTCGCCACGCTGTGGCTGGTGAAGAACACGGGCCGACCCCAGGAACCCGGCAGGAGGCAGGAATGATGCGTTCCGTTGCAGGCATATCGAACATCCGATGGTGGGGCCGTGTGCTGGCCTTGGTGCTGACGGGCCTGCTTGTGCAGGTCGCAGCACGGCCCGCCGTGGCACAGGCACCGAAGCCGACAACCGTGAAGGCTGGCCTTGCCCTGCACGGCATGCTGCCGGACAAGGCGGCCTGGCGCAACTACAAGGCCCGTTTCATCACCGAACAGGGCCGCGTCGTCGACACGGCCAATGACAGGATCAGCCACAGCGAGGGCCAGGGTTACGGCATGCTGCTGGCGGTGGCCGCCGATGACAGGGTGGCTTTCGAGCGTATCTGGGCCTGGACGCGCGCCAACCTGCTGGTGCGTGACGACCAGCTTGCCGCCTGGCGCTGGGAGCCGGCCCGCCGGCCCGCCGTGGCCGACATGAACAACGCCACCGATGGCGATCTGCTGATCGCCTGGGCGCTGACCGAGGCCGGCGAAGTCTGGCCAGAGGGTGGCTACCGGATCGCGGCGCGGCGCATCTCCGTCGAGATCGGCCGCAAGCTGATCCTGCTCGGCACGATCAACGGCTCGCTGCTGCTGCCCGGCATGGCCGGATTCTCCGCCGATGACCGGCCCGACGGGCCGGTGCTCAACCTGTCCTACTACGTGTTCCCCGCCTTCCAGCGCCTGCCGCTGGTGGCACCGGAATTCGACTGGGCCGAACTTGCCCGCGCCGGCCTCAGGCTGATCGACAAGGCCCGCTTCAGCACGGCACGGCTGCCAAGCGACTGGGTGACGCTGAAGGATGGCGTGCCGCAGCCCGCGCAGGGCTTCCCGGCCGAATTCTCCTACAACGCGCTGCGCGTGCCGCTCTATCTGGCCTGGGCCGGCTTCGACCAGCCGCGCCATCATGTCGATTACCTCAATCTCTGGCGCAGCGCCGACCGGCGGGTCGTGGCGCTGGTCGAACTGACCGGCGGCACGGTGTCGACACGGCTCAGCGAGCCCGGCTATCTGGCACTGCCGGCGCTCAGTGCCTGCGCCAGTTCCGGCATGCCGTTCCCACGGCATCTGATGAGCCCCCAGGGCTCCGAGAACTACTATCCCGCCACCTTGCATCTGCTGGCACTTGTGGCCGCACGCATGAGGTATCCATCGTGCCTTCAGAACTGATCCGTCTGCCGAAGGCGGGCTGCGCCGGCACAGGGCTGCGTGCGGCCATCCTGGCCGTTTCGTTATCCTGCCTGACAATCTCTGTCGTTGCCGCGTCATCGCAGGTGGTCGACGAGACAGCGCTGCGTCACTATGCGGCCCAGCGGCAGGTGGCGCGCGTCGAAGCGGAAGCGCGCCGCCTCGCTGCGCTGAATCCCGGCTGGACCATGCCTGCCGATCTGTGGACCGCGCGTCCGAGCGGAGCCGACGAGCGGCCCTTGTGGGCGCTGTTTGCCGCCGATGACACGGCCCGCCTGAAGCTGGCGATCGCAGCGCGGCAGAAGGCGGAGCCGGGCTGGAAGCCGTCCGATGACCTGTCCGGCAAGATCAGGCGCAAGGAGGCGCGGACCGCCATCCTCAAGCGTGCGGCATCCGGACACTGGAGCGACGTGGCCGAGCTTGCCGCCGACCTTGATCAGCTCGGCCGCAGCGATGATGTCGAACTGATCTGGACCGTGGCCGAAGGGCTGGCCCGCACCGACCGGATGGCCGAAGCGACCGCGCTCTACAAGGACATCCTGGCCCGGCGCAGCGACCCGAAGGAGCGCATCGCCACGATGCACAAGGCCATCGCGCTGCTGCCGATCGCAGAGGTCGAAATGCTGCTGGCCCTGGGCCGCAACAACGAGACCGGCGTGTCCGAGTTCGCCAGCATTGCCATTGCGGTGACGCGTGCCCGGATCAGCGCCATTCTGCATGACCAGCGCAAGGAGCCGATCGGGCCCGCCGAGATGGCGCTGTTCGAAGCCTATGCGAAAGGGTCAAGCGATGCGAGCCAATCGGGGCTGGTGGCCTGGCTGGCCCTGAAACAGGAGCGCCACGGCGAGGCGCTGGGCTGGTTCCGGCATGCCATGGCACAGGGCGGCGACGCCATGATTGCCCACGGCCTTGCCCATACCCTGCTGCGGCTCGGCCAGCGTCGCGAGGCCGAGGACGTGGCCTTTGCGGCGCGCGATGCCCTGATCAACAACGCGATCCTGTTCATCGACATTCTCGAAGAGGACCTGACCCGGCCACAGCCGGCCACGATCGAGCCCGAGCGGCTTGCGCGCTATGCCCGCGTGACGCTGGAGAGCCGTTCCGGCGAAGGCGCGCAGGCGCTCGGCTGGTATGCCTACAATGCCTGCCAGTTCGAGACGGCGCTCGGCTGGTTCCAGCGCGCCAGTGCCTGGCTGCCGAAAGAAGCGACGATCTACGGGCAGGCGCTCAGCCTGCAACGCCTGAAGCGCCAGCGCGAGTTCCTCGAACTGGTGAACCGTTATGACGGGTTGTTCCCCAAGGTGGTGGCGCTGGTTGTCCCGGACGGAAGCCAGGCCTTGCCCGGTCCGTGCGATGCGCCGGCGCGGCGCATCGACGGCCCTTCGCGGGCGCCACGGCCTGAAACAGGCATGCTGCGGGCAGATACACGCATTCCCAGTGCCGATGCGCGTCCGGCGGAGGGCGCTGCACCAGCGATCAAGCGCAGCGAGTTCCCGCTTGCCGTCGCTCCCGAGAATCCCTTGCGCTTCGGCCCCGCAATCCCGGTGCCGGGTGACCCATGGCGCGCGGAGCAGGCCGAGCCGCGCCCGCTGGCGGCGCGGCGCGTGCCGGGCGTCATGACGATGCCCTATGAACGGCTCGGCTTCACCCTGCTTGCCGGCTGGAACGGCGTGCAGACCGCCTCGGACATGCGGGCCGCCGACAAGCCGCCGGCCACCGGCACGTTGTGGGCGAGGAGCCTCATCCGGCATGCCTGGCCGGGCCATGGTGCCGGCCAGGGTGCAGCACGCACCGGCCATGACGTTGTGTCCGGTCTCGTTGATCGGGGAGGGCCGGCGCTGATCAACCAGCGCTTCGGCCGCTGATGCCGGGATGGGTCCTGACGATGCGGCTGACCATGCCGGATCGAAACCAAAATGATACCGCTTTCGGGCATCCTGTCCGCCAACGTTGCTTCATCCCGTGTCCGGATCATTGCCACCATGCGCCGCATCTTGCTGATTGAAGACGATCCCATCTCGCAGGACATCATCCGATCGCTGCTGGCGACCACCGGCGCAAGCGTCGATGTGGCCAGCGACGGCATCAGCGGTCTCGAGGCGGCGCGCTCCGGCCAGTACGATGTACTGCTGATCGATTATCACCTGCCCGAAATGGACGGTTACGCGATTGGGCGGCTGCTGCGCCACGAGGCCGCGACCGCGGCCCTGCAGACTCCCAGGGCCGCGATGGCCGCATCCGAGGGTCCGATTCTGATCGGCCTCACCGCTGATCGCAATGGACTTGCAGCCCGCCGGGGCTCGGATGCGGTGTTCCACGCCATCCTCACCAAGCCGCTCTCGCCGGCTGCACTGTTCGGGGCACTCGACCGGCTTTGCCCTGTCATTGTGCCCGAGGCGCTGGCCGGCGGCATCATGCCGAGTGATCCGCGCCGCGCCTCGCTTGCCCTGTGGCAGGAGAGGGGGCTCGTCGCCCTGCCGCGGGCGCTGGTGCTGCCTGCGGCCATGCCCGAGCAGCGCGCGGCGCTCGAGCTGTGCTTTACGCTGACTTCGCCAGACGAGGCCGAGATCGTGCTGCTGATCGAGCGTCATGGCATCAATCAGGCCAAGGCCCTGAGGGCGAGCCGGCCGGGACAGGCCTTGCCGATCTTCGCACTCTCCGACGATCTGGCCTCCCTTTCGGATGGCATGTTCAAGGTGGAAGAGCCTGCCTCGTGGCAGATGGTGGCCACAGCGCTTGGTGCGCGCATCAGGCCGGGGCCGGCTCCGGCTCCGGTCGTTGCCGAGTCAAGGCCGGTTGCGGGCGATGATGTGACCGCCGCTGCACCGCCGCAAGCTGGCGCTGATGCCTGCCATGATCCGGCGGCATGGGCGGCCGTCATCCGCCGCGATATCCACGAGCCGGTGAGCGAGATCCACCGCAGCTTCGCGGCGCTGGCGCAATCAGCGACGGACCCTGCCCTGAAAGCCTTCATCACCCGCGTGGCCGGCACGCTGAGGGATGTCAGCCACGTGGCCCACTCCCTTGCGTTGACGATGGAGGGTCTCCGCAGCGTTCCGGTCGCACTCGCGCAGCCCGCGACCGCGATGCCGTCGGTTCCTGCGATCGACGCCGATGCGCATGCTGCAATGGTCCATGCGCTTGGCCGTTCGGCGGTGCTGGCGCTGACCGACCGGTTGCTCGGCGACATCGAGCGTCTGGCCGGCGATGATGGTGCACAGGACGATGCGGCACGGCTGAAAGACGTGGCCGAGATGGCTGCAACGGCAGCCATGTTCGGCTTCCAGGAACTGGCGCGGGTCTGCGCCGGCATGGGCGATGCGGATGCGGCCGCACGGCCAGATCTCGGTACCGCACGGAGCGAAGCGCTGCGAGCCCGGCTGGCCCGCGACGAAGCGCTCAGGATCGCCTGATACAGGTCGCGAGCATCGGGTGTTGAGGCTTCGTTAAGCATAATCGTGCTGTGCTTCCCGAGGCTTTCGCCGTGGCCCTGCTGCCATGCCGGCGCAGGCGGCCTGACAGGGACAAGGCACGTGCGATGACAACATCTCCCGGTGCAGCCGGAAAACGCTTTCAGGCGTCTTCGGTTCTGTCGTTCGTCGTCGTGGTGAGCTGCGTGTTCATACTGTCGGGTGGCTGGCTGTTCTGGACATCTGCCCAGCGTGCGCTGGTTGATGCCAGCAAGGCGACCCAGAACCTCGTCAATGTCATCGACAGGCACGCCACCCGCACCTTCGATGCGGTCGATGTCGTGATCAGGATGGCGAGCCATGCGCTGCCGGAAAGTGCCGGCCCGCTACCGTGGCGCAATGATGACGACGACCGATTGCGCGCGCTTCTGGGCGATATCGGCGTATCCATGCCATTCCTGCAATCCCTGACCGTGATCGACCCGGACGATGGTGCTGTTCGATTCCGTGCCCCGATCAGCAGGAACGTCCGCAGCGATCTGCCAACCGTGCCTCATCGCAGACCGGGAGAGGCCGAGGGCCTGACAGTCGGCAATGCCGTTTTGAGCCAAGGGAATGGGGGCTGGTATCTGCCGGTCAGCCGGATGATGCGCCTCGACAGCGGCAAGCGCATCGAGGTCATCGTGATGGTTTCGCTCCGTCATCTGCTTGAGGGCTATGAAAGCCTCGATGTCGGCCCGAATGGATCGATCACGCTGGTCCGCTCGGATGGGACTATCCTGCTCCGGCGGCCCTACGATAGCGAGCGCATCAACAGCGACGTGTCACGCTCCGACCTGTTCAGCCAGCACCTGCCGCGCAACAGTCATGGTGATTATCGCAACGTTTCGGTGATCGATGGCGTGGAGCGGCTCTTCAGCTACCGCAAGCTCGATGGCGCGCCGATCGTTGTGGTGGTGTCGCTCGCATCCCGCGACGTACTGGCGCGCTGGTTCGAAGGGGCAGCCGGTGATGCGGCACTCGGCATTGCCTGCCTGTGCATCCTCTGCGTCCTCGGCTTCAGCCTCGCCCGCACCATCCGCGAACGCGACGCGTCTGTGGCGCATCTTCATGCCACTCTCAACCACCTCGACCAGGGCCTGATGATCGTCGGTGCGGACCAGCGCGTGCAGTTCTACAACCCCAAGGTCACGGACTTGCTGGACCTGCCAGCCGCGTTTCTCGACCAGAAGCCCGACAATGGCCAGATGCTGGCCTATCAGGACGGCCTCGGCGAGTTCGCGCACGTTTCCGCCTCCATGCGCGAGAGCATGACGCCAAACTGGACCGGCGTGGGTGCGAGCTATGTCCGCCAGCGCCCCGATGGCCGCTTTCTGGAAGTTCGCACCGTCGATCTGCCCATTGGTGGCATCGTCCGTACTTTCGCCGATGTGACTGAGCGCGAGATCTCGCAAAAGCGCCTGAGCGACAGCGAGATGCTGTATCGCCAACTGGCGGACGCGTTGCCGCAGAAAGTCTGGATCGCCGATGCCGATGGCGATGCGCTCTACTACAATCGCCAGGTGTTCGCCTATCATGGCCCGATTGGTCCAACGAAGTCCGACCGCCTTGCGTTAAATCATCCTGAAGACGCACAGAAGCTGGCCGCAGTGCGCGCGGAGTCTCATGCAAAGGGAACAGCGTTTCAGGTCGAGGCGCGCGTGCGCCGCTGGGATGGAGCCTGGCGCTGGCACCAGATCATGGTGATCCCGATCCAGCATGACGAGACCGGCAAGGTGCAGAAATGGCTCGGCACGTCGCTGGACATCCACGACATCTATTCGGGTCTCCAGAAGATCAAGGTCACCAGTTCGCTGCTGACGCTGGCCCAGCAGGCTGCGGGCGCCGGCGTCTGGCACTGGAACGCGGATTCCGGCACGGCCGTGCATTCGCCCGAAAGCGCACGGCTGCATGGCTGGCCCTGCGCGGATGGGGAGTTCATCGAGGTGCTGAGCGAGGACTGGAGCACCTGCATTCACCCGGACGATGTCGAGGCTGTCTGGGCGGGAACACGCACGGCGATGGAAACCGGCGTGGAATACACCGTCGAGTTCCGGCTGGCACAGCCCGATGACAACGGCGAGCATCGGTGGCTTCTGGGTTGTGGGCGCGTCGTGCTCGACGATCAAGACAAGCCGACCGGCATCATCGGGCTCAACTTCGACATCACCGAGCGCAAGCGCCATGCCGAACAGATGAGCGAGGCCCGCGATGCGGCCGAGCGCGCCAGCCTTGCCAAGTCGCAGTTCCTGGCCACCATGAGCCACGAGATCAGGACGCCGCTCAACGCCATCCTGGGTCTGGCGTCGCTGGCCCTGCAGGGCGGGGAGGGAAGCGCCGCCCTGCAAAGGCAGATCGGGCTGATCGAGAAAGCCGGCACGGCGCTGCTGACCATCGTCAACGATGTTCTGGACCTGTCGCGCATCGAGGCCGGAAAGTTCGAGATCGAGGAACGGCGCGTCAATCTCGAGGCTCTGGTCGAGGATTGCATCGCGCTGACCCGCGGGCTGGCGACGCAGCAGGGCATCAACCTGGGCATGACCATCACCCCGGATTTCCCCGAGTGGCTGATCGCGGACGACACGCGCATCCGGCAGATCGTGCTGAACCTGCTCAACAATGCCACCAAGTTCTCGCCGCAAGGCAGCGTCACGGTGGCCCTGGCGCGCGACGATGCCGGTGTCAGCCTGTCGGTGATCGACACCGGCATCGGCATCGCTCCTGACCAGATCCCGCATCTGTTCCAGGACTTCCGCCAGTCCGACGACATCATCAGCCGGCGCTATGGCGGCAGCGGGCTCGGGCTGTCGATCTCGCGCCGGCTGGCCGAGATGATGGGTGGCTCGATCAGCGTCGAAAGCCGGGTGGGGGAAGGCTCGACCTTCCGTCTCAGCCTGCCGCTGGTCGAGGCAGATGCCGACTGGTCCCCTGCCGGCGGGCAGCCTTTGGCGGAAGTGGCTCTGGTCCCCCGCCATGTGTTGCTGGTCGATGATGTCGCGATCAATCTCGAAATTGTCGGCCAGATGCTGACCACGGCAGGCCATTGTGTTGACATGGCCGGAAGCGGGCCGGCGGCCATCGAAGCATTCGAGCGCGGCCGGCACGACATCATCCTGATGGATGTCCAGATGCCCGGCATGGACGGGATCGAAACGACCCGCCGGATCAGGGCAGGGAGCCCGGCCGGAGCGCAGGTGCCGATCATCGCGTTGACCGCGAATGTCTTTGCCGACCAGATCGGCAAGTGCCAGGCTGCGGGCATGACCGACCATCTCGGCAAGCCATTCAAGCGCCCGGTGCTGCTCGACATGGTGGCGCGCCGGACAGCCGAGGTGCACGTGCCCGCCCGCCCCGCGATTGTCCATGCGCAGGATACCGGCGAGCACGGTAGCACGGTGCCTGACGAGATCCCGCTGTTCGATAATTCCGTCTTCGCCGACCTCCAGCGCCTGCTGGGTCCGGACAAGAGCCGCGACCTGCTGGCCCGTTTCCGCGATGACCTGACCACGCGCTTCGCTGATCCCGCCCCGGCCAGCCTCAAGGCGGACGCCCATGCGCTGATCTCGTCCGCCGGACTGCTCGGCTTCCGCCGGTTGTCGATGCTGGCGCGCGCATTGGAAGACGCGGTCGGCCTCGGGGGCGAGGACGCACTTGCGACTGCACAAGCGAGGCTTCTGACCTGCCGCGTGGCCACGCTCGACAAGGTTCGCACTGAGCTGGACCGCGCCGGGTCGCCGATGCCCCAGGCCGCGTCAGCCTGATTGTCGCGTTGCCGTCGGCGCAGGGCCATTGCTGCCCTGTCGCAGCGGACTGCGATCAGTTGCGGTCGTCCGGCGCGGTCGGCAGCGGCATCACCTCGATGCCTTCCTCGACCAGCATGCGGGCGTCCTCCAGGCTGGCGCTGCCGTAGATCGGCCGCTGTTCGATCTCGCCATGGTGCATGAGCACAGCCTCCTCGGCGAAGCGGCTGCCGACATTGTCGGCATGCGCCTCGACGTGACGGCGGAACTGGCGCAGCAAGGCGCGCATGGCGAGGTCGGCCGGCTCCAGCATGGTCATCGCCGTTCCTGCAGCGTCTGCCGGCGCAGCCGGGCTTGCAGGCGAAGCGACAGGGCCTGGGTGTCTCTCCTTGTCCGACCGTGCCACATGCGGTGCCATGATCGACTTCTCGACCTTGCCCGAGCCACAATGCGGGCAGGTGACAAGGCCAGCGCCGGCCTGATCGGCATAGGCCGCATTGTCGCGAAACCAGCTTTCGAAGCCGTGGCCTTGATCGCAGACAAGCGCGAACCTGATCATCGCGAGGGGCCCGCCACGGTTCTCAACCGGCCAGCATGGGGTCGAGCGCACCGCTCTGGTCGAGCGCGTACAGATCATCGCAGCCACCGACATGGGCTTCGCCGATGAAGATCTGCGGCACTGTCGAGCGGCCCGAACGGCGCACCATCTCGTCCCGCAGGTCGGCTTTCCCGGTGATGTCGAGTTCGGTGAAGCTCGCGTTCTTGCGCACCAGCAGGTCCTTCGCAGCCGAGCAGTAAGGGCACCAGGATTTCGTGTAGATCGTCACGGCAGGCATGGGGGGGAACGCTCCTTGTTCCTCTCCATATGAGGCTGGCAACGGCTCGTCTCAAGATGCGAGGCCGCGTACGGGCCTCATGATCCGGGGATGACACGGGTGAAGGTGAGCAGATCGACCGCGCTCGCCCCGCCGCGCAGCAGGGCGCGCGCGGAGGCATTGGCGGTCGAACCAGTGGTCAGGACATCGTCGATCAGCAGCACGCGGCGGCCCTCGATGCGGTAGCGGGCATTGGCCGCCACGCGCAGCGCGCCTTGCAGGTTCTCGGCCCGTTCGTTGCGACTGAGCCCGACCTGCGGGCGGGTTCGCCGCACGCGCGCCAACACCGTCAGGTCGACGGCGAGCCCCTGGCTTTCGGCCACCACCTCGGCCAGCGCTGCTGCCTGGTTGAAGCGTCGCCGCCAAAGCCTGAAGCGATGCAGCGGCACCGGCACGATCAGGTCTGCATCGGCCAGCAATTCGCGCCCGGACAGCGCCATCATCCGGCCCATGGTCAGGGCCAGTTCGATCCTGTCGCCATATTTCAGCCGGTGCACCAGCGCCCTTGCGGTCTCGTCATAGCCGCAGACGGCGCGGGCGCGCTGGAACACGGGCGGATCGGCCATGGCCGCCGGCGAGATCAGGGTTCCGCCCAGATCCAGCGCGAAGGGCGTGCCCAGCCGCTCGCAATAGGGCCGCTCGATCAGGCTGAGCCCTGACCAGCAGCGCCCGCACAGGCCATGGGCCTGCCCGGTCGATGCCCCGCAGGCGGCGCAGACGGGCGGGTAGAGCAAACCCACGATGGCCTGCGCAGAATTTGCCGGCCAGGCGCGCGCCGCGTCGAGCCAGCGGCTGAGGCGACCCGATGGCGGTGCCGTCGCTGCATCCCCGACGGCGGAAGGAACGGGATCGGCGTTGTCAGGTCGGGTATCGCCGCCTATGCCCTCGGACCGCAGCCCATGCGGCGTCCATGTCGCGTCCTCTTGCTGCCTGATCATGCGCATGGCTCCGACGCTAGCATGCGGATGTCATCACGTCGCGGGGGGCAAGGCACCCTTTGACCGAGCGGGCGGGGCAGGCCATATGCTGCCGAGTGCGAAGGAGACCCCCTTGAGTGAGCCGCTGGTCCTGTTCGACCGTGAGTTGATCCGCCGCCGGCTGCGGCGGGCGGAGCGCATCGGGTTCGCCGATTTCCTGATCCAGCGCGCGGCCGACGATCTGGCCGAGCGCCTTGCCGCGATCACGCGGCAGTTTCCGGTCGCGGTGGATCTCGGCACGGCGACGGATGCCGCGGCACGCCTGCTGGCGCAGCGGCCCGGCACCACGCTGGTGGTGCGGGCAGCGCCTTTCATGACCGCCGGCCGGCATGATCTGGTGGCCGACGAGGAGCGCTTGCCCTTCGCCGATGCGTCGCTGGAGCTGGTCACCTCGCTGCTGGCGCTCCAATCGGTCAATGACCTGCCCGGCGCACTGGTGCAGATAAGGCGGGCACTGAAGCCGGACGGGCTGTTCATCGGGTGTCTGTTCGGCGGGACAACACTGACCGAACTGCGCCAGTCGCTGGCCGAGGCCGAGAGCGAACGGGAGGGCGGGCTTTCTCCGCGCGTCTCGCCGTTTGCGGATGTGCGTGATGCCGGCTCGCTGCTGCAGAGGGCGGGCTTTGCCCTGCCGGTGACCGATGTCGAGCCGGTGACGGTGCGCTATTCACATCCGCTGGCGCTGTTGCAGGACCTGCGCGCCATGGGCCTCACCAATGCGCTGCTGGCCCGCCGCCGCCAGCCCCTGCGGCGGGGAACGCTGCTACGGGCGATGGCGATCTATGCCGGGCGTTTCAGCGATTCCGACGGCAAGGTCAGGGCCAGTTTCGAGATGATCTGGCTGTCCGGTTGGGCGCGCCACGAAAGCCAGCAGCGTCCGCTGAAGCCGGGCAGTGCCAAGGCAAGGCTTGCGGATGCGCTCCGCACCATCGAGGCCAATGCCGGCGAGAAGGCCGGCTAAGTCGCGTCGTCAGCGCCAGACACACATTGCTTTGCCGGTTCCGGGCCCTGGCGGCCCTCTGGCCCTTGCCGAAGGCCGGCAACGGCAGTTAGAAGGCAGCAGAGTCGGGGTTCGGAGCGGGCGGCGCTTTGCGACCGCGACAGCCCGGGGAGGCCTTGCCGATGCCAACAACCTTTGGAGGACCGCGCGTGCTGCTGCGCCGCCTCCGCGAGGTGATGGCGCAACCCACCCTGCCGCAGGAAAAGCTCGACCGGATCGTCATCCTGATCGCCTCGAACATGGTGGCGGAGGTCTGCTCGATCTACGTGCAGCGCGACGACAAGGCGCTCGAATTGTTCGCCACCGAAGGTCTCAAGCGCGAGGCCGTGCACCTGACCACGATGAAGGCCGGCGAAGGGCTGGTCGGCCTGATCGCGCGCGAGGCGGAAGCGCTGGCGCTTTCCGATGCGCAGTCGCATCCCTCTTTCTCCTACAAGCCGGAGACGGGCGAAGAAATCTACCGCTCCTTCCTCGGCGTGCCGATCCTCAGGGCCGGAGCCACGCTGGGTGTGCTGGTGGTCCAGAACACCGCGACGCGCGCATATACCGACGAGGAAATGGAGGCGCTGCAAACCGTCTCGATGGTGCTGGCCGAACTCATTGCCCAGGGCGGCATGCAGTCGCTTGCGGCCAATGGCGAGAGTGCCGGCCCGCGCCGCCCGATGCACGAGAAGGGTGTCTCGCTGGCCGATGGCGTGGGCCTCGGACATGTGGTGCTGCACGAGCCGCGCGTGGTGATCAAGAACCTGATCGCGGAAAGCCCTGAAGCCGAGGTCAAGCGGCTCGAAGAGGCGATCAGCGCCCTGCGCAAGACCATCGACGAGCTGATCGAGCGGGGCGATGTCTCCCATGGCGGCGAGCACAAGGAGGTGCTCGAAACCTTCCGCATGTTCGCCCATGACCAGGGCTGGCTCAGGCGCATGCGCGAGGCGGTGCTGTCGGGCCTGACCGCCGAGGCAGCCGTCGAGCGGGTCCAGTCCGACACGCGGGCGCGCATGCTGCGCCAGACAGACCCTTACCTGCGTGAGCGGCTGCACGATCTCGAAGACCTCGCCAACCGGCTGCTGCACATCCTTGTCGGGGCAGACCTGACCATCGCGCGCGACCAGTTGCCGGAGAACGCCATCATCGTGGCGCGCAACATGGGCCCTGCCGCGCTGCTCGACTATGACCGGGCGCGGCTGCGCGGTCTGGTGCTGGAAGAGGGCGGCCCGAGCAGCCATGTGGCCATCGTGGCCCGTGCGCTGGGCATTCCTGCGGTCAGCGAGATCGAGAACATCACGGCGCTTGTCGAGCAGGGCGATGCGATCATCGTCGATGGCTCCACCGGCGAGGTGCAGATCAGGCCGCCGGCCGATGTCGAAAATGTCTACAAGGAAAAGGCGCGGCTGAGGGCGCGTCGCCAGGAGCAATACCGCAAGCTGCGCGATGTCGCGGCGGTCACGCGCGATGGCGAGGCGATCGACATCAAGCTCAATGCCGGCCTTCTGGTCGACCTGCCGCATCTGGAGGAAACCGGGGCTGCCGGCATCGGCCTGTTTCGCACCGAACTGCAATTCATGGTGGCGGCGCGGATGCCGACCACGGCCGAGCAGCAGCAACTCTATCTGGCTGCGCTGGAAGCGGTCGGCGACAAGCCCGTGACCTTCCGCACGCTCGATATCGGCGGGGACAAGATCCTGCCCTACATGCGCCGCGTCGAGGAGGAGAACCCGGCGCTGGGCTGGCGTGCGATCCGCATTGGTCTTGACCGGCCAGGGCTGCTGCGCTCGCAGTTGCGGGCCCTGCTCCGCGCCGGCGAGAAGCGGCATCTCAAGATCATGTTCCCGATGGTTGCCACGGTCGACGAGTTCATCCGCGCGCGGGCCATCGTGCAGCGCGAACTGGCGCATCTGGACCGCCATGACCGGGCGCGGCCCGCCTCGCTGGCGCTCGGCGTGATGGTCGAGGTGCCCTCCTTGCTGTTCGAGATCGACGAGATCGCGCGCGAGGCCGATTTCCTCTCGGTCGGCTCCAACGATCTGATGCAGTTCCTGTTTGCGGCCGACCGCGAGAACCGTTTTGTCGCCGACCGCTTCGACCCTCTCTCGGCGGGGGCACTCAGGGCGCTGAAGTGCATCGCCGATGCGGGACGCAAGGCTCATTGCCCGGTTACCGTGTGCGGCGAGATGGGCGGCCGGCCGATCGAGGCGTTGGCCCTGATCGCCCTCGGCTTCCGCTCGTTCTCGATGACGCCTTCATCAGTCGGGCCGATCAAGGCGATGACCCTGAAGCTGAATGCGGCCGCAGCGCGCGACCAGTTGGACAAGCTGTTGGCCGATGTCAGCGGCATTGCCTCGCTGAGGCCCGCGCTGAAGGCTTTTGCTGCCGAACACGACGTGCCGCTTTAGATGTGGCTCATGGCCGGC
The DNA here is from genome assembly GCA_027487245.1 of Hyphomicrobiales bacterium. Taxonomy (GTDB): domain Bacteria; phylum Pseudomonadota; class Alphaproteobacteria; order Rhizobiales; family Beijerinckiaceae; genus Allobosea. The sequence continues at coordinate 26,246 of JAIYDY010000033.1, forward strand.
TGGAATGCCGGCACGCCATGCCCAATCCTTCGCTGCCCTGATCGTGCAAACCCGGAAATCATGTCCTACAATCTTCCCCAGCACAGGCTCGACGCCATCCTCGCGCGCTACCAGATCGCCGGGGATGTGCTTGCAGCCAATCCGGACCCGAAGACGCTGGTGGCCCTCTCGAGGGAGATGGCCGAGCTCGAGCCGGTTGTGGGCGTGATCAAGGCCTGGCAACACACCACGATTGCCCTCGCGGAAGCCCAGGCCATCCTCGATGACCCGACCAGTGAGCCGGAATACCGCATGCTGGCCGTTGAGGAGATCCAAGACCTGACCGAACTGCGCGGGACACAGGAGCGGGACCTGCTGCTGGCGCTCTTGCCGAAGGATGCTGCCGACGCCCGTGGCGCGATCCTTGAAATCCGGGCTGGCACCGGCGGCGACGAGGCCGCGCTGTTCGCCGGCGACCTCTTCCGGATGTATGCACGCTATGCCCAGGCGCAGCGCTGGACGGTCGAGATCCTGTCCGAGAGCGAAGGGACCATGGGCGGCTACAAGGAAATCGTCGCCGAGATTTCCGGCAGCGGCGTCTATGGGCGGCTGCGCTTCGAGAGTGGCGTGCACCGCGTGCAGCGCGTGCCTGACACGGAGGCGCAGGGCCGCATCCACACTTCGGCGGCCACCGTTGCCGTGCTGCCGCTGGCCGAGGATATCGACGTGGTGTTGAACGATGCCGACCTGAAGATCGACACGATGCGCTCGCAGGGCGCGGGTGGCCAGCACGTCAACAAGACCGACTCCGCAGTCAGGATCACGCATCTGCCGAGCGGCATCGTGGTGCTGGTGCAGGACGAGCGCTCGCAGCACAAGAACAAGGCCCGCGCCATCGCACTTCTGAAGGCGAGGCTGTTCGATGCCGAGCGGATCCGGATCGACCAGAGCCGTGCGGCGGACCGGCGCTCGCAGGTGGGCTCCGGCGACCGTTCCGAGCGCATCCGGACCTACAATTTCCCGCAAGGCCGGGTGACCGACCACCGAATCGGCTTCACGCTCTACAAGCTTGACGAGATGATGCAGGGGCTTGTGCTCGACGAGATGCTGGATGCACTGGCGGCGGCGCGCCAGGCCGAGCAACTGGCCGAACAGCAGGGTGCGGCCTGAACCATGCAGCCCGTGCCAACCCGCGCCGTGATGCTGAGGCAGGTGCGAGACCGGCTGGCAGCGGGAGGCATTGAGGAGCCTGAGGCCGACGCGCGCGCGCTGCTGCTGGAGGCAACCGGGCTTGCGCCGCTGGACCTGATCACGGGGGCTGGCGAGGCGCTGGATGCCGGAGCGGCGGCGCGGCTGGAAAGTCTTGTGGTGCGCCGGCTGGCTGGCGAACCGGTGGGGCGGATCAGGGGGCAGCGCCTGTTCTGGGGCCTTCCGATCCGACTCTCAGTGGGCACGCTTGAGCCGCGCCATGACAGCGAGGCTCTGATCGAGGAAGCACTGTCGCGGTTCGAGGCGCGGCGGGGCGAGGCCTTGCGCGTGCTAGACCTTGGCACCGGCAGCGGCTGCCTTCTGCTGGCCCTGCTCAGCGAGTGGCCCATGGCGCGCGGCCTCGGCATTGATCTGAGCGACGATGCGGTGCGCACGGCATCGGCCAACGCGGCGCTGAACGGACTGGATGGCCGCAGCATCTTTCGCACCGGCTCATGGACGACTGCCGTGAGCGAGGCCGAATGCCGGGCCGGCTTTGATCTGGTGATCTCCAATCCGCCCTACATTCCGGCGGAGGAGATCGCCGCATTGGCCCCCGAGGTGCGCAGCCACGATCCCCGTCTGGCGCTCGATGGCGGGCCGGACGGGCTCGATGCCTACCGGGCCATCATCCCGGCCCTGGCGGGGCTGATCGCGCCGGGTGGAGGAACCGTGCTGGAGATCGGCGCGGGGCAGGCAAGCGATGTCTCGGCCCTTGCCCGGACGGCGGGATTTGCCGAAATCAGCACGCGGCGCGACCTTGGCGGACATGTGCGCGCCATCGGGCTGTGGACGTCCTGACCGCGTGGTCGTTTTTGCTTGGCGCGACCAGGCAAAACAGCTAAGACAACGGTGCGCATGGCGAGCTGGAGGCAGTTTCGCCTGGTCGATCAAGATCCGGACCGGGGGGCAGTCCTTTCCGGGGCGAGCTTCAGGGCCGGTCGAGCAGCGCAAGCAACACAACATCGCCGGAATGGTTTGGCGCAAGCGGACCGTGAGGCGTGCGAGACCTGAAGCGGTCTCCACTGGAATCAGCGTGTGATGTCTTCAATCAGCCAGGCCGCTGTGCTTTTGCAGCCAGTCCAGCTCTTGACGACCCCGACCGGCGAGGCAGTCCGCCGCGGGGGCCACATTCTGTCGTGCAATCAGCCGGCTGCCAGATCGATCAAGAGATATCGTCGATGAGACCAGGCCAGAACCGGCGCATGCGTGGCCGCAACCGCAACACTGGTGGCGGTGGCGGCAACAACAACGGCAGCAACAAGACACCCAATCCGTTGACCCGCTCCTATGAGTCGAATGGTCCGGATGTGAAGGTCAGGGGCAATGCCCAGACCATCGCCGAGAAATACATGCAGCTCGCCCGCGATGCGCATACCAGCGGCGACCCCGTTGCCGCGGAGAGCTATTACCAGCACGCCGAGCACTATGTGCGCATCGTGATGGCAGCGCATGAACAGATGCGCCTCCAGTTCGGCGACAGCTACCGGCCGGCCCGCGCTTTCGGGCAGGACGAGCAGGACGAGGATGGCGACGAGGACGACGACGGCAACGAGACCTCATCCAGCCCCGCCGGCGCGCGCGCCGAAGGCGAAGCCGCCGATGGTGCGGAGGATGGCGACGAGAGCGAGCGCCGCCCCGACGCGGATCGCGGGCAGGACCGCAACCAGCAACCACGCCGGTTCGACCGCAATGGCCGACCCGAGCGACCCGATCGCGACCGCAATGACAGGCGCTTCGATCGTCCGCAGGGCGACCGGCCAAGGGACGACAGGCCCCGTGATGATCGGCCAAGGGATGACCGTCCCCGTGATGATCGCCCGCGAGATGACCGCCCGCGAGATGATCGTCCTAGGGATGACCGGCCCCGCTACGACCGCCCCCGTGAGGACCGCCTCCGTGAGGACCGCTATCGCGACGACCGCCCAAGAGACGACCGTCCCCGTGATGATCGCCCGCGGGATGACCGGCCGCGCGAGGATCGCTCCCGCGAGGAGCAGCCCCGCGAGGAGCGTCCGTTCGAGCCGCGTCCCGTCGAGGCCCGTGCCCGCGATGATCGGCCGCGCGATGACAGGCCGCGCCGCGACCGGGATGATCGCGCGCCGCGCCCCGTTGCCGATGCTGGCGATGCCGCAGCCCTGCCGGCTTTCCTGACTGCTCCGACCCGCAGCATCCCTGCGCCGGAACCGGCTGCCAAGCCGGTTGCCGCGCGCCCGGTGGCCAAGCCTGCCGTGGCCGACATGGCCGCATCCGACGAGCCGGCACCGCGCAAGCGCGGCCGCCCGCCGAAGAAGCGTGACGAGCCGGCTGCGGAACCCGCTGCCGAATGATGCCTTGAGTGCCGGGGGCATGCCCCCGGCAGCAGGCGCACCTGGATCCTGCCCCACGTGCATCTTTGGACGGCCTCTCATGGCCGCGATCGATCTGTTGTTGAGAACTCGGCGGGGCCGACTCGCGAGCGCGCCGGCTGATGCAGCGGTGTTGCTGCCGCCATGCCCTTTCGGCCAGATGGGGAGAGGTGGTGCGGGCGGTCGGACTCGAACCGACACGTATTGCTACGGCGGATTTTGAGTCCGCTGCGTCTACCGTTTCGCCACGCCCGCGTGGACCTCATGGGGCTCGCAACCGGGCTCCTGAAAGCCCTGCCGCCGCGATGTCACCATCAGCCCGGTCGATGCCATGTTGCGGCGTGCGCGTCCAGTGGCTTGTCACCATGTCGTGCACATTCGGGTGTCTTTGGCTGTGACATGCCGGCCCGCTCCGGAATGGCCCGAGGGGCCCGCCGGAACCATGCAGTTTCTGCGGCCCGGCCCATGGCCAGATGCCACAAACGTCATTCCAGCCGGGGCTGAACTTGGTATAGGACACGGCATGACATCAGCCCCCACCACCATCCCGGACCAACTGCTGCGCGCCTTGCGCCCCGTGCCGGCGCTGGCGCTGCTGGTGGCGGCTTCGGCGAGCCTGCTGGCGGGCGCGTGGTATTTCCAGCTCGTGATCGGGCTCCTGCCCTGCAAGCTGTGCCTCGAACAGCGCTGGCCGCACTATGCCGCGCTGGTGGTCGGGCTGGCCGGGCTGGCGGTTGCGTCCTGCGCTGGCGAGGCCCATCGGAAACAGGCGTCACGGCTGGCTTTGTGGCTGCTCGCAGGCCTGTTCGTGGTGTCGGCCGCCATGGGCAGCTATCATGCCGGGGTTGAGTGGGGCTGGTTTGTCGGTCCCAGCGATTGTGGCGGCGCGGCCCTGCCGGCGGCAGGCTCGATGCAGGACTTCATGAAGCAGTTGCAGACCACGCGCGTGGTGAGCTGCACCGAAGCGGCCTGGCGGCTGGCGGGGCTGTCCCTGGCTGGCTGGAACGCGGTGTTTTCCGCAGGCCTTGCGCTGCTGGCAGGCCTTGCGGCCTGGCGCGACCAGGGCTGACCGCGACCATGATCCGAACCCGGATGGTTCAGGGTTCGAGTTCGCTGTCCCAATAAAGATAGTCCATCCAGCTGTCGTGCAGGAAGTTCGGCGGGAACAACTTGCCAGCCCGGTGCAGGTCGTTGACCGTGGGGGCATAGGGCTTTTGCAGCGGGTGCATCTGCGCCTCGGCTGGCAGCTTGTCGCCCTTGCGCAAGTTGCAGGGCGAGCAGGCCGCCACGACATTCTCCCATGTGGTGAGCCCGCCTTTGGAGCGCGGAATGACATGGTCGAAGGTCAGTTCCTCGCGCGCCGTGCAATACTGGCAGCTGAAGCGATCGCGCAGGAAGACGTTGAAGCGGGTGAAGGCCGGATGGCGCGAGGGCTTCACATAGGTCTTGAGGCAGACCACCGAAGGCAGCCGGAAGGAGAAGCTCGGCGAGCGCACCACACGGTCATATTCGGAGACGATGTTGACGCGGTCCATGAACACGGCCTTCAGCGTGTCCTGCCAGCTCCAGAGCGAGAGCGGGTAATAGCTCAGAGGCCGGAAATCGGCATTGAGCACCAGAGCCGGACATGAGTCCGGCGAGACCATCGGTGACACGTGCACAGTCAACGCACGCCACTCCAAGTGTCCTGCATGGAATCACCATCGATCCCATCACGTGACAAATGTAGGCTGAAGATGACAGCGTTGTGAAGCCAGCCAGCCAGACACAAGGCTGGCCGGGCTGTGCTCACCGGGTCGGAACCGGCTTGTCGCCGCGATAATCGTAAAAGCCGCGCTTGGTCTTGCGGCCGAGCCAGCCGGCCTCGACATACTTCACCAGCAGAGGGCAGGGGCGATACTTGGAGTCGGCCAGGCCATCATGCAGCACCTGCATCACCGAGAGGCAGGTGTCGAGACCGATGAAATCGGCCAACTGGAGCGGGCCCATCGGGTGATTGGCCCCCAGCCGCATGGCGGTGTCGATCGATTCCACCGAGCCAACGCCCTCATAGAGCGTGTAGACCGCCTCGTTGATCATGGGCAGCAGGATGCGGTTGACGATGAAGGCGGGGAAATCCTCCGAGACCGTGAGGGTCTTGCCCAGACGGTTGATGAAGGCCTTGGCGGAATCGAAGGTGGCGTCCTCGGTGGCAATGCCCCTGATCAGCTCGACCAGCTGCATGACCGGCACCGGATTCATGAAGTGGATGCCGATGAACTTCTCGGGCCGGTTGGTGGCGGCAGCCAGCCGTGTGATCGAGATCGACGAGGTGTTGGTGGCCAGCAGCGTCTCGGGCGGCAGGGCGCGGCACAGCGCCACGAAGATGCTGCGCTTGACCTCCTCGTTCTCGGTGGCCGCCTCGATCACCAGATCGCAGCCAGCCAGATCGTCGAAGCTGCTGGCCCCGGTGATCCGGCCGAGAGCGGCCTGCCGGGCCGGCTCGTCCATCGAGCCCTTGGCGACCTGCCGGGCCATGTTGCCATTGATCGTGGCCAGCGCGCCGTTGATGCGCTCTTCGCTGACGTCGTTGAGACGCACCGCGATGCCGGCAGCGGCGCAGACATGCGCGATGCCGCTGCCCATCTGGCCGGCGCCGACAATGCCAAGGGTGTTGATGGTCAGGCTCATGGCGATGTTCCGTCGATCCGTTCAGCGGCCTGTCTTGGCCAGTTCATCCTGCAACTCTGGCAGGATCGCGAACAGGTCACCAACCAGACCATAGTCGGCGACCTGGAAGATCGGGGCTTCCTCGTCCTTGTTGATGGCGACGATGACCTTGCTGTCCTTCATGCCGGCAAGATGCTGAATGGCACCTGAAATCCCGACGGCGATGTAAAGCTCCGGGGCGACGACCTTGCCGGTCTGACCCACCTGCCAGTCATTCGGCGCATAGCCGGCATCGACGGCGGCGCGTGACGCCCCCATCGCCGCGCCCAGCCTGTCGGCGACAGGTTCGATCACCTTGGCGAAGTTCTCGGCCGAGCCGAGCGCCCTGCCGCCCGAGATGATGATCCTGGCGGAGGCCAGTTCGGGGCGGTCGGAAGCTGCGACCTCCTCGCTCTTGAAGGCGGACAGGCCCGGATCGGCGACACCGGCCACCGCTTCGACCGGGGCAGAGCCTGTCATGGAGGCGGGCTGGAACGAGGCCGTGCGGATGGTCATGACCTTGACGGCATCGGTGGACTGCACGGTCTGGATGGCATTGCCGGCATAGATTGGGCGCTCGAACGTGTCGGGAGCGAGCACCTTCATCACGTCCGAAATGATCTGCACATCGAGCAGAGCAGCGACGCGCGGGGCCACGTTCTTGCCGTTGGCCGTGGAAGAGGCGACGATGTGGCTGTAGTTGCCGGCCAGCGAGGCGACAAGCGCCGCGGTGGTTTCCGCCAGCATGTGGCCGAAGGCCGGCGCGTCGGCCAGCAGCACCTTGGCCACGCCGTCGAGCTTGCCGGCATGGTCGGCAGCGGCCTTGCAGCCGGCCCCGGCCACCAGCACATGAACTGGCCCGCCGAGCCCCTTTGCGGCGGTCAGCGCCTTGGCGGTGGCATCCTTGACCACGGCGCCGTCATGTTCGGCAATCAGCAGCGTCGCCATCACAGCACCCCGGCTTCGTTCTTGAGCTTGGACACGAGTTCGGCCGCCGAGCCGACCTTGACCCCGGCCACGCGCGTCGGCGGCTCGGTGGTTTTCAGCACCTTGAGGCGCGGCGCGATGTCAACGCCCAGCGCTTCGGGCGAGGTTTCGTCCAGCGGCTTCTTCTTGGCCTTCATGATGTTCGGAAGGCTGGCATAGCGCGGCTCGTTGAGGCGCAGATCGGTGGTCACGATGGCCGGAAGCGTGAGAGCGACCGTCTGGAGGCCGCCATCGACTTCGCGCGTCACGTCCACGCTCGCGCCATTGACGGCGACCTTGAAGGCGAAGGTGCCCTGCGGCCAGCCCATGAGGGCTGCCAGCATCTGGCCGGTGGCGTTCATGTCATCGTCGATGGCCTGCTTGCCCATGATGACGAGGCCCGGCGCTTCAGTGGCAATGATGGCCTTCAGCAGCTTGGCCACGGCCAGTGGCTCGACCACGGCGTCGGTCTTGACGTGGATGCCACGGTCGGCACCCATGGCCAGCGCGGTGCGGATGGTCTCGGCCGAACCGGCGGGGCCGATCGACACGGCCACGATCTCGGTGGCCTTGCCGGCTTCGCGCAGGCGGATGGCTTCCTCGACGGCGATCTCGTCGAACGGGTTCATCGACATCTTGACGTTGGCCAGTTCGACGCCCGAACCATCGGGCTTGACCCGGATCTTGACGTTGTAGTCGACCACGCGCTTGACGGGCACGAGGATTTTCATGAGCTTCCACCACCTGAGCCGGTTGCAGCGTTGCGGCGATGACCGCCAGCAACGCCCTGTCCGGACGTGTTTTCCAAGGCCGCGACCCTAGCGACGCTCATTTGATTGTCAACGGCGTGTTGGGTCGCATCCCGGCTGCGCAAAATGCGCCCTTGAAGCCCCGCCACGGGCGGCCTCAACGGCCCCAGCGTTCACGGATCGAAATGCCGGGACGGACGAAGAAGGGCGTCAGTGCGAGGCCGGCCAGGAGGCCGCCGAGATGGGCAAACCAGGCCACGCCGGACTCGGTGCCCCAGAAGCCCTGGAAGATCTGCACCGCGATCCAGGCCCCGATCGCGACCCATGCCGGCACGGCGATCGGCAACACCTTCAGCACGAGGCCCCAGATCCGCACATGCGGGTGCAGCAGCAGATAGGCCGCGATAACGCCCGAGATCGCGCCGGACGCGCCGATCAGCGGCTGGATCGAGTCAACGTTCATCAGCGCGTGGGCGAAAGCTGCCATCACGCCGCAGGCGACAAAGAACACGATGAAGCGCAGGTGCCCCATGCTGTCCTCGACATTGTCGCCGAAGACCCAGAAGAACAGCATGTTGCCGGCGAGATGAGCCCAGTTCCCGTGCAGGAACAGGCTGGTGACCGGCGTGATCCAGGTGGGTGCCTGCGCAAGGTCCTCGGGCAGGAAGGCATCACCCAGAACGACCTTGGGGATGATGCCGAAGCCCGCGGCCAGCAGAGGCTCGACCGGGGGCAGCATGCCGCCCTGGGAGGCCAGCCACAAGAGGACGCACAGGCCGATGAAGCCGAAGGTCACCAGCGGTTGCGCCAGATGCCGCATGGCCACGCCGTCATGCAGGGGAATGAACATCGTGCCCTGTACTCCCCGTGGCGTGGTGGCGTCCGCTCAGCGGTTCTTGCCGGGTACCCAGAGCACGTCGCCGGATGCCTTCTTGTTGAGATAGCGCGAAGCGACGAATAGGAAGTCCGAGAGGCGGTTGACGTATTTCAGCGCCGGGTCAGCGACGCGCTCGCCGGGGATCTGCGCCAGTTCGACCATCATCCGTTCGGCGCGGCGCGAGATGGTGCGGGCGAGATGCAGGCAGGCAGAACCCGGCGTGCCGCCCGGCAGCACGAACGACCGCAGCGGCTCAAGCTCGCTGTTCAGCAGATCGATCTCCTGTTCGATCCGGTCCACCTGATTCTGGACGATCCTGAGCGGCTCCCATTCCAGCTTCTTGCCGGTGTCCGGGGTGGCCAGTTCGGCACCGAGATCGAAGAGGTCATTCTGGATGCGCCCGAGCATGGCATCGAGGTTGGCATCCTCCTGCGCCGTGTGCAGCCGGGCGATGCCGATGGAGGCATTGGTTTCGTCGATGGTGCCGTAGGACGCGATCCTGAGGTCGAACTTCGGCCTGCGTTCACCGGTGCCCAGAGCGGTCGTGCCCTTGTCGCCGGTGCGGGTGTAGATGCGGTTGAGAACGACCATGCGGCTTCACCTGGGATGCTTGACGGAGGCTGGGGATGCTGAACCCGACATAGGGCGCTGTGCCGGAAAGTCAGCCGCCGCGCCACCACAACATGCCCATGATCAGCACGAGGGCGGCGAACTGCAACAGCACCCTCAGGCGCATCAGGGTCTGTGCTTTGGAGGGCGAGCCGCCGCGCATCATGTTGATGAGGCCGAGCAGCAGCACGACGGCCACGGCCCCGACGGCGACGGGAACGACGGAATTGGCAAGGCTGTTCATGGGGGAGCCATATCCTCAAAGCGGTGGCTTGCGAAGCGCGGGGCATGCGCCCAGGTGTCGCGGCAGAAGCGAAGCCGTGCTGCGGCTTCACTGGCGCTTGAGCAGCCGCTCCAGATATTCAAGTTCCTCCTGCGGGCGCAAGGTCTCGCCGAGGCGGCGGCGAAGCTCTTCGAGGATGCGGCGTGCGCGCACCTGCGGTGCTTCGCCCGGCACGCGCGTGTCGCCGGAGACGATGCCGCGGCTTGATTCGCGTTGCTGGCCATCGCGCCCGAGCGGGTCGCGCTGCTGGGTCTGGCGGCTGCCGGCCCGGTCTCGGCCACCTTGCGTCGGGTCGCCATCGGCCATGCCTTCGCCCTCGCCTTCGCCCTGGCCTTCCTGCTGCATCTGCTGGGCCAGTTGCTGTGCGCCGTTGCGCAGGCCTTCCAGCGCCCGGCCCTGAGCCTGCGCTGCGCCCTCCATGTCACCCTGCCCGAGCGCGCCCTCGGCTTCGCCCATGGCCTGCTCGGCTTCGCCGAGGCCGGGCTGGCTCGGCATGCCCTGGCCCTGCATGCGCCGCTGCATCTCGCGCAGGCGGTCGCGCAGCTGCTGCTGGCGCTGGGCCAGCTGGTCGCGTCCCTGCTGGCCCTGTTGACCCTGCTGGCCTTCCTGTCCCTCCTGGCCTTCCTGCCCGTCCTGCGGCTGGCCCTGCTGACCGCGCTGGCCCGGCTGCCGCTGGCCCGGATTTGGCCTCGCCTGCTGCTGGCCTCGCTGGTTGGGATTGGCGCGCTGGTTGCGCTGCTGGCCGCGCTGTTCCTGCCCGTCCTGGAAGGTCTCGTCACGCAACTCCTGCTGCTCGCGGGTCATGCGATCGAGCTCGCTGAGCTGGTTCTGCATCTCACGCTGTCGCGGGTCCATCTGGCCGGGCCGGGCCTGCTGGAGGTTGCGCATCATGTTGTTGAGCTCGTTGAGAAGGCGCTGGGCCTCCTCGGTCTCGCCGCGCTTGTTCAACTCGTCAATGCGGTTGAGCATGTTGTTGAGATCGCGCGGGGTCACCGTCCGGAAATTCTCCGGCATCTGGCTCATCTCGTTCTGGCGGCCATTCTGCTGGTCGCGCTGCATCTGCTCGGCCAGTTCGCGCATGAAGCGGTTCATCGCCTCGCGCAGTTCCTGGGTCAGGCGCGACAGCTCTTCCTGATCGGCGCCGCGCTCCATGGCCTGTTGCAGCCGGTCCTGGGCGGCACGCAACTGGCGTTCGGCGTCCGAGAGGTCGCCATCCTCGAGCAACAGGGCCAGTTGCCACAGGTCATCGACCACCTCGAGCAGACGCGGATCGCCTCGGGCCGAGCGGAGTTTCTCGGTGACGATCTTCAGCGACAGGTAGGCGCCGGCCTCCTTGGTGAATTCGGCAGGCTCGATCAGAAGGGCATCGAGCGCGGTCTGAACGCGGGGCCGGTCGGTGACATCGAGCACCAGCCAGCGCCGGACTTCGATCAGCGCGCGGGCCAGAGGCTTGTTGAAGGTGCGCTGCGGCAGGGTCACCTCGCGCGCTTCGCTGCTGCCTTCCTGGCCGGCATCGTCGCGAGCCGTGAGCGTCATGGCGACGCGGGCACCGGCCCAGGGGTGCTCGGCCAGTTCCAGCGTGGTCTTGATGTCGGCTTCGCCGCCGGCCTCGCCGGGGTTCGGAAGCACGGTGCGCGGCGGGTCGATCAACGGGCGGGCGCCGGGCCTTGCGGTGGTGACGATGGGCCGGAAGCCGGCTTCCACGGACGCAATGCCGTAATCGTCGCTGGCCCGATAAACCACCGTCAGCTGGCCGCGCTGGCCAGCCTGCGGGCTTTCGGTGAAGGCGATGGTCGGTGCCTTGTCGGGCACCATGGCAACCGGCACGGTGCTGGCGGGCACGCCCGCGCCGCCGAGGCGGAGGCTGCCGCTGGCCGACAGCAGGAAGCGCCGCTCGATGCCCTGCCGGACACCGGTGGGCACGGGCAGGGGCTGCAAGCCGCTGGTGGCCTCGATGGCGGCCTCCGGCGCGCCTGAGATGCGCACGATGATCGTCGAGCCATGCGGCGCACGGATCGCCTCGCCTGAGCCGGCCTCGGTCCCGCCGAAGGTCAGCATGATCGGCGGCAGGCGGGTGTAGGAAGGCGGATCGATCCAGCCATCGATCCGCACCGCCGGCGCGGGAGGGGCGGGCTGCGTCCAGTTGAGCGGGCTGCCCAGCCTGTAATTGGCCTCGGGGCCGGCGACGAAGAAGGCCGCGACAGCCGCCACGACCGGCGCTGCCCGGAAGGCCAGCCGGTCGATCCGCACCATGCCGGGTGCCGGTGCCTTGACGACCAGCCCTTCGAGGTCGCGCTGCTGGCGCGCCAGATGGCTCTTCCACAGGGCCTGCGTGAACGGATCGCTCTCGCCGAGCGCCAGGGTGTCCCGCACCGCGCTGGCCGGGCGGTGACCGGCGGCAGCGGTGCGGTCAAGCCGCGCCAGTGCGTCCGCATCGGTGGGCCAGCGCAGGCGCAGCAGGGGCGCGAAGCTGGCCACGAACAGCATCGCCACGGCGGCCATGCCGGCCATACGCGCCATGGGCGGCATGGTCAGCCAGAAGCCGATCCAGGCACTGGTGAGGAAAACGAGGACTACGGAGATCGGCAGCCAGATGCAGGGCCAGATGCGCTCCCAGATCAGCGCCAGCCGCGAGCGGCGCACCATGTCGGCAAGACGATCATCCGCAGCATCTGCCGCAGCCGCATGGCTGGTGGGTGAAGCGGTGAGTCCCGGACGCTCTGCCATGGCCTGCTGGATCTCCCATGCGCGCTTGAGGCCGCGCAGTCAGATCCTGAAGGTAGCATGCCTCACCGGCTTGACCACCCCTGAAGGCGCGCTTTCCTCAGGCCAGCCAGGCCGGAATCCGGTCCAGTCCGATCACGTCCTCGTAATCGGGCCGCGGCCGGACGATTGCGTGGCGCGCGCCATCGACCAGGACCTCGGGCACGAGCCGGCGTGTGTTGTAGGTTCCGGCCTGCACCGCGCCGTAGGCCCCAGCGGTCATGACGGCCAGCAGATCACCTGGCCGAACCTCGGGGATGTCACGGTCGAGTGCGAAATAGTCACCTGATTCGCAGACCGGGCCGACGATGTCCGCCTTGAGGTGGCGCGCACCCGGGGCTGGCTCGATCACCGGCTTCAGGCCATGATAGGCCTCATAGAGCGTCGGGCGGATCAGGTCGTTCATGGCGGCGTCGACGATGACGAAGGTCTTGGCATCGCCCTGCTTGACGTAGATCACGGAGGTCACGAGGATTCCTGCATTCCCGGCGATCAGCCTGCCCTGCTCGAACAGCACCTTGAGGCCCAGCGGGGCCGTGTGCTTCGAGACCACGGCGGCGAAGGCTGTCGGATCGGGCGGCGGCGCATTGTCCTCGCGGTAGGGAATGCCGAGCCCGCCACCCAGATCGATGTGGTGCAGCGCATGGCCCTCGGCCATCAGGTCGCGGGCCAGTTCCGTGAGCAGCCGCGTCGCATCATCGAAGGGTTGCAGGTCGGTGATCTGGCTGCCGATGTGCATGTCGACGCCGGTGATCGACAATCCCTTCAGCGTTGCCGCCCAGGCGTAGATCTGGCGGGCGCGCGAAATCGGCACGCCGAACTTGTTGTCGAACTTGCCGGTGGAAATCTTGGCGTGGGTGCGGGCATCCACATCCGGATTGATGCGGAACGAGACCGGCGCGCGCTTGCCCATCGAGAGCGCGACCTCCGAGAGGGCCTCGGCCTCTGGTTCGGACTCGACATTGAAGCACAGGATGTCCGCTTCCAGCGCGGCCGCCATTTCCTCCCGCGTCTTGCCGACGCCGGAAAAGACGATGCGGTTGCCCGGCACGCCGGCCAGCAACGCGCGCTTCAACTCGCCGATCGAGACGATGTCCATGCCGGCGCCTTCGCGGGCCAGGGTCTTCAGCACGGCCTGGTTGGAATTGGCCTTCATGGCATAGCAGACCAGCGTGTCCATGCCGGCGAAGGCATCACGGAAAACCCGGTAGTGCCGCACGAGGGTTGCGCTCGAATAGCAGTAGAACGGCGTCCCGACTTCGGCTGCGATGGCGCGAAGGTCGACATCCTCGGCATGCAGGACGCCGCCGCGGTATTGGAAGTGATGCATGTCGCGGCCTGCTCAGAGCAACGGGTCGAGGAAGAAGGGCTGGTTCGGCGGCGGCGAGCGGCGCTCCTGGCGGCGGGTGTTGCCCTGACGCACGACCTGCGATCCGCCGGGCAGCGCCGTGTCGGCTGCCGTCTGCGGCGCGCTTGCCGGCGTGTTGCTGGTTGTCTCGGTCATGCGGCCCGGCTGGAACGTGGTGGCCCCGGCAAAGGTCGAGTTGCTCTGGCGCGAGGGGGTGGCCCGGTCTGCCGTGCCGGGTGGCGGCTCAAGCGCGCCGCGGCGGCCGCAGGCCCCGAGGACGAGGGCCGAGGTGAGGCCAAGGGCCAGAAGGGTGACTGTCTTCATGGAGCGCGATGTCACGACGTTGATGTCCCAAGGCTCGGGCGAGGTGCGGAAAGCGTCAGCTTAGAGCAGTTTCCATAGGCAAAGTGAAGGCGGATGTCAGCCATCCGCCGATCAACCCTCAGGCCGGTGCCTGCTTGCGGGCCTCGCGTGCAAGCTGGCGCAGCCAGCGGCTGGCCTGTGCCCTGACCTGGCGCGGTGCCGTGCCGCCATGGCTGACGCGGCTCCGGACCGAGCGCTCGACGCCCAGCACCTCCAGGACCTCGGCCGTGATGCGTGGCTCGACGGCCTGCATCTCGGCGAGGCCGAGTTTTTCAAGGCCGATGCCCCGCTCTGACGCCATCCCGACCAGACGCCCTGTGACATGGTGCGCGTCCCGGAAAGGCATTTTCAGCACCCGGACCAGCCAGTCTGCGAGATCGGTGGCCGTGGCATAGCCCAGCCCGGCCGCCTTCTTCATGGTCTTCAGATCGGGCTGCATGTCACGCACCATGCCCGCGATGGCCGCAAGGCAAAGCGACAGGGTCTGGAGCGCATCGAACACGCCTTCCTTGTCCTCCTGCATGTCCTTCGAATAGGTCAGCGGCAGGCCCTTCATCATGGTCAGCAGCGCCTGCAACGCGCCGAACACGCGGCCCGCCTTGCCGCGCACGAGTTCCGCCGCATCGGGATTGCGCTTCTGCGGCATGATCGAGGAGCCGGTGGTGAAGCTGTCCGACAGCCTGATGAAGCCGAACTGCGGAGTGGTCCACAACACGATCTCTTCGGCAAAGCGCGACAGGTGCATGGCGCAGATCGACGCTGCGGCCACCGCCTCGAGCGCGAAATCCCGGTCCGATACCGAATCCAGCGAGTTGGCGGTGGGGCGGTCGAAGCCGAGCGCCTTTGCCGTGGCATGCCGGTCGATCGGGAACGAGGTGCCGGCGAGGGCTGCCGCTCCGAGCGGGCACTCGTTCATGCGCCTGCGCGCATCGGCGAGGCGGCTGCGGTCACGCGCCAGCATCTCGACATAGGCCAGCAGGTGATGGCCGAAGGTGACCGGCTGGGCCGATTGCAGATGGGTGAAGCCCGGCATCACGGCCCCGGCAAAGAGCGCCGCCTTCTCGGCGAGGGCCAGTTGCACGTCGGCGATCTGCTGGTCGATCTGGTCGACCGTGTCCCGCACCCACAGGCGCATGTCGGTGGCCACCTGGTCATTGCGCGAGCGGGCCGTGTGCAGCCGGCCGGCGGCGGGGCCGATCAGCTCGCGCAGGCGGCTCTCGATGTTCATGTGGATGTCTTCGAGGGCGCGCGAGAACGTGAAGCTGCCCGATTCGATTTCAGCCTCGATGGCCTTGAGTCCGCCGGTGATTGCCGCCACATCGTCTGCAGTCAGGATGCCGGTCTTGCCGAGCATGGCCGCATGCGCCAGCGAGCCCTGGATGTCCTGACGCCAGAGTTTCTGATCGAAGCCGATGGAGGCGTTGATTTCCTCCATGATCGCATCAGGGCCTGTGGCGAAACGCCCACCCCACATCCGGTTGCTCATGTCGTTTCCTTCAGTTCTCAGCCTGCCTGCGATGCACCTGCCACGGCCGGGATGCTGACCATGCTGTCGCGCATCTCCCGGCCGGCATGGCTTGCCCTTGGTCTGGTGCCCATGCTTGGCCTTGGCGGGCTATACCTGAGCACGCAAGCTGGCCGCAACCCGCAAGGAGCGCAAGCCTGCGCCGTGTCGCCTGCCGTGCAGGCAGGCGTGGCGAAGGCGGCCGTGGGCGAACTCGCCGCCTTCCGGCCGGCGGCAACACCGCGCCCGATGGCCGATCTCGCCTTCCTTGACGCTGCCGGTGCCGGAACCAGTCTTGCGCAGATGCGCGGGCGCACGGTGCTGCTCAACCTGTGGGCGACATGGTGCGCGCCATGCCGCAAGGAAATGCCGGCGCTCGATGCGCTTCAGGGCGAGTTCGGCGGACCGGACTTCGAGGTCGTGGCCATCAACATCGACACGCGCAATCTGGAGCGGCCACGCACGTGGCTGACCGAAAACGGCATCACCCGTCTGGCCTACTATGCCGACCCGCAAGCCAAGGTGTTCCAGGAGCTCAAGCGCGCCGGACAGGCCATCGGCATGCCGACCACGCTGCTGATCGACGCCGCGGGCTGCCAGCTTGGCGTGCTGCATGGCCCTGCCGAGTGGCATAGCGAGGATGCGCGCCGGCTGGTCAAGGCCGCTTTGGGGCGTTGAGCGCCGCTGCGGGCGTTTGATGCCGCGCAATTGCAGCAATCCGTGATTTGCGATTGTGTGGCGCTGTTCTGCAACGGATCCGTGCCATGCCCGCCATGCTGCAATCGACCCCGCTGATGGCCTTGCGGGCCGCTGCGATCGACACCGAGACGACAGGCCTCGACGTACGCAAGGCGCGCCTGATCGAGATCGGCGTGCTGGCCATCGAGGGCGGTGCCCTGCTGCCTAAGCCCCTTCTCGACCAACTGGTCGACTGCGGAGAGCCGGTGCCGGCGGCGTCAACCGCCGTCCACGGCATCCTCAGCGGTGATCTGGCCGGCAAGCCGGCCTTTTCAGCCGTCCACGCCGCCATCCTTGCCGCGCTTCAGGACCGGGTCCTGATCGGCCACACGGTCGGCTTCGATCTGGCCCTGCTCAGGCGTGAGTGCGAGCGGGCCGGCCTGGCGCCACCCACAACGCTGGCGCTCGATGTGCGGGTGCTGGCGCAACTCGTGTCGAGCCAGCTCTCGTCGTACTCGCTCGAAGGCCTCGCGGCCTGGCTGGGCGTGGCGGCCGGGCGGCGGCACCGGGCGCTGGGCGATGCGGAGACGGCCGGGCTGATCTTCCTCGCGCTGGTGCCGCGGCTGCGCGAGGTCGGCATCCGGACGCTCGGTGAGGCCATGGCCCGCTGCCGGATGGTGACCGATGCCATGGCCGGCGGGCAGCCTGCCGAGTGGGACATTTCGACCGCAGGGCGCGGGCCGGCTGCCGGCGACGGAAACGCCGGTGATGCCAGCCTCGCGCGGCTCGACCATTATCCCTATCGCCACCGCGTCAGCGAGGTGATGAACCGCGATCCGGTGCTCCTGCCTGGCGAGACCTTGCTTGGCGCGGCGCTGAAACTGATCGCGGAACGCAAGCTCAGCTCCGTGCTGGTCGGCGAGAGCCTGGCCGATGCCGGACAGGTTGGCATCGTCACCGAGCGCGACATCATGCGCATCCTGGCAGAGCGCGGTGCGGAGGCCTTCGCGCTGCCGATCGGCAGCTTTGCCAGCCGGCCCCTCGCCAGCGTGCCGGAGGATGCCCTGATCTATCGGGCCATCGGGCGCATGGCCAACCGCAACATCCGCCATCTCGCGGCCGTTGGCTCCGATGATGCCGTGGTCGGGGTTGTGACGACACGCGACCTGCTGAAGCTGCGCGCCAGCTCTGCCATCGCACTCGGGGATGATCTCGATGCGGCCCGTTCAGTGGCCGAACTGGCGCAGGCCTGGGCCAAGCTGCCTGCGATGGCACGGGCGCTCCGGCTGGAAGGCGTCGCAGCACGCGCCATTGCCGGCGTCATTGCCCGCGAGGTGGGGGCGCTGACCCGGCGCGCGGCGCAGATGGCGGAAGCCGAGCTGGCAACCGGGCCTCTGGGGCCGGCTCCCTGCGACTACGCCATTGTCGTGCTGGGCTCGGCCGGGCGCGGCGAGAGCCTGCTCGCGATGGACCAGGACAACGCGGTGATCTTTGCCGACGGTGAGCCGGGCGGGGTCGAGGATCAGTGGTTTGCCGCCCATGGCAAGCGGATGTGCGCCATCCTGCATGAGGTCGGGGTGCCTCTGTGCAAGGGCGGCGTCATGGCGAGCGAGCCTGCCTTTCGCGGTTCGCTGGCGGAATGGCGTGCCCGGATCGGGCGCTGGCTGACGCGCGCGACACCGGAAGATCTTCTGGCCGTCGATATCTTCTTCGATTTCAGGGCCGTGCATGGCCGCCGGGCGCTGGCGCACCAGTTGTGGCTCGATGCATGGGCGGCGGCGCGGGGCGAAATCGCCTTCCTCAAGCTGCTGGCTCAGTCAGCGGGTGCGGGTGGCTCGCATCTGACCATGCTCGGCCGTGTGCGCACCGATGAGGATGGACGCGTCGACATCAAGGGCAATGTGCTGAAGGGCGTCGTCACCACCGCCCGCGTGCTTGCGCTGCGGCATGGCATCACCGCCCATGCCACGGCGGCGCGGCTGTCGGGCCTGATCGAGCGGGCCCATGGCGGCACCGCTGATCTGGCCGGCTTCGACGAGGACCATCAGCTGGCCCTCGATCTGGTTCTGGAACAGCAGTTGCTCGACATCACCGAAGGCAGGCCGCCTGGCAACAAGGTCACGGCGCGCAGCCTGTCGGCGCGGCAGACACAGGCGCTGAAGGCAGCACTGGGGCGTCAGGGTAGTATCGCGGACCTGCTGCGCGCGGAACTGGTCGACTGATCGGCAGCCAGCTCAACGGCCAGGTGCGCGCGAGACGCGCCAGGTCAGGAAGGGCGGCGCGGTGCGGGCATCATTGGCCGAGAGCCGCCGGGTGCCGCCATCGGGCTGGATCTCGTCGAGGTTGACGAAGCCCATCAGGTGCAGCGCGGCAGCGGCATCGCGCGCGGCGAAGGCGCGAGGCACAATTTCGAGAGAACCAGCGGAGCCGACCGCATCGAGCAGGGCGGCGGTCTCTGCCTGCCGCGTGGCGGCACGACGCGGAAACGGCACAACGGACGCAAACGACGCAACAACATCAGACATGACACACCACCCCGGCACAGGCGGGGCCGAATCAGCCGGCGCCGCTGGGCAGACCTTCGGGGTGTCATGGTTTCTCGGGTTCTAACCGGGGCCGTCGGGTTGTGTGCCGGAACGGGCCACTTGCGCGCCGGTGCCGACAGCACCGACGGCCTGGCAGGTTCAGAACAGCTTCGGCAGGAGCCGGCCGGTGCGGTCCATGTAGGCCTGATACTCCGCGCCGAAGCCTGCCAGCATCAGCGCCTCCTCGTGGCGGACGCGCAGCAGGTAGAGTGTGCCGAAGCCGGCGATGCCGGCCAGCCCGGCGATCCAGTTCGGCAGCAGCAGGGCCTGTGCCAGCGCCATCAGCCAGAAGGCCGTATACATCGGGTGCCGGATGCGGCTGTAGATGCCGTGGGTGATCAGCTTGTGATCATCCTTCAACTGCAGGCTGACCGACCAGTTGCGGCCAAGCGCCTTGTGCGTCAGCCGGAACATCACCAGCGCGGCCACCGCAAGCAGTGCACCGAGCACGCACAGCACAGGCTGGAAGGCATAGTTGGCGAAGGCCGGAAAGCCGGTCGCCACATAGATGCCCGGCACGATGCCGAGACCAGAAAGCGAAATCGCCAGCCGGATGCGTTCGGGCCATTGCATCTCGTCACGCACGACCTGCGCCCGCTTTGCCTTGCGCTCGAACGGAATGCGCAACACGAACCAGCTGACGACAAGCAGGGTCCAGATGATCTTGGCGACGATGATGCTCACGGGGCTGACCCATCCTTGGCGCTGGTGCTGCCGGTCCGGTCCTGCCCGGCGAGCAAAACCGAGGGATCAGATAGGGTGAGTTCGCCGCCAGGTCCAATCCATCCTTGCGCCCCGTCTTTCGAGGTGGCGAGGGCAACCGGGCTGAACGGGCCGCAGATGGTCATCAGGTAGTCGAACGGCGCACGCAGGTCATTGCCGGAAATGAACTGGCAGTGCAGCCGGAAAAAATCGAGCTTGATGGTGCGGTAATAGTCCGGCTTCAGCATGCGGCTGAAGCGCACCTGCCGCACCAGCGGGGACGGGCCTTCGAGCCCCAGCACCCGGACTGGATCGCTCTTGTAGAAGTTCATGACATCGCTGAGCGACTGATACTCGGTCCAGTCGATCCGGCCCGAGGTGACAAGCCGTTGCAGCCGCGCCTTCAGGCCAGAAGCCTTGGCATGCAGCGCGATCTTGAGCAGCGAGGAACCGAGGGCGAGGTAGCCGAAGCGGCGCTTCCTGGAGACGTGCGGGGTCGCCAGCGCCTGATCGAGCAGTTCCGCAGCCAGCAGTGCGCCAAGGCTGTGCCCGACCACGAGGCAATCGACGCCAGCCGGTGTGGCCGCTAGATCTGCACCTGCAGCCTTGAGGCGGGCGGCGATCACCGGATCGGTGGCACGGACGACCTCGCTGGCGAAAATCCAGTCGTCGAGGAGGTGGCCGATCACCGTGCGGGAGGCCAGCCAGACCACGATGCCGAGCCCGGCGGCTAGCCCTGTCAACCAGCCCAGAACAGATGGCACACCGACCAGCGGCAGAAGCCAGCCGGCGAGGAGCATGCTGGCAGCCAGCGCCAGAACGATCGCGAGGTAAGGGAACAGGAAAAAGCCGGCATAGCGCCATGCGACGCCGAGATAACGGCCAAGGGCACCATGGCCGGCGAAATCGAAGAACGCACCCCAGCCGGCGGTCAGCCGCGCTGTCACGGAGCCGGCGCGATGGGCCGCGATGACATCGTCCCAGCGCACCAGTTCGTGCCGGGTGGTGACCTGCCAGCCCGGTCCCGCGACGTCCACGGTCCAGCTCGCGCTGGCCTCGGTCTCGGCATAGTCGCGGGTCGATGCCGTCAAATTCCAGCAGGTGGCGAAACGTGCCAGTTCACGATTGAAGCGGGCGAAAAAGACCGATGCCGGCATCGGATCGTAGCCGCCGAGATGAAGCACGCGCCGGCTGATGGTGACGGAAGGCATGGCTTGGTCTACAGCGGTCGGATTGTGCATGACCACGCCCTGTTATCATGCGGACATGCCGGCGCGCCAGAAGGGTGCCGGTTGTCCCCGGAATTCGCCGCATGCTGCCCACGCTGATCACGATGCCCCTGCTCTCCCGACGCCCGCGCCGCCTGGCCGTTGCTGCCTTTTCAGTATTCCGTCTTGCAGCGACGTGCGCCTTTGCCTTCATCGCGATGCCGGCAAGGGCCGATGTGCAGGCCGGCATGCAGGTTGCGGAAACCTGCCTCAGGGCCTCGGCCGGGCTGTCGCTCGGTGCCGCTCTGCCGAAGCTCAAGGCGCGGCTTTCTGCGGGGTTGCCTGCTCTGATCGTGGCGATCGGCTCGTCCTCGACGCGCGGCGTGGGGGCATCAAGCTGGGCTGCGACCTATCCCGAGGTGATGCAGCGTGAATTGCAGCGGCTGCGCGGAAGGGCGCGCATCGAGATCGCCAACCTCGGAAGCAACGGCGAAACGATCTCCGGCCAGATCGCGCGCATGGAGCGCGATGCGCTGGCGCTGCGGCCGGCGCTGGTGATCTGGCAACTGGGCTCGAACGATGTGGTCTGGCCCTGGGGCGGCATCGCCCCCGGCACGGAGGCCGAGGTGGTGGCCACCATCGCGAAAATCAGGGCCTCGGGCGCAGATGTGATCCTGATGGACCTTCAGAATGCGCCGCTGGTGGCGGGCGCGCGGCTGAGGCCGGCCATGCTGGAGCTGACGTCAAGGGCGGCGCGCGCCGGCGGGGCCGGACACTTCCAGCGTTTCAGGTTGCTCGAACGCACGGTCGGCGCAGGCGTGCCGCTGAGTGCGCTGACCTCATGGGACCAGCTGCACAACACCGATGCGGCCTATGATTGCACGGGGCGGGCCATCGCGCGCGCCATCCATGCGGCGGCGCGCTGAAGGGCTTTCCGCGCTGCGCCGTCAGCTGGCCGACTGCTTCACCGGCAGGCCCTTGTCGGCGAACAGCTGTGCCAGTTCACCCGACTGGAACATCTCGCGGGTGATGTCGCAGCCGCCAATGAACTCGCCCTTGACGTAGAGCTGCGGGATGGTCGGCCAGTTGGAATAGCTCTTGATGCCGTCGCGGATGGCCATGTCGTCGAGCACGTTGATACCCTTGTAGGGCACGCCAAGGTAGTTGAGGATCTGCACCACCTGCCCGGAGAAGCCGCACATCGGGAACTGCGGTGTTCCCTTCATGAACAGCAGCACGTCATTGGCCTTCACTTCGGCGTCGATGGTGGCGTTGATATCGGTCATGAAACTCTCCTCGGCGCAGACGCAGGGCCTACAAATGATGCCCTAAGATTGGGGAACAATCGTCGTCAGCGCAAGGGCGTGCAGCACGCCGCCCATGTTGCCCTTCAGCGCATCATAGACCAACTGGTGCTGGCGCACCCGCGGCATGCCCCGGAATGTCGCGGAGGTGACCGTCGCGGCATAGTGGTCGCCGTCGCCTGCCAGATCCTTGATCTCGACAATGGCGTCGGGGATTGCCTCCTTGATCATGCGCTCGATGTCTGTCGCCGCCATGGGCATGGTCGTTCATCCCTCAATCGTCATGGTCGGGCTTGACCCGACCATCCACGTCTTTCTGTCCATCCGATCAAACCTACGACGGGGCTGGTCGGGTCAAGCCCGACCATGACATCGTTGGTTCAGTGACCACCCATGAAAGCCGGAAACCAGCCCTCGTGGGCGCGGCTCAGCGCATCCACTGATATTGGCGCATCCGTGCCGAGCGTCAACGCATTGCCGCCGACATGGCCGATGATGGTTGCGGGTACGCCGGCCTTTCGTGCGTCATCCAGCAGCGATGCCGCTTCCGCCGGCGCACAGGTGATGACATAGCGGGCCTGATCCTCGCCGAAGAGCGCGCCATGGACAGGGCCGGGCGGCAACGCGGTGATGGTTGCGCCGCGCTTGCCGGCCATGGCCATCTCGGCAAGTGCCAGCGCGAGGCCGCCATCGGAGCAATCGTGCACGGCGCTGAGCCGGCCGGCGCGGATGAGGCCCCGCACCAGATCGCCATTGCGGCGCTCGATGGCAAAATCGACCGGAGGAGGCGCGCCCTCGGTGCGGCCGCAGACATCGCGCAGGTAGACCGACTGGCCGAGCCAGCCGGTCGTGGCGCCGATCAGGATGATCGCGTCGCCGTCCGCCTTGAAGGCCACGGTGGCATGCCGCGTCACGTCCGGCAGCAGGCCGACCCCGCCGATGGTCGGCGTCGGCAGGATGCCCTGACCGTTGGTCTCGTTGTAGAGCGAGACATTGCCGGACACGACCGGGAAATCGAGGGCGCGGCAGGCCTCGCCGATGCCCTGGATGCAGCCCACGAGCTGACCCATGGCATGCGGGCGCTCGGGATTTCCGAAGTTCAGATTGTCGGTGATGGCGAGCGGCGTCGCGCCGACGGCGGTCAGGTTGCGCCAGGCCTCGGCCACGGCCTGCCTGCCCCCCTCGACCGGGTCTGCCTCGCAATAGCGCGGCGTGACATCGCAGGTCATGGCGAGGCCCTTGGGACCATCCTCGATGCGGATGACGCCGGCATCGCCGCCGGGCGTGACCACGGAGTTGCCGAGGATCAGGGTGTCATACTGCTCATAGACCCAGCGCTTCGAGCACTGGTCCGGCGAGCCGACCAGCTTCAGCAGCGCCTTGCCGTTGGACATGGGCGGCGTGATCGTGCTGGCGGCGATCACCGGCAGCTTCGGCGACGGCACCCAGGGCCGGTCATACTCGGGAGCCTCGTCGCCGAGTTCCTTGATCGGCATGTCGGCCATGACCTCACCCTGATGGCGGATCACGAAGCGCAGGGTGTCGGTGGTGTGGCCGACCACGGCGAAGTCGAGACCCCACTTGGCGAAGATGGCCTCCGCCTCGGCTTCCTTGCCGGGCGTGAGCACCATCAGCATGCGCTCCTGGCTTTCCGACAGCATCATCTCGTAGGCGCTCATGCGCTCTTCGCGGCATGGCACCTTGTCGAGATCGAGCTCGACACCCAGATCGCCCTTCGCGCCCATCTCCACGGCCGAGCAGGTCAGCCCCGCCGCGCCCATGTCCTGGATGGCGTCAACGCAGCCCTTGGCCATGATTTCGAGGCAGGCTTCCAGCAGCAGCTTTTCTGCAAACGGATCGCCGACCTGAACGGTGGGGCGCTTCTCGTCCGAGTTGTCGTCGAATTCGGCGGACGCCATGGTCGCGCCGTGGATGCCGTCACGCCCGGTCTTGGAGCCGAGATAGACGATGGCCTTGCCCACGCCCGTTGCCTTGGCGAGGAAGATCGCATCCGTCCGGGCGATGCCAACAGCCATGGCATTGACGGGGATGTTGCCGTTGTAGCGGGCATCGAAGCCGTCCGATCCGCCAACCGTCGGGACGCCGAACGCATTGCCGTAGCCACCGATGCCGGCAACGACACCGGCCACCAGCTGGCGCGTGCGCGGATGGTCCGGCGCGCCGAAGCGCAGGGCGTTGAGCACGGCGATGGGCCGCGCGCCCATGGTGAAGACATCGCGCAGGATGCCGCCAACCCCGGTCGTTGCGCCCTGATAGGGCTCGATGAAGGACGGATGGTTGTGGCTTTCCATCTTGAAGACGATGGCCAGTCCGTCGCCGATGTCGATCACGCCGGCATTCTCGCCGGGGCCCTGCAACACCCATGGCGCGGTGACGGGCAGGGTCTTGAGGTGCTTCTTCGAGGATTTGTAGGAGCAGTGCTCATTCCACATGGCCGAGACGATGCCCAGTTCGGTGATCGTCGGCTCGCGGCCCATGAGCTTGAGGAAGCGCTGGTATTCGTCCGGCTTCAGCCCGTGCTCTTTCACCAGCTCCGGCGTGATCTGGATGTTGTTGGCGATCACCGCGTCGTCCCTTGCTTGCCCTGCAACCGCGCTAGCCGCTCCCGTGAAGGAGGATCTGCACCCGCTGCCATGACGCTGTCCCGGATCGGGACGGCTGTTCCGTTTCGGGGCAATAGCCTGCCCAATCTTGCGACACAATCACCGAAAGCTAATCATTCTGGAACAAGGCGCTTGGCACGCCGATTGCCCTCATGGACAGATAAATCTGATCGTTCGTCCGTTTAGGAACCCGACATGAGAACATTTAGCACCTTGAGGCGATTCCAGCGCGATGAACGCGGCACGGTGGGCCTGATCTTCGGGCTGTCGATCATCCCCATGATGGGGATCACAGGCGCTGCGGTGGATTACGCACGCGCATCGTCGGTGCGGGCCGAACTCCAGATGGCAGCGGATGCGACGGCCCTGGCGCTGGCCAAGGATTCGACCAAGCTTGACGCCGGGCAGGCCTACATCCGGGCGCAGGCGGTGTTCGACGCCAACTACGGCAAGCGCTTTGAATCTGAACTGATGTCGCTGACGGTGACGCGCGAGACCGACCGCTTCAAGGTCGAGGCCAAGGCCCACGTCAAGTACTCGCTGCTGCCGATTCTCGGGCTGAACGGCACCGATGTGGCGGTGGCTTCGACCTCCGGTTGGGGCGTCAACAAGATCGAGATCGCGCTCGTGCTCGACAACACCGGCTCCATGGGCTGGAGCGACAAGATGCCGGAACTGAAGAAGGCCCTGTGCGGCAACACGACCTGCTCAAGCACCGCGCCGACATCCGGTTTCGTGCGCCAGATGCAGGACGCCGCTGTCGATGCAGACCAGATCCGCGTGGCGCTCGTGCCGTTCGACACCACCGTGCGTGTGCCGGCCTCCGTGCAGGCGAGCGTCGTGGCTGCGCCCGTCACGCCGGGGACCGTCAGCTATGGCGGGGCGGGCTATTGCGGCACGGCACCGGTCACAGCGCAGCGGGTGTCATGGTTCCGCTTCGCCGACCGCGACAAGGATACGATCGGCTGCGGTGTCGGGCGCATCACCAAGGCCACCTGGCAGGGCTGCCTGTGGGACCGTGACCAGACCGGCAACCGTGACACCACCGCCGTCGGCGTCACCCCCACCAGTATCGAGACATTGTATCCGGCGGTGACCTGCCGCTCCAACAACCTGGCCCGCATGGCCTCGCTGATGGACGTGAAGGCGAACGGCCCGCAACTGATCACGGCGCTGGCGGCGATGCAGCCATCCGGCAACACCAACCTGACCATCGGCGTCAGCTGGGGCATGAACATGCTGATGCCCGGCCAGCCGATGAGCAACGCCATTCCGGCAGAGCCCAATCTCAGCCGGTTCATGATTCTGCTCACCGATGGCGACAACACCGAGAGCCGCCAGCACGGCTCAAGGGCTGCGATCGATGCGCGGGCGCGCCTCGCCTGCACCGAAGCCAAGGCGCAGGGTATCACGATCTATTCGGTGCGCGTGATCGAGGGCAACAAGAGCCTGCTTCAGGATTGCTCCTCGGGACCGGGCTACTATTACGAGGTGTCAAGCGCCGCGCAGATCGACGATGTCTTCACGGCCATCGCCGGCAGGATCGGCTCGATCAGGCTGACGAACTGAGCGGGCCTGGGCGGCCGTCAGGCCAGAAGCCCGGCTATGGCCGTGCGGATGGCATCGGGGATCGGCACTGGCCGCTGGCTGGCCCGGTCGACGTAGACATGGGTGAAATGGCCTTGTGCGATGGCGAGGTCACCATGCTCCCTGAACACGCCGATCCGGTATCGCACCGATGAGGAGCCGAGACGGTCGATGGCGATGCCGATGCTGACCGGTTCGGGAAAGGCGACGCTTTCCGCGTAACTGCACCCTGTTTCCACCACCAGCCCGATGATGCTGCTGGCGGCGGGGTCGAGCAGGCCCCGGTCGATGAGCCAACCATTCACGGCGGTGTCGAACCAAGCATAATAGACCACGTTGTTGACATGCCCGAAGACGTCGTTGTCATGCCAGCGGGTCTGGATCGTGGTGAAATGGCGCAGGTCGGCGCGCGTCAGCCTGGCTGGTTTCACCACGCGGCCTCATAGATCGCGAGCACGTCAGGCAGTGCCAGCGGGCGCGGATTGTTTACCAGAAGCCGCGTTTGCTTCATTGCATCCTCGCCAAGGCGCGGGATCGCATCATGCGGAATGCCGACATCGCGCAGGCGACCGGGCAGGTCAAGCCGCACCGAGAGTGCACGGAACGCGTCCGCAAGGCTGCTGCCCGGCGCGTGGCCAGGGAAGATGATCGGGGCCAGTTCGGCATAGGCCACAGCCGCCGCGGGCGCATTGAAGGCCAGCACATGAGGCAGCACCAGCGCGTTTGACAGGCCGTGCGGGACATGGAAGATGCCGCCGACCGGATAGGCCAGCGCGTGCACGGCCGCCACGGGCGAATTGGCGAAGGCTTGTCCGGCAAGCATCGAGCCCAGCAGCATGGCCCCGCGCGCAGCCTGATCCGCCCCATGCAAAACTGCGCGTTCGATATGGCGACCGAGAAGTGCGAGCGCCTCCTTGGCAAGGGTGCGGGAGACGGGGTTGTTGTTGGCCGAGGCCGAGGTGAAGGCCTCGATCGCATGCACCATCGCGTCGACCCCGGTGGCTGCCGTGACATGGGCCGGCAGGCCGAGCGTCAGATCGGGATCGAGGATGGCCAGGTCCGGCAGCAGGATGGGCGAGACCACGCCCTTCTTCTCGGCCTCGCCGGTGGTGACGATGGCGATCGGCGTGACTTCCGACCCGGTGCCGGCGGTGGTCGGCACAAGGACCAAGGGCAGGCGCGGACCTTTGGCATTGCCGACACCGTAGGCCGATCCCAGATCCTCGCCCGAACGGGCCAGCAGGGCGACGAGCTTGGCCACGTCCATTGGCGAACCGCCGCCAAAGCCGATGATGCCGGTGACGCCGGCCTGCCGCGCCGCTTCGGCGGCCGCCAGCACGCAGTGTTCCGGTGGATCGGCGGCCACATCGGTGAAGAGACTGGCCTCGATGCCGGCCGCGCCGAGGCTGGACAGAGCGCCGGCCAGCAGACCTGCCTTCAGCAGGCCCGCATCGCTGACCAGCAGCACGCGCTTGCCCACCAGCGGCAGCGCAGCCTCGCCCAGACGCGTCGCGCTGCCGGCACCGAAGATCACGGATGGCGTGGTGTTGAAGCGGAAGGGCTGCATAGGGGCTTTGTCGGCAATCCGGCGGCAAAGATCAATCGGGTCGGCAGTCCGAAAGGCGCGGGCTTTCCTCCTGGCCGGCGGTTTGATCATGATCCAATGCTCCGGCGTGCCCGTCTCGCACTTGCACATTCGGCCGGATGGTCCATATCCGGCCCATGACCTCCGTCCGCTATCCCTTCGACAAGCTCGCCTATTCCGTCGTCCCGATCGTGCTGTGTTCCGTTCTCGGCAATGCCGCGACTCAGCCCAGCATTCCGGTCTGGTATGCCGGGTTGATGAAGCCAGCCTTCAATCCGCCGAACTGGCTGTTCCCGATCGCGTGGACCTTGCTGTTCTCGCTGATGGCCTATGCGGTGTTCCGCATCTGGAAATGGCCTGCGACCACACCAGGGCGCAACCGCGCGCTGCTGGCCTTCTATGCGCAACTGGCGCTGAACTGCTCGTGGTCCTTCGCCTTCTTCTGGGCGCAGTCTCCGCTGCTCGGGCTGGTGGTGATCGTGCCGTTCCTGGCGATGATCATCGTCACCATCCGCGCCTTCAACGTGGTGGACCCGTTCGCCTCGTGGCTGCTGTGGCCTTACGCGGCCTGGGTCTCGTTCGCGACCCTGATCAATGTCTCGATCTGGGCACTGAACCGCTAGGTCGCTGCTCAGGCCAATCGTGGCTCAGGCCTTCCGGGTCTGTTCTAGCACACGCGCCACGGTGCTGCGCAGTTCGGCCAGTCCGAACGGCTTGGTCAGCACGTCAACGACGATGTTCTCGAGGCTTTTCGCCCGTTCGCGCTGTTCGGCATAGCCGGTCATCAACAGGATCACCAGATCGGGGAAATCGCGCTTGGCGGCCAGCGCCATGGCGATGCCGTCCATCAGCGGCATGCGGATATCGCTGAGCACGAGGTCGAAGCGGCCCTCGCTGGCCGTGATCGCTTCAAGGGCTTCGGCACCATCACCGGCCATCTCGACCGTGTGGGCATCGAGTGCAAGCCCGCGCGCAATAAGCGAACGGACCGCCTCCTCATCATCCACAACCAGAATGCGGGCCATGCGCTGTTGTCTCAGATGCCGTCGAAGCCGGGCTGGTCGTCAGTCTCGATGACGCCGACGAAGGGCAGTTGCCGATAGGAATGGGCCACGTCCATGCCGTAGCCCACGACGAAGTAGTCCGGGCAGACAAAACCGACAAAATCGGGCGTAATGGCGACGGCGCGCTTGCCGGGCTTTTCCAGCAGCACGGCGCTCATCACCTTTCTGGCACCACGCGCGGCGAGCAGGTCCTTGGCGAAGGTCAGCGTGCGGCCCGATTCCAGGATGTCGTCGACCAGCAGCACATCGCGCCCCGCCACCTCGCTCTGCACGTCGCGCAGGATCTCGACCTGGCCGGACGAGACGGTGGCCTCGCGATAGGATGACAGGTGCACGAATTCGACCTGCGGGCTCAGTCCGGCCTTGTGCATGGCCCGGATCAGGTCGGCAGCGAACATGAAGCTGCCCTTGAGCACGGCGACAACCAGCAGGTCGACGGGTTTGGTCGCAGCGACTGCTTCGGCGATCTCGCGGTTGCGACCGGCAATGGCAGCTTCGTCATACAGCACGCGGATGCGGCGATTGTTGGCCATGTCTGGCTCCGGATGGGTCTGGCACCGCAGGCAAGCGGCGCGTGGTCTCAGGTTCTGGCGCGTGCGGCGACAGCTGGATCCGCGAAACGGACCTCGATGTGCCGACCTGCCTCTGGGGGTGTCGCAAGCCTTGTGCGGAAATGCAATGCTTCACCGGGTTTGAGGTTGGCGCGCGGGGGCTCTGTCGTCCACGAGTAGAGTGTGCTGCCATCGGCGGCGCTAACGCGGAGCTCGATCAGCGGCACCGGCACTGTGCGGCGGTCGACGCTGATGACCTGGCCCTCGACCACAAGGAAGCGCTGGTCGCCCTCGCGGTGCAGGGTCGAGCGGATCTCGGCGAAGTCGAGGCCGTTGATGTTGACCTCCAGCCCGAGCTTGGCGAACAGGGTGGCGGACGAGGGCGCAAGCCGCACCACGGCGTCACGCTGCACGATCAGGGCCGCAAGGATGAGTGCGCTGGCGATGCCGATGCCGGCAGGGCCCTTGAGCAGGCGACCGATCCCGCCTCCAGCCTTGGCGGGACCCTTGGCGGCACCGCGCCGTTTTGATTGGATTGACGGATGGGGCTTCTTGCCCGCCCGCGCACCTGTCGCTGCGCGGCGGTCCCTGCGGCCGGGCAGCAGCCGGGCCATCCAGCCGCGCCAGCCGGGTTTGCTGTTCGTCTTGTCGGCGCTTCCATCTTCGGGCGGCACGTCGGAAAGATCGGGATGGCTGGCCCCGGCGGCTTCCGCCTCGCTCCTGGCTGCGGCCAGTTCCTGCTCGAACAGGGCGTCCAGAGCATCCTGCTCGGCGCTCCTGCCTTTCGAGGCACTTTCGGATGGCGTGGTGACTGCGGGCTCAGGCACAGGTTCGGGTTCGGGCTCCGGTTCGAGGCCTGCCTCGGCCAGCCAAGCTGCCGCCAGATCATCATCCGCGCTCGGCTTCTTGACCCGCGCGGGCGCTGCAACCGGCGCAGGAGGCGGGGCCGGCACTGCGGCTGGCGCCGGCACCATGTCGCCGGCCTCGGCGGCAGCCGGGGCGTCATCGGTGCCAGCCTCCGGCAATCTGGCGAAGAAGTCGGAGCGGCAACTGGCGCAGCGCACCATCCGGCCCTCGGGGCCGATCTTGTCGTCATCAATGCTGTATCTGCTTGCGCAGGTCGGGCAGACAATGAGCATGGCGAATCAGTGTGACAATCTGGCGGCGTCCAGGAAAGGTTGGCCGTCAGTTGGCCGTGTTCCTGGTTAACGCTTGGTGAAGACGGGCAAGACCTCCGGGTCTGGAGAGGTGACAATGGTCCGGTTTGAAGGCGTCGGCCTTCGCTACGGGATGGGACCGGAGGTGCTGAGGGACATCACCTTCAGCGTCGAACCGCGCTCGTTCCAGTATCTCACCGGGCCGTCGGGAGCGGGCAAGACCACGCTGCTCAAGCTGATGCTGCTGTCGCTGAAGCCGACGCGCGGGCTGGTCAACCTGTTTGGCCACGATGTCACGCGCCGGCAGAACGACGCCTTGAGCGCGGCGCGCCGGCGCATGGGCGTGGTGTTCCAGGATTTCCGCCTGCTCGACCATCTCACCGTTTACGAGAACGTCTCTCTGCCGATGAAGGTGAAGGGGCGGGAGGAGGCAAGCTATCGCAGCGAGGTCATCGAGTTGCTGCGCTGGGTCGGGCTCGGCGAGCGCATGCACTCGATCCCGCCGGTGCTGTCCGGCGACGAGAAGCAGCGTGCGGCGATCGCACGGGCCCTGATCGTCAAGCCGGAGTTGCTGCTGGCCGACGAGCCGACCGGCAATGTCGATCCGACCCTGGCCCGCCGCCTGCTCAGGTTGTTCATGGAGCTTCAGCAACTGGGAACCGCCGTGGTCATCGCCACCCATGATCTCAACCTGATGGACCAGCACGATGCCCGCCGCCTCGTGCTGGCCAACGGCTATCTGCACGTGGATGGCTGAGGCGATGGCGCATGGTCTAGCCTCGCTGATCGGCGCGGTGCGCGGCAGGGTGTCCGTCTGGCTCGGGCGGCGGCGTGAGACCCATGCCGCTGCTTCCGGAGAGGACGGCGCGGCGCGGCGTGGCATGATGCCGGACATTCCCGGCCTGCCGGCGGGCCTCAAGCGCGATCAACCCCTGATCCCGGTGGATTCCGCCGCCAGCCGTGCGCTCGTGGCCGTCATCGCAATCCTGACCTTTCTGGCCGCACTGGCCGGCGGCGCAGCCCACATGGTGGCGCGGGCTTCGGGCGACTGGCGCAGCGCCGTGTCGAACGAGATGACCATCCAGATCAAACCGGACGTCCGGCGCTCGATCGACGACGACTTGAAAAAGGCCGCTGACCTGTTCCGGGGGGCTGCGGGAGTCGAGGCCGTGCGCATCGTGCCCCGCGCCGAGTCCGACCGGCTGCTCGAACCGTGGCTCGGCACCGGGCTTGCCCTCGCTGAACTGCCGGTGCCGCGCCTCGTGGTTGTCACCATCACACGCGGCTCGCGGCCCGATAATGAGGCCCTGCGCCAGAGCCTTCGCCGCGAGGTGCCGGGTGCCAGCCTCGACGATCACCGGCTGTGGATCGGCCGGCTGTCGACCATGGCCAACACGCTCATCCTGGCCGGGATGGTCGTGGTCATCCTGGTGACGGCAGCGGCGGGCCTTGCGGTGGCCTTCGCCACGCGCGGCGCGATGGCTGGCAGCCAGGATTCGGTCGAGGTGCTGCATCTGGTCGGTGCCGATGACAGCTTCATCGCACGCGAGTTCCAGGGCCGGTTCCTCAAGCTCGGGCTCGAGGGCGGAGCCATCGGCGGACTGGTCGCGCTGGTGGTCACGGCCGTGCTGGGCTGGATCAGCCTGAGCTGGAGTTCCGGGCCAGGCGCGGACCAGTTGCAGGCGCTGTTCGGCTCGTTCGAGATCGGCTGGATCGGATACCTCATCGTGGTTCTGATCGCGGCGATGGTCGCGCTGATCGCGGGTGTTGTCTCGCGCCTGACCGTCCGGCGGCACCTCAAGGACATGGCCTGAGGCTGGCGCGGCCCTTTGCGGGGCCTGTCTTGCGGAGAGTGGCCATTCTTGTCGAAAGGGGTCCATCTTGCCAATTCGGTCATCAGGTCTATCGTGCGGCTTTCTGTTCCTGATTGCCTTGTCTCTTTGATGCCTCGATTGGACTGTATTTTCCCAGCATGTCGTTGATCCGCGGCCATGACATTGCACCCGATGCGAAGGCGTCGGCCCGGCAGCCGTTGCCCGTTGCCAATGGCGGGCGACGGGCACGTCAGGCTGCTGTTGCCGTGCTCGCTCTCGGTCTTGGTGCCGCACTCTGGCTGGTTGCCGACTTCATCGGTTTCAGCCGCTCGATCGCCACGTTCGAACCGCGCAACCCGGAGCGCGCTGACGGCATCGTGGTGCTGACGGGCGGCTCGCAGCGCCTGTCGGACGGGCTTGGCCTGCTGGCCGAGGGCCGCGGCCGGCGGCTGCTGATCAGTGGCGTCTACCAGAAGACCGGACGGGACGAGATCGCCCGCAAGGCCGGCGATATGCGACCGATGCTGGCGTGCTGCGTCGACCTTGGCAAAAGCGCCCGCAACACCATCGGCAATGCCATCGAGGCGCGGCGCTGGGCGCAGTCCAACGGCTTCACCTCATTGCTGGTCGTGACATCGAATTATCACATGCCGCGCACCGTCGGCGAATTCCAGCATGCCTTGCAGGGCATGCGGCTGATCGGCTACCCGGTTGTCAGCGACAGCGTCGACATCACGCGGCTGTGGTCCGATACCGGCGTGTTCCGGCTCGTGGTTGCCGAGTATCTGAAGTTCCTGGTCTCACGGCTGCGCCAACTGATCGAGACCGATCCGGAGCATTCGCGCCTGCCGGTTCTGGTGGGCCGACAGAAACCGGTGGGGCATCTGCCGATCGAGCGGGCGGAGAGCCCTTGAGCCGCTGCCGGAGGGGCAGCCTTCCGGCAGGTTGGCTGGCCGGTTCGTGCCGAATTCCGGGCCGGCGGACTTGACGCCATGGCCGCCTGTCGTGTTTGACCGCAGGCATGCTTCACCTCCGATCCTTGATCTTCAACATCATGTTCTATCTGAACATGATCACGTGGATGCTCGTTCTCGTCCCGACCTACCTGATGCCGCGCATGGTGTTCATGCGGGCGGCGCGGGCGTGGGCGTGGTCATCCTTGTGGTTGCTCAAGGTGATCTGCGGTACGCGCTTCGAACTCAGGGGGCACGAGAACATCCCCCAGGGTGGCTTCCTGGTGGCCTGCAAGCACCAGTCGATGTGGGAGACCTTCGCGCTGTTCTGCGTGGTTGATGATCCGGCGTTCGTGCTGAAGAGCGAACTGCAATGGGTGCCGCTGTTCGGCTGGTATACGTGGAAGGCACGCTCGATCCCGATCGACCGCAGGGGCGGCTCGTCGGCATTGACGCGCATGAACGCGCGGGCTGGCGAGGAAATTCGCCATGGCCGGCAGGTCGTGATCTTCCCGGAAGGCACGCGCACGGCGCCAGGTGCCAAGCCTGCGTACAAGTACGGGATCGTCCATATGTATGACCAGATCGGCATCACCTGCGTGCCGATGGCGCTGAACTCCGGCGCGTTCTGGCCTCGGCGCAAGTTTCTGCGCCATCCCGGCACCATCGTGGTCGAGGTGCTGCCGCCGATCCCGCCGGGGCTGAGCCGCGAAGCCTTTTTTGCCACCATGACATCCGTCATCGAGGCCGCTTCCGACCGGCTGCTGTCCGAGGCACGCGCTACCTCGCGGCGCTGACGGCCGGCGGTGCGACCGCGCCGATGGCCGGGGCTCCGCCTTTGCCATAAGTGTCAAGCTGAGTTGACGCTGGTCAATGACTAAGTAAAGTTACATCTCTTGCCCGAATCCATTCCTGCGCGTAAAACTGTCAGTTGAGGTAGCGGCATTGTGCGCGACGCCTCACGAGGCACGCCGCATGAACGGGTTTCAAGGCAACAGCGAAACAGGAAGCGCACGGATGACCCGTTCGCGCGTGACGCTGCAGATGATCGCGCGGCAACTGGCCGTCTCGACCGCGACTGTGTCGCTGGCCCTGCGGGACAGTCCGCTGGTCGCCGACAACACCAAGCGCAAGGTCAAGAAGACCGCCCGCGATCTCGGCTACACCTACAATCGCAGCGCTGCTGCCTTGCGAATGGCGCGCACCAACATCATCGCGGTGGCGCTCCACAATATCCTCAATCCGTATTTCGCCGAGATCCTTTCGGCGGTGGAGCAGCGCGCCATCGAGAATGGCCGCACCGTGATGTTCGGCAGTTGCGCCGGCGACAGTGAGCGCCAGGAGCGGGTGTTGACCACCCTGCGCGAGTATCGCCCTGACGGACTGCTGTTCTGCCCGACGGTGGGCACCGAGAGCGAACATCTCGATCATCTCATCGCCTCCGGCATTCCGGTCGTGCAGATCGTGCGCGAGATCGAGGATACCGGCTTTGATTTCGTCGGTGTCGACGATGAGCAGGCAGCGACCCTGGCGGTCAACCATCTCGTCTCCCTAGGCCACAAGCGCATTGCCATGCTCGGCGGCTCGGTCAATGTCTCGACCGGGCGCGCCCGCCATGCCGGCTATTGCAAGGCGATGGTCGCTGCCGGGTTGACGCCTGACACGTCGCTGCATGTGCAGGGCGCCGAAACGCGCGAGGCGGGCATCAACGGGGCTCACTGGCTGCTGGAGCGCCGCGACAGGCCGACTGCGATCTACTGCTACAACGACCTGACGGCGCTGGGCGCCATGGTCGGGATGCGGCAGCAGGGCATCGAGCCGGGCCGCGATGTCTCGATCATCGGGTGCGACGACATTGCCGAGGCCGCCGCCTCCTTCCCCGGCCTGACGACGGTGCGCGGCAACCATGTCGAGATGGTTCACAAGGCTCTCGATGTGCTCAACGAGCGCATGAACGCGCCGACCATGCCGCCAAGGCGGCTCAGGGTTGCGCCGGCGCTGGTGGTGCGCGGGACGACGGCGCGTCTGGCCGCTTGACGCTGCCGCCCTTTGCCGGGAAAGGTGGCGCACGATTCACCACGCGCGCCGCCGGGTTGTCATGTCAAAGCCTGAAATCCTCGCTGTCGGCGGCATGATGCCCTATGTGGCCAGCCGGCTCGAAGCGGCTTTCACCGTCCATGCCCTGCCGAAGGAAGAGGCCGGCTTTGCCGCGCTGTCCGGCGTGCGTGCCATTGCCATGGCCGGCTCCAAGGCGCGGCTGGATGCGGGATTGATGGCGCATCTGCCGGCGCTGGAGATCATCGCCAATTTCGGCGTCGGTTATGATTCCATCGATGCCGATGCCGCAGCGAGCCGCGGCATCATCGTCACCAACACGCCCGATGTGCTGACCGAAGAGGTGGCGGATCTGGCGCTTGGCCTGCTGCTGGGCACCATCCGGCAGTTGCCGCAGGCCGACCGTTATCTCAGGGCCGGGCAATGGCTGCAAAAGCCCTATCCCTTCACCACCAGCCTGCGGACCCGCAGCATCGGCATTGTCGGGCTCGGGCGCATCGGCAAGGCGGTGGCCCGGCGGCTGGAGGCGTTCGGCGTTCCCATCGCCTATCATGGCCGCAGCCGGCAGGCGGATGTGCCTTACCGCTACTACCCGTCGCTGCTGGCCATGGCTGCAGACGTCGACACGTTGGTCAGCGTCGCGCCGGGCGGTGAACAGACGCGCCATCTCATCAATGCCGATGTGCTGAAAGCCCTCGGTCCTGAAGGCATCGTCGTCAATGTCGGGCGCGGTTCGGTGGTGGACGAGGCAGCGTTGATCGCGGCCCTGCGGGACAAGGTGATCCTGTCGGCCGGTCTTGATGTCTTCGAGGACGAGCCACGCGTGCCGGCCGAGCTGATCGGCATGGACCATGTCATGCTGCTGCCGCATGTCGGCTCGGCCTCGCACCACACGCGCGAAGGCATGGGCCAATTGCAGATCGATAACCTGACAAGCTGGTTTGCCGGAAAAGGCCCCCTCACACCGGTGGCGGAAACCCCATGGCCCAGACGCTGATCTCATCGACCTTGCGCGTGGTCGGCCCGGTGGCAGCCGTGGTTGTGGCCGGGATTGCCCTGCTGCCGGTGGTTGCCAAGGCGCAGGGCGCGCGCCCCGCGGCCGTGCCGCCTGCCGTGCAGCAACTCGCCGGAGCCTGGGAGTTGATCGGGCAGGGCGGGGCACGCAAATGCAAGATCACCTTGCGCAATGTCGAGGTGAAGGGCGGGCGCGCCCTGGGTTATCCAGCGACCTGCCGGCGCGGCCTGCCGATCCTGGGCAGGATCAGCGCCTGGACGGTGTCCGAGGATGGCCTGATCCGGCTCACCGATGCATCAGGCCAGCCGGTTCTGTCGTTCAGCGAGGACAGCGAGGCCTTCAGGCTGAAGGCCTCCGCGGACGGGGCGGATTACCAGATCGATTCGCTGGGCAAGCCAAGGCGCTATGTGCCGCGCATCGCCAATGCGCCAGCTGCGCCGCGCATCGCCTTCGATCCTGCGAAGGCCCCGCCGCGCGAGAGCATCCCCGGCAGCTATGCCATGTTCCGCTATGGCGGGCAGGAGGTCTGCCGGATCGTGCTGGGCACCAATCCCGGCGCTGCCGACGGGCGCTTTCTGACCAGCTTCCCGACTCGGTGCCGCGATAAGGGCCTTCAGGTCTTCGATGCCGTGGCATGGCGCTATACAGGGGGCAAGATCTACCTGATCGCGCGGCGCGGCCACGAGATGACATTGGTCTCGACCGCCGAGAACGAGTGGCAGAAGGACCCGCCCGGCGGGGCCGAGCTGACCTGGC